>JAFWHT010000022.1 GCA_017511965.1 Candidatus Saccharimonadota bacterium
AGATATGAGATTAGCCACCTTCATCAAAAGAAGGGTGGCGCCGGGAGTATTGATCCGAATTATTGTCGGAACTGCAGTATGAATACTCGGCATTCTCATGCCGAAAACGGCTAAGTCTCCCTCGGCAGTTTCTAATACTGCAACACCATAATCTACCCACCACACATCGGGGAGCCGTTCGGCTCCCCATTTTCTTGCTTTTTTCTAGAGTTTTTGGTATAATTATTAGGTTATTTAATAGTTGGGAGGGTTTTACCCGCTTGTACCACAGAAAGGAAATTATGGCTAAAAAAGAAGCCGAGAAAATTGAAAAACCAGAGGAAGTCGTTGAGGCAACGGAAGTTGTTGAAACGCCAGAAGTCGTTGAGGCTACTGAAGTAAAAGAGGAGACTTTTGCGAAATCTGGTAAAAAATCAAAGAAACACATCGAAGAAGTTAAAGCTGAGGAAGAGCGCCAGGCAAAAAAGGCCGAGCGAAAAGCGGCCGATGCGGTGGTAAAACCGAAAGGTGCAGCGCCAAAGGTGCGACCGAGACTAGAGCGCCGTGGTAAAAAATACCAAGAAGTGGCAAAATTGGTTGAAAAAGATAAGGCTTACAGCTTAAAAGAGGCGGTTGAGCTTGCGATTAAAACCAATCCGGCGAAATTTGACGCGTCGGTTGAGGTGCACGCTAGACTCGGAGTTGATCCGCGCCAGGCCGATCAAAACATTCGTACGACGATTGTTTTGCCAAACGGAAACGGCAAAACGGTTCGTGTAGCAGTTTTTGCACCGCTTGATGTTTGTAAGACGGCAAAAGCGGCTGGTGCTGATATTGCGGAAGATGAAGAGTTTTTGAAAGCGCTTGATAAAGGCGAAATTAATTTTGACATCTTAATCTCGACGCCAGCTTATATGCCGAAACTCGGAAAATACGCACGAGTGCTCGGTCCGAAAGGTTTAATGCCAAATCCAAAGGCTGGTACCGTAACGATGGACGTTGAAAAAGCAGTTAAAGAATCGAAGGCGGGGAAAGTTGAATACCGCGTTGACAAACAATCAATCGTTCATATTGGAGTTGGTAAGGTTTCGTTTGGAGTAGATAAATTACTTGCAAACGCCGAAGCGTTTTTTGAAAGTCTAAAGTCTCAAAAGCCAGCTTCGCTTAAGGGTACTTTTGTAAAGTCGGTTTATATTACGACAACGATGGGGCCTTCGATACAAGTTGAAAATAATTACAATTAAACCTTCTTTTTCTTTTTAAGAGCGGGACTTGTTTATTGTAATTTTTACAACATAAGGCAAGAAAAAATGTCCTTAAATTTGGGACATTTTTTCATTGTTAAGTTGATAAAAATTACAACAAACAAATCTGGTCTAAATCTCATTATGCTCTTAAAAAAGAAAAAGAAGGTTTGGCCGTTGTATTTTTGACTGTTGGCTCGTCGTAATGTTTCTTTTTAATACTATTTAGTGTTATAATAATACTTATGGAAAATTATGAGTTATTGATAACGGCTGGGCTGGGGCTGGCGGTGCTTTTGTTCGGTTACAGAATTAAAAAAATCGCATTTTTTATCGTTTGGTTTATTTTGGGCTGGCATTTAATGACGCTACTTTTGCCAAATATCATGCATTTATTACCAGAGGTAGTCAATACAACATTATATAAAGATGTTTTGTTGCCAATTGCGGGTGGGGTTTTGATGGGGATGCTTGGATTTACGGTTGAAAAACTTTGCGTATCGTTAATCTGTTTTTTTCTTGTTATGGCGATTACGGTGCAGTATTTTGGGACAGATTGGTTGACGCTAGCGATTGGCGCGATTGTTGGGGCGATTGCAGGCGGGGTAGCGGTTCAATTAATGAAACCGGCGATAATTCTGGCGACGGCTGGAGCAGGCTCATACGCAATTACGACAACTATCCTAGTTTTGGCGAGCTTAAATCAAGAGGTGTTTTATTTTCCGCTTCTTATCGGCATTGCGGTAATTGGGGCAATTTTCCAGTTTTCAACCACAAAACGTAGTAGCTAGAGCAAGAAAAAGGGGCGCCTGGAACAGCACCCCGAAGGAAACTAGATGACCGAGACAAGGGCGTATAGCCCTATGAGGGTAAGGTAGGATAATCCTACAAAGATTAAGGTGCCTCCGAAGAGGCTTCTGAGACCTCCGCCTTCGCCACGATAATCCTCCCAACTATTCAACTTCAACAATATCCCTATTACTATAATTACAATTAGCAGTCTGATCATATCTGTTCTACCCTCCTTTTAATGTGCCCTACTAGCAGTAGATAGTCCAATTATTTAAAATTGTAGCATATTTTTTATAAAAAGTCAAGTATAAGGGTCGATTTTTAATTTGATATTTTAGAGATTACGACTAGACTTTTTGAGTTTTATTTGATATAATTAGAGAAGTTACCAAAGACAGCGACGGGGAAACCTTAATTATGTCGCCGAGGAATTTTCTTATAAATTTATTTGGTGACGCTATTTAACAATTAGCTAACTAAATATCAATCTAAAACCAAAGGAACTTTTATGGCGATTAGTAAGCAAAAAAAGAACGAATTGGTTGCTGATTTGACTGAGCTTTTATCTAGCGCGAAGACGACGGTTTTTGCCAAATATCAAGGTTTGACCGTTGCTGAACTTCAAGAACTTCGAAAGCAAGCGCGCGAAGCTGGCGTTAAAATCAAAGTTGTTAAAAACCGTTTGGTGAAAGTTGCGATGGGGCAAATTGCGGTTTATAAAGATACTGATACAACCGGGCTTACCGGTCAGCTTCTTTATGCAGTTTCGTCGGAAGACGAAGTTGCGCCGGCAAAAGTCCTCGCGAATTTCGCAAAGGAACATGATGCTTTGGATCTCGTTGGTGGGTTCTCGGATCTTGGAAATACTCTAAGTTCCGATGAGATTAAAGCGCTCGCAGCGATGCCGAGCAAAAACGAGCTTATCGCACAGGTCATTGCTCAACTTCTTTCGCCAGTCACAGATTCGATTTCTGGACTTTCTGGCGGACTTTCCGGGATTATTTCCGGTTTGGAAGCACACGCAAATTAGTAACTTATAAATTATAAACTAGAAAGGAATTAAAATGGCTACAGATATTAAGAAATTAGCCGAGGAATTGGTTAAATTAACCGTTCTCGAAGTAAACGAATTAAAAAATGTCCTTAAGGACGAATACGGCATTGAGCCAGCGGCGGCTGCGGTTGCAGTTGCGGCGGGTCCTGCTGCGGGCGGCGAAGCTGCTGCCGATGAAGGCAAAAGCGAATACGATGTCGTTTTGAAAGACGCTGGTGCGCAAAAGATTGCAGTCATCAAGGCTGTAAAAGAAGCGACCGGTTTGGGTCTTGGCGAAGCGAAAGCGATCGTTGACGGTGCTCCTGCTACCGTTAAGGAAAAGGTTGCTAAAGACGACGCCGAAGCGATGAAAAAAGCGCTCGAAGAAGCTGGTGCGACTGTAGAGCTCGCGTAAAACTTAAAGTTAGCTAATTGTATATAAATAAAACCTAGGAAACTAGGTTTTATTTTTTTATGCAAAAAATTGCCCGGGCTGGAGGATAGCCCGGGCATGTATGAAAGGAGAACTGAAATGGGAGTTATTTGTCGATTATGATAATGTACCCCTTGCGGGTCTTGGTATGATAATACGCTTGGAACCTGAAAGGCTCCCATATTCCTTGAATTTCATCATCGCTTTCGCAACACCCAGAGAGATTAAAACTCTCACCGGAGCCATCTTCGTGTGCCACGCTATGGATTTTCGCATTGCGAATCTCTCCTGGCATATAAGTGCCTGCCGATGGATGTGATGGCGGCATCAAATATCTTATGACGATTTCGAATGTCAGTGGAATATCGACATTCTTAGTGAAGGCATACTTAAAAGAGTCCAAGATGCTATCCTTGTTTGGCCCGTTAACGATTTCGTATCTTCTTCCATTGGTATTCATACGAATACCTCCTTTCTGAAAAGGTGCGACCTATCTGTATACACAGATAAGCATGAATGTGATACTTCCATTATATCATATTTTTACTAAAAAGTCAATATAGGTTATAATAAAAATATGAATGATTTTGATTATTTAGGCGAGGGGGAGGTATATCTTGATAGCGCGTGCCAGAGTCTTAGGCCGAGGTGTGTGATAAAGGCGGTCGAGGACTATTATACAAAACATAATTCTTGTGGCGAGCGCGTAAAATATGAATGGGGAATGATTACGGACGAAAAAGTTGAGGCGACGCGAGAGAAGGTCTTAAAATTTTTGAAATTATCGGCGCGAAAGTATACGGTTTCGTTTACTTTAAATACGACTTACGGGATTAATTTGATTTTGTCGCAAATTTGTCCGGGGCGGTTTTCAAAAATCATGACGAGCGAGATTGAACATAATTCGCCGTTTTTATCCACGATGGCAAATTCAAAACGGCTAGGTATCCCGCGCGAGGTAATGAAGAGAAACGACAATGGGACAATTGATATAAGCGCCTACGATTTTGCCGACGCGGTTGTAGTTATAAACTGTGCGGCGAATTTTGACGGGCGAAAACTTTTAAATATCAAAGAGGTCGTAAAGGCGGTTCATAAGGCGGGCGGGATTATTATTATCGATGCGGCGCAGGCGATGGCGCACTCTGTTGATGTTTTGCGTGGGGTTGAAGTGGATGCGATTTGTTTTTCGGCGCATAAACTTTACGCGCCGTCGCTGGGGGTGATGGTTTGGCGAGACGAGCTTGCAAAAGATTTAGAAGTTGGGTTTATTGGCGGGGGGATGGTTGATGATGTTTTAAAGGATTCGTATAAACTCAGCGCAGAAGGAAAAGAGCATCGCTATACGCGTTTTGAGTCTGGGCTTCAGGCTTGGGGTGAGATTATCGGGCTTGGTACGGCGCTTGATTGGATTTCTGGCCTTAAAAAATCCGATTGGAAAAATCTGGAGAATAATGCGAAAGAGCTGTATGAATTTTTAGCAAATTCAGAAAAGGTTCATTTAGTGAACAAAGAGCCAAATCCGACGATTTCGTTTTATGTCGAGGGGGTGGATTCACATTTGCTGGGAAGCGCGCTCTCGCGTGAGGGGATTATGGCGCGGACGGGATATTTTTGCGCCCATTATTATCTAGATCATGTTTTAGGGTTGCCGCCGTTGGTGCGTTTTTCGCTTGGGTTACATAATCGTCCAGAAGATATCAAAAAAGTCAAAAAAGTTTTAGAAAAAATTATTTGAATTTAAATTCTTGTGGTATAATATAACCATGAGAGTTAAGACCAACAGCCAATCCTATATATATATATATATAGTTCTTGCTCTTCTTAACATATCTCTTCTTAGTCTTCTTAGCTTTATTTATTCGCCGAGTGTCTCTGCTCTTTCCTATTCTTCAGACATAGGCGTATCCTTCACCTTTTTGCCCACTCTCAAAATTATACTCTCTTCAAATGATTGCGGGAGTGGGA
>JAFWHT010000023.1 GCA_017511965.1 Candidatus Saccharimonadota bacterium
ATAAATATCCTCCTTTGTAGATATTAGTTAGTGTTGTTATATAACTATTCTACAATAGGAAGTGTCCACGATCTGTTTGAGTTTGAGCACCCCCAACCCCCTAAAATTAAAGCATCAACATTTTCGCCTCTGTAAAACTCAGAATACCACTTCCGCTTAAAAATCTATTCCGCTCTGCTTACTTCTGCGCCAGCTCGCTCGAATCCAAGTCAAAATCACTCATCGGTACTGCCACAATCGCCGGGTCCTCATAGGTATTATAATAATACGTCTTCGTCCGTGTCGAATATCCGCCCGTATAAATCGTCTTTTCATACTGCCCATCTGCCATCGCCGCTCCGCCATCAATCATCGCCACGCCGGTTAAAGTATGGAACAACCGCGAAACATTTGTCGCCTCGTCAGATTGCATCGGATAATGCGTATTAAAATACGCCACGCGGATAAACCGGTCTGTCGAATAAAACCCGCCCGGCAAACCCCGAAGCAAAGACCCCGTACCAAAAGGCTTCATCACCGCCTTGTTCCACTTCACCTCTTTCGGCATCTGTGGGAACAAGTTCATGTAATTGCGCAAATTCTCCTGATGCCACGCATACCCCGGCTGATTTGTTAAAATATCAACATGATTCTCAAAAATCTCCATCCCCCTATCGGTATACTCAACCACAATCGACTCCTTCGCGTCGCCGATAATCCAATGTAGCTCCGAAACAGGGAACTCATCATTAATCGGTTTCGCCACAATCGCGACGTCCTTCAATGCCTTCTTCGCCTCCTCAACTGTCGAAAAGTTTCGTGCCACCCAAAGCGGAAATTCATACGCCGCAACATTGGTTTTGCCCTCAACCGCATCCGGCGCATAGGCAGCATAACCCGGAAAATTCAACCCCGCAATCGCCAGCCCGTTCTCATTCGCGCAGTCAAAATAAAGCGGCGTATTCTCCACGATAATCCCCATCCCAATCACCGCCGGATTCGCCGTGTTCTCCCCAAGAAACGCCGTGTTGTATTTATAACCTCTCGGCGTCAAAACCACCTTCTCACCATACCCAACCGACCAATCCAAATTCCGCCCAAAATACATATTTCCCGCATCGTCACTAAACCTCACGCCTGTACACATTTTTTAACCTCCTCTCGATTATTAGATTATTTAGTTCTTATGCTTATAATTATACGCCCACAAAACAAAAAATCCACAAAAATCTTAAAAAATCTAAGTCAAGGCATTTTAAGAAACCGGCTTGACAAAATTCGGGGGGGGGGGGTATCATATATATAGAGCTTAAACTTAAAAGGATATTTATGAACCCAGAAATCGCTAATCAAACAAATCCCGAAGATGGTCAACCCAGCGGATACGAAGACATCGCTAGCGAAGTGCCTTTTGCCGGTGAACAAAACGCCCAAAATGGCGAAAAATCTCCAGAAGAAAGGCAAGTGGAAGATTTAGGAGTATTATTTAGCTTCTGCGACGAAAAAGATATCCTAGATATTCTAAAATCAGATAGTTATGGCGTTTTGTTAGAGAATAATATTTCATTGGTAGATTTATTTAACGCTAATGCGCTATTCGATGAGCAATACTATGGAGAGGGCTTTACTAAAGATGAATGGAGATACGCCCCCGAAATAGCTGCAGAGTTTGGCATCGATGATAGTGAGACAAAGCTTGAATCCAAAAGAAATGACCGCAAATTTAGATTAGGACAAGTGGCGAATCTAAGCGCACGATTCGAAGCGGATG
This sequence comes from Candidatus Saccharimonadota bacterium, assembly GCA_017511965.1. GTDB lineage: Bacteria > Patescibacteriota > Saccharimonadia > Saccharimonadales > Saccharimonadaceae > Nanosyncoccus. The sequence goes on from JAFWHT010000023.1 coordinate 1,751, forward strand.
GAGAATATGACAAAGCAGCTAAAATAATGGATGCAGGTTATGAGGAAGATGTTATCAGAGCCAAAGACGCAAAAAACACAATCTCCATCATCGCCGAACAATATTTTAGCGAATCCTCTTCTCCAGAAGATGCCGAGGCTTTAAGAAATATCATCTCCCTACGTGCCAATGGTGGCGAACTATCCCAAGAGCAAAAAGATTTTCTTCGCCAAGAAAGTAATCCCGTTACCGAACGCTTATTATACAACGGCCATGTCGTCAACGAAGAAAGGGCCAACGATATTTTGGTCGGTCTCGAAGCTGGTCTAAATGAGTTTAATTCTGATATGGAAAATTCCGAAGATGAACGCTATGCAGAAATTTATCGTGGCACATTAGTATCTAGAATGATATTTGCTAAAGAATCCATCGATGATTTTCTTGAAGCTGGCAGACCAGAATTAGTAGCAGAAGCACAAAAAAGACTAGCAGAAATGGTAGACGACCACTTCGAAACCATCGTGAATACCGATTTCACAAGAATGAACGATGATTTCAAAGAAACAAGGCTCTCAGCAGTTGAAAGCCTAGTCTTTGAATATTCCAACCCATTCGAGCTTATTAAGCGAGCAGAACGATACAACCTCTGCGCAAAAGACGATAGTGAAGAAACCTTCAAAATTGAAAATCCCGATAAAATTCTCCAAACTATCGTCGACAGGTGGGATACATACAGATCAGGCGGATCAGACTCTCGAACAATGTATATTTCGCACCATGTTTCCGAAATGAAATCTCTTGGTATTAGCGACGAAGCAATTTTAGAAAATTGCCAACCACTTAATGCAAATGAGTTTATAGATTCTGAATACGGTAAGTTTGATGGTGTGGCGTTGCTTGAAGCGGGAGTTGATCGACAAAAATTATTGTCAAAGATATTCTGTTCAGGGGCTTACGATCCGGGACCATTTGAAGATTATGGTGCATTTAATATTAGCCCTGTTGATGTCCTAGCACAAAAAAGTTTTAATATTACAGAAATTGCCCAAACTTTCACTCCAAACGATATTAGTAAAAATCTTGCGGAATTCATCAAGCGCGGTGCCGACGCCAAAGAGCTCATGAAATACATGATGAGTTACCGCGAAAAATTCGAAGGCAACATTATTCGCGACGCAAAAGGCGATATAGAAGGATACCACGCAATGTGGTTTGACGGCCCACAAGACGTTATGGTTTGGGACAAAAATCATCCAGATGGTAGAATGGTCGTAAAAGAAGGTATGGCCGGAAGCGGAGAAGATTATGTGGCCGTCAATCTTGATATATTGGCTTCCAACGGGGTTACCGAAGAAGAAATTATAAATGAGATGAGTGGTAGTAGCGCCAACCCAGATAGCTTCTTCATCTACAAGCTTCTCGAATGTGATGCTTTTGATAGACAAAAAACCATCACAGCATGCTTTGAAAAATATAAAGAGCATTTAAACGCAATGCATGAAGCTGGGTATTACGATGAAGAATATGTTAAAGCCGCAGCAGATCCTAATCGTTACTACTCTTTGATTATCAAAAATATGGCTGACGCGCGCAAAAAAGAACGTCAAGCTAAATACTACGAACGGCTCATCACCGCTTAGATCCCATCTTGACCTAAGTAATAAAAACGTGCTATAATAAAAAAATGACTAGCGGTGGGCTAACAGAGAAAAAAATGCAAAATAAAAAGTTCCAAAAAACCGAAAACGCCATCTTTCTAGCCTACTACAAATTCCGCGATTTCAAAACCGCCAAAACCCTCGCTCGTCGTGCCGGCATCTCTCGTCAAACTCTCTATCGTCACCACAAAACGCCCGAGCGTATCCCTGAAAATTACGAAAAATATCTTCTCGAAGTCTATTCAAAAACCACCAAAAAATTTCTCAATCAAAAAGACATCTCTCACCGAAAAATCTACTTTCGGATGCTGATTTTTATCTATAATAACCAAATTATTTTTGGAGCTCTCTTTAGGGATGGTCGTAAAGAAATCATTAAAAGTATGATAAACATCACAAAAAAGCAGATTTTAAACGAATGGAATTATGCCGGCGCTGATAAAAAATTCTTCAAAGTTTATCAAAACGAAATTCTAGGCTTAATCGAATCATGGAGTGAAAAAGATTTCAAAGTAAGTGAACTCGAAAATATCCTAAATGACATCCTTTACCTCAATAAATACACCCCCAAACACCTCGCCAGATTTCTCGAAACTTCGACATAAAAAGCGTCCCTGCAGTTTAGGGACGCTAATTTTAGAGACAGACTATCTCCCGAAATAAAGTATCCACTTTTTCTTTGAAATATCGATTTTTTTCTCCCTCAGCTCTTTAATTTTATTATTATTGGAAATATAGGTTTCCAACTGCTTTTGAACAAGGGTATTCGATTCTAACTCCGGGTAAAACATCGCCAACGCAATTACAGCTTCCGTTTCGGTTGTTTTAAGCTCCGTGAAAGTAGTATACTCATACTCGATATATTCTTTCACGACCGAATCGACAATCTGCTCGATGCGAGCGTTTTCTTCTTCATACATCGCAATCTTTTCGTCAATAACAAACACTGTTCCTATGCCCATTAGAATAAATAAGCTAACAGTGAAGACTATTGTAGATGCGAAAAAACAAAGAAATCCCGCTAACGCAAAGCCATCATCATACTCCGGGGCAGATTTTTTCAAGAAAACTCCACCAACGATAATTAACAATACAAAAATCAAAGCTAACATAAACCCCACCTCCTTTTTGTGGTCTGCCTCTAACTTTTAAGGTACTCCTATAATTATACCACAAAATTGCTAAAAGGTCTATAGCAGGCTCGGTGGATCTAGAGTAATTCTAAAATTCGCATCCAAATTCGAAATTGCCAGAGCCAGCGCCTTCCGAGATTTCCCACGAACGATAATCTGCCAAGTATAACCTTTTGATGTTCGCTCATGAAACGCTGGCATTGGTGGGGAAACCACCAAATTCTTCTTTTGTGCCAATTTTTGCGCTGTCTCACGCACTTTTTTCAACACAATAGCCTCTGTTTTTAGCGTTATTTCAAGTTTTGCAATAAACCGAAACGGTGGGAATCCCGACTTCTGTCGTCGTACCAACATGTATTTAGAAAATCCCAAATAATCCTCGTTCGCCGCAAACGTAAGCACCGGATGCTCTGGCCGAAAAGTCTGAATGAAAACATTCGTATCTTTCAGATGCCCACGCCCAACTCGTCCGATTACTTGCGTAAGAAGCTGAAAAGTTCGTTCTTCTGCTGTAAAATCCGGGAGAGATAGCCCCGCGTCCGCCTGCACAACTCCAACCGTCGCCAGTTTCGGCAAATCTAGCCCCTTGGCCAGCGTCTGTGTTCCAACTAAAATATCAACCTCACCCGCCCGAATCTCCTCGTAAGCCTCCGCAACCCCCTCATCTTTTTTATTATCTGCATCAAACCGTCGTATCGTTGCTTTCGGAAATAATTTCGTTAGCTCTACCTCTAATAATTTTGTTCCAAACCCTTTATGAAGCATCCCAGAATGCCCACATTTCGGACAATTTGTCGGCACTTTCTCTGCATATTCGCACGTATGGCACTGCAACACAAACTCATCTGCATGCAAAGTAAGAGGTAAATAACAATTCGGGCACAAAACCTCCTCGCCACATTCTTCACAAATTGTAAGAGGACTTGATCCTCGTCGGTTATGAAAAATTAACGTCTGATAACCCTTCTCTAGATTTTCGCTAATTTGATTCAGAAGCGCCGTCGAAAAATATCGATTCTTCGAAAAATTATCCCGTTTTTTAAAATCAATTATTTTAACCTCTGGTTTAACCGCCTCTTTTTTCGCCTTTTCCTCGAGTTGGACTAGCGACCCCCTAGCTTTCGCAAGATAAAAATCCTCCACCGTCGGTGTCGCCGACCCAAGAATAAGGGGGATTTCGAGTGTTTTTGCCATAAAACTTGCAACCCTAATCGCCGAATATCTCGGTGGATTCTCTTGGTAATAAGTATTTTCGTGTTCCTCATCAATAATAATTAGCCCCAGATTATCAACTGGCGCAAACAGCGCCGATCTCGGCCCGATAATCACTCTCGGCCCCTCTGTTTCTAGCAGGGAATTAAAGATTAGATGCCTTTCCGCCTCAGTCTGCTTTGAATGAATCAAAACGATGTTTTTACCAAAGACCTCTCTAAAAACTTGCACAAATTGGCTCGTCAGCGCAATCTCCGGCACTAAAACGATACTTGATTTTTGCTGTTTAAACGCGTCTTCTGCCATTTTAAGGTAGATATTAGTTTTACCACTACCAGTAACACCATAAAGCAGTTTCGTGCCTCCTACGCCCTTCTGGAGGCCTTCTAGCGCCCTTTTCTGGGCCTTATTAAGCGGGAGAGTGTCGGTAAGACTTGCTGGACGAGAAAACCCGAACATTTGTTCGGTTTTTCTCCGCTTCTTCTGCACTCCTCGGGGCAGTAGCAGAGAAACAACCATACCTTTCTCGGTAAGATAATACGAACTAATAAAATCGATAATTTTTAAAAGATGTTTTGGCAAAGGCTTTGAATACAAAACTTTCAGAATTGATTTTGTTTTAAATTTCGGTTGCGCAACTTTTTTAATCACAATACCCGGCAGCACACGTTTCCCGACGGGAACTAAAACAATTTGACCAGGAAACAGGGAACCGTCAAAATCATAGGTCAACTCCCCCAATTTCCCCTCCGGCACAACCTCATAAAACATATCTCAATTATAACACTGTTGTATTTTTTACAAAATTTGTGCTATAATAGATGGAAGTTAAGCGAGGTAAAATGTTAGATATATTTGTAACTTCAAGAGTGCGCCGAAAAATTATCGTAGTTTTTGCGAAATATCCGGACTTTAAGACTCACGTTCGCGGTCTCGCGAGATTAATCAAAGAAGATCCCGGCAACATCCAAAGGGAACTAAACCATATGGCCGACGGCAAATTTTTAATAGTTACCAAAAAAGGCAAAACTAAAATCTACCAAACCAATAAACAATTCCCAATCCTAAAAGAGCTTCAAAGCATTGTTATTAAGAGCCAAAAAGGCTCAAAACCTTCGAAAACTATTGGCTAAAATGAGCAAATTATTTGACCGCCTCGTAAAATCTCGTAAGTTAACCCCTGATTTTTTGAACCCAAAATATGAACAACTCGAAGACCCATACAAACTTCCCGACATGAAAAAAGCCGTCAATCGTCTTAAAACCGCCCTTAAAAATCAAGAAAAAATCCTCATTTACGGCGATTATGACGTCGACGGCGTTACCGCGAGTACGGTTATGGAAGAAACCCTAAAACTTGCCGGCGTAAATCCAAAAAATATCGAAATCATGCTTCCAGACCGTTTTATCGACGGCTACGGCATGAGCCCAAAACTCATCGACCACGCAAAAACTAAAAACATTACCCTCGTTATCACCGTTGACTGTGGCTCAAGAAATCACGAAATTATCGAAGAGCTAAACGAGCTTAAAATTGACTCAATCATTACCGACCATCATGAAACCGCCGAAACTCTCCCTGAAGCCATCGCCGTTATTAACCCGAAACGTACCGACTCTAAAAGCGAAAACTTAAAAAACCTCGCTGGCGTCGGCGTCGCCTTTAAGTTCGCCGAGGCGCTAGTCAAAGAAAACCTGATCAAAAACGGCCAAGAAAAATGGCTTCTCGATCTTGTTTTGATTGGCACCGTCTGCGACAGCATGCCCCTAATCGGCGAAAACCACATCCTCGGTTTCTATGGCCTCAAAGTCTTACAAAAAACCCGCCGCCCAGGCCTCAAAGAATTAATCAAAGTCGCTCGAGTAAAGAACCTTCATTCCGAGACGATTGGTTTTGCGATTGGCCCACGCCTAAATGCCGCTGGTCGCTTAGAAACTGCTGAATTATCCTTAAATCTTCTTCGCGCCGCTAACTCTCCCGAGGCCGCCGCTCTTGCCGAAAAGCTCGAAGTCCTCAACAAAAAAAGAAAATCCGAGCAAAATTTAGCCACCAAAGAAATTGATGAACGTGGCGAAAAAACCGAGCCAGTTATCATCGAAGTCGGAGATTGGCACGAAGGTATTCTCGGCATCGTTGCTGGCCGGCTCGTTGACAAATATCATAAACCCGCCTTCGTGCTCGCTAGGGTAGAAAACGATATTCTAAAAGGCTCTGGCCGTAGTTTTGGTGATTTTAATCTCGCTACGGCCTTAGATTTTGCTAAAAATTCGCTAATTTCTGGTGGTGGCCACGCCGCTGCCGCTGGTGTTAAACTTGAACAAAAAAATCTCTATCAGTTTCGCGAACAAATCAACGCATATTACCAAAGTCTAAATCTAAAAAATCAAACTAAGTATTTAAAAGTTACTCCCGATTTAGAACTCGACGATTTGTCAGAAATAAGCCTCGAACTTTTAGAAGAGCTAAAACAGCTCGAGCCTTACGGGCAACAGAATGAAGAACCACTTTTTCGCCTCAAAAATATCAAAATAACCGAAATCCGAAAAATGGGTGTCGACGAAAATCATCTCCGCCTCGATATAGAAGATCATCACGGCAAAACTCTAAAACTCATCGCTTTCTTTGCCCGCGAAAACTGGCTGAATCTCGATTACGACGCCAAAATCGAACCAATTGTAAAACTCATCGAAAATGAATTTAATGGCATCAAATCTGTCGAAGCCCAAATTGTTGATTTAATTTTCTAAATTTATAAAACTTATGCTATAATATAACCATGAGAGTTAAGACCAACAGCCAATCATA
>JAFWHT010000024.1 GCA_017511965.1 Candidatus Saccharimonadota bacterium
GACGAGCACGCCGATCCCGAATATGGCACCGGCGCCGTAAAAATCACTCCAGCCCACGACAACGACGATTTTGAAGTTGGCGAGCGCCATAATTTGCCTCGCATCCAAGTTATCGCCGAAGATGGCACAATGATTAACGTTTCTGATGAATATGTCGGCCTCTCGACCAAAGATTGTCGCAAAAAAGTCCTAAAAGACCTAAAAGAAAGAGGCCTCTTAAAAGGCGAAAAGAAAATCAACCACACCGTCGCCCATTGTTATAAATGTGGGACAACCATTGAGCCAATGCTAAAAAAGCAGTGGTTTGTCGATGTCCGCCCGCTCGTCGAAAAAGCGATTAGCGCATTACAAAACGACGAAATCAAGTTTTTCCCTGCCAGCAAAAAACAAGTTTTGATTAACTATTACGAAAATCTAAAAGACTGGAACATCTCTCGCCAGATTCCTTGGGGTATCGCTATCCCGATGTTTAGAAAAATCGACGATTCCGCGACCGACGAACCCGACTGGATTTTTGACCGTCGTACAAATTTAACAGAAATCGAAAAAGCCGGCGTGAAATATGTTCGCGACGAGGATACTTTTGACACCTGGTTCTCTAGTTCGCATTGGCCGATTGTTTGTACAAACTGGACCGAAGAAAATTACAACCCTTATTATCCTTTAAGTGTGATGGAAACCGGCGCTGACATTCTGTTTGCATGGGTCGCGCGGATGATTATGATGGGACTCTATGTTACCGACAAAGTTCCCTTCCGTGAAGTTTATCTCCACGGCCTCGTTCTCGATGCGCACGGCAAAAAGATGAGTAAATCCAAGGGCAACGTTATTAACCCCATTGATCTTGTTACGAAATACGGCTCCGACGCTTTCCGGCTTGGCATTCTCCGTGGTCGCTCTGCTGGGCTAAATCAAGCCTTCTCTGAAAACTCCGTCCTCTCCGGCCGAAACCTAGCTAACAAGCTCTGGAACATCTCCCGCCTTGTTCAAGGTATCGTGGATGAGGAGATTGAGAATGGCGAGGCTGATGCGAGCTTGCATTTTGCAAACCCGAGCGAAAATCGAGGCGACGAGTCGAGCCGAGTACCGGATAGTACCGGGCGCAGGCCCGATTCGGAGACGAGATTTTCGCCCGGCGTGCAGCAAACCGCAAGCGAGCACAGCCTCGCCTTCTCTACGCTCAACATGGGCGAAGACTGGATCTGTCGCGAGATTAACGAATGTTTAGATTCGGTTGAAAAATCGATGAAAAATTATCGTTTCGCCGAAGCCGTCGAGACTTTGTATCAGACGATCTGGGACAAATACGCCGACTGGTTTATTGAGAGCCAAAAAATCTTCAAAAATCGCGACCTCTTAAAAACGACTCTCGAAACTTTACTTATTGCTCTCCATCCTTTTGCTCCTTTCGTAACCGAAACAATTTGGCAAAACCTAAGCTGGACAAAAGGTTTTATTATAACCGAAAAATGGCCAGAAAGGCTAAAATATGACCCGATTTCAGCCGAGAATTTTGAAAACATAAGAATTATAGTGTCTGAAGTCAGAACGACTCTTACGGGCCTCTCAGGCGGTCATAGCGTTAATTCTTACGACCTATTATATGACAATGATAGCCTAGTCGAAGAAAACCTTCTACTTATTAAAACTTTAACGAAGGTTCCAGCGATTACGAATTTAAACGGTTCCCCACGTGGACTTCGAGTAGCACTTGCAAATCGCGAGCTTTATCTCGACGTTCCTGCCGAGGTTGTCGCCGAGTACAAAGATAGTTTAACCGAAAAAATTCTCGCCGTTGGCCGCGAGCTCGACGCTCTAAATCTTCGCATGATGAACCCAAACTATGTCGAAAAAGCCCCCGAAGCCCTCGTTAAAGAAACCAAAGACCAAATCGCCGAAAAAGAATCCCTGATTAACCGCCTCAAACAACAACTCGAACTTATCTAAAATAAGCCCTTCGGGGCTTATTTTTTGTCATAATTCCCTCTTGACATTTTTAAAACTCTCCACTAAAATTAAAAATAACTAGAAATTTTAAAAACTAATTATAATTTAAAACTACGAAAGGATTTTAAAAATGGAACCTCGCATCACTTTAACTCTCAGCTCTGTTGGACAGATTACTATTCCCCGCTCTGTCCGCAAGGTGCTCGGTCTCGAAAAAGGCACCAAGCTCGACCTAGAAGTCGACGAAGAAGCCAAAAAACTTACCATCAAAAGGCAAAAAACCCACGAAGAAATTTTCGCTGAATTAGAAGAGTTCCACAAAACTTTACCTAAATCAGACCCTAAACTACGAAACATGCCAATAAACGAAATGTATGATCTCGTAGGAGATACCGGAGATGAAACATGGGTATAATTAGTAAAAAAGCCGGCATCGAACATATCGACACCAGTATCGCTATTAGACTTATCGTCGGCGACGACCCGAAAAATTATCTAAAGGCCAAAAAACTCATCTCTAAAAAGCATAAAACTTTCGTCCTTGAGGATTCTGCCATGATGGAAGTGGTTTTCGTTCTCTCTAAAATCTATAAATACCCAAGAGAAAAAGTCGTCGCTGGCATCAATTTTATTTCGAGCTTCGAAAATATCTGTTGCAACAAAGGCCTCATCGAAGATTCCCTCAATCTCTACGTCAAACACCCCAAACTCTCCTTCGTCGACTGCTACTTGACCGCCGCCACCGCCATTAGCCAAGAAACCCCCCTCTGGACTTTCGACAAAACTCTCGCGTCTAAATTCCCCTCTGTCGCAAAACTTCTCCAATAAAAAAGGCCCGCTAAAAGCGAGCCTTTTGATCAGGGGTGGTTTGCGCTTTTTCTTTACCATTCACACGGTATCTCAAACAGCACTTTATTCTGTTTGATTCTCACATCGCCAATCTCGTCGAGCGTGTAATCATCTTTGTACTTCTTCTTTGAGATTGCGCCGATACCTTTACCATTCCTCCATTTTCGCACAACTGCACTGTCTGATAACGTGACAACATCATCATCTCGCTTCTCTACGATGCCACAGATAATCCATCCGTACTCGCAAATGAAGCATGCATGGTTCTTCTTCTCTGTTTTTTTCATCCTTTCAGCCCTCCTTAAAAATCAAAACATTGTTTATCCTGTCGTAGCCGATAAATTCGCCGTCACCATCGACATCAACGATGCCGCAGCCATGCCCGTTTCCACTACAGTCTCTGTCGCTGTAGCCATAGTAGTATTCGTGGCCACAACCGCAGCCGTTGCCGTCGCCGTCAGTATAGTTATAGCCGTTGCCGTTGCCGTCGCCGTCAGTATAGCCGTAGCCGTTACCGCAGCCGTTGCCGTCGCCGTCACCGTCAATATAGCCGTTACCGCAGCTGCCACCGTAAAGTATTCTTTTGTGTTCAACACCCGTGATTTCTCGCAGAATGGTTATTTGACTACAAACGCACTTGTCCTCACCTTCTAGGATTTTACCATTTGCTTCTACTAAGCACATACGAGCATCTTCGTGGTAGTACGCAAAGACTTGTGACGGGTATTTGCAAAAGTGGAAACCCCTTTCGCATAAGTGTACATTACTATCCATCGCGTAGGTTTTACCGATTTCGTATTGAAAATCACGACACGATAAATCGTTGTTGAATGCTTTGTATCCTTTCATTTCTCAACCACCTCCTTTTTAAGCTACGCCCAACCTATTGCAATTATATCATATTTTTATTTTTTATTAAATCGCTCTAATCGAAACAGCGGTTTCCCTTTTTCGGAGTCAATAATTCCCTGTGCCTTACGCACTAGTTTAGCAAGCCCGGCTTCACTCAAAGCCGACCCAACATGAACCGTTTTTACCACTTTTCCCTGCTCTTTGTAGCAAACCTGCACCCCCGTCGCCCCAGATGTCGTCTTAAACCGCCGTATATAAGCCATATTTTAATTGTATCATAACAAAAACTTGATTTTAGTGAGCATGTGACGAGCCCTAGTAATTTTTACCAATTTTTCCTCATCCGAGTCGAGTAAAGTTGCGAGCCCTCTGGGGCGAGGCAACTTGATCGAGATGAGGATTGAGTGAAAAATTGTAAAAATCACAAGGCGCGAAGTCGCCCGGGAACTAAAATCAGGTTTTTGTTATCCACAAGCATAGTATGAAATAAGACTTATAATTCCCCGTTATACTAGCAACCACTCTGCCTAGCAACCCGGCTTGACAAACCAACCCCACCGCGCTAAAATTAAATCAACAACGGAGGTCAAAGCCAGCGTTGTAAAATGCTTATGAAATGAAAACCATAAGCAGTCAATGGCAATAAACCATAAGGGAATTATTGTCAATAAAAAGCACGTGCTAATAAGTTCGTGTGTTTAAGTATGCTATAATTATTTTTATGGAAATTCCAATTACCCAGACTAAAGAGTGGAAAAAACTCCAGGACGATCTAAATGAAATTAGTTTTTTTGAAACAGGGAATGACTACCAATTTCTTGCTATTTTAAAGAAAACTCCTGTTGGAAACTATCTTTATCTGCCTTATGGCCCGATTGCAAAAACTGAAACTGGTTTTAAAAGTGCTTTAAATGCTCTAAAAATTCTCGCAAAAAAGGAAAACGCAATTTTTATCCGTATCGAACCTCAAAACCCCGAAACCAAACAATTTTTCCCGAAAAACACGAAAAAAACCAAAGATTTAAACCCGAAAGAAACTTGGATTCTCGATTTAACACCTAGTGTTGACGAAATCTACCAAAACATGAAGCAAAATACCCGAAATCTCTCTAAAAACTACTCTAAAAAAGGCCTTAAAGTTATCAAGACTACCGCACCTGAAAAAATCGATCATCTTGTAAAACTCCAACACAAGCTCGCTAAAGAGCGCCACATCGGCGTCTTTTCTAAAGACTACCTTAAAGCCGAACTAGAACAACCCTTTGCGAGCCTTTACCTCGTTGAATACCCCGCAGATTCCGGTCAAATTATCGCCGCCAGCCTCTTTTTTGACTACCAAGACACTCGCTATTACATGCAATCGGCCTCTGATAGCGACTACAAAAAACTCCCCGCGACGATTGCTCTATTAAACGAAGCGATTTTTGACGCAAAAGAAAAGGGAATCAAATACTTTGATTTTTGGGGTATCGCCCCTGAAAACGCCCCCAAAAATCACCCTTGGGCCGGCTTTACTAGCTTCAAAAAATCTTTCGGTGGCGAGCCAAAAACCTACGCCGGGACTTACGACCTAATCTTAAAGCCCGCAAAATATAAGCTCTACGAAGCAACCCGAAAACTAAACCGTCTCCTCCGCAAGAATTAGTGCTATAATTTTAGCATGGGCTACTGGAAAATCATCGCTAAAAACACCTTCACGATTTTTAATCTTGTAAATCTTATCTTGGCGGGCATGGTGCTTTTTGTTGGTTCCTATAAAAATCTCCTCTTTATCTTTATCGCAATTGCAAATACCCTTATCGCTATCATTAACGAAATTCGCGCGAGGCGCACTATCGATAAAATGAAACTTCTCGCCGAAAAACGCCCGACGATCATTAAAAATGGCAAACCTATCCAAATTGACCCTAAAAATCTCAAAAAAGGCGACCTTTTAGTCTTTGGCCTCGGCGACCAAATTCTCGTCGACTCTAAAATTAAAGAGGGGATTATCGAAGTCAACGAATCTTTTATTACCGGCGAATCCAGCAATCTCAAAAAATCCCCTGGCGATAAACTTATCTCAGGTAGTTTCATTGTCTCTGGGACTTGTAAGGCCGTTGCCACTGTCGACCCCGACGATACCTATCTAAAAAAGCTCGAAAATGCCGCGAGAACTATCAAAACTGCCGATTCAAAACTCTTTAAAGTCATGAATAACATCGTTAAATACATCTCTTTTGCCCTTATTCCAATCGGCGCCCTTCTCCTCTGGTCGCGCTTTCGCGTTGACGGGGAGTCGCCCGAAATCGCTGTGACAAGCACCGTCGCCGCTCTTATTAACATGATCCCCGAAGGCCTTATTCTCTTAACCTCATCTGTTCTTGCCCTCTCTACCATCCGTCTCGGGCGCAAAAAAGTTCTCGTTCAAGATCTCTACAGCATCGAAACCCTCGCTCGGGTGGACTGTATCGCGCTCGATAAGACCGGTACGCTAACGACTGGCAAAATGACCGTAAAAGACCTTATCCCAGCAAAACATGTGTCAAAAAACGCTCTAGAAGACGCGCTAACGCTTATTTTAAGCCACACTTCTGCCGATACCGCGACATCAACCGCTTTGAAGGAAAAACTTCTAAAAACGGCCAAATTTAAAGCCACAGAAGAAGTTACAGAGGTCATCCCCTTCTCTTCCGACCGAAAATACTCTGGCGTCGTAACCAAAAACGCCACCTTCCTCATGGGCGCCCCCGAATTCTTAACCGACATAAAACCCACCATAGAAGGCAATTACCGAGTGATCGCAGTAACAAAAAACAAACAGCTTCTCGGCTTCGTCACCCTCGAAGACGACCTCCGAAAAGACGCTAAAAACATCATCAATTATTTCTACAAAAACGACGTCGATATAAAAATCATCTCTGGCGACAACCTAAAAACCGTCGAAACTATCGCCGAAAAATCCGGTGTCAAAAATCTAAATGGTATCGACCTATCAACCTTAGAAAATCCCAACTACGAAAAACTAGTTAAAAGCTACAATATCTTCGCTCGCGTTAAACCAAACGAGAAAAAGAAGCTCATTAAAGCCCTGAAAAAACAGGGAAGAACCGTTGCTATGACTGGCGACGGCGTGAACGACATATTAGCCATGAAAGAGGCCGACTGCTCTATCGCTATCGGCGAAGGCTCTGATGCGGCCCGCCGCTCCGCCAAACTAGTCCTTTTAAACTCCGACTTTTCCGCTGTCCCGTCGATTATCGACGAGGGCCGCCAAACTATCAACAACCTCGAGCGCTCAACTACTCTCTTTCTCGCAAAAACCGTCTACGCCTCTATTCTCGCCGTACTTTTTGTCTTTCTCCCCTTAAGCTACCCCTTCTCCCCAATCGAAATGAGCCTTCTAAACTTCACTTGTATCGGCTTCCCAGCCCTCATTCTCGCTCTCGAGAAAAACACCGACCGTATTAAAAACCAATTCACGAAAAACATCCTCGAGTATTCCGTCCCTATCGGTTTGACTGTTACGATTACAACCCTCGCTCTCTCTATCGCCTCTCATCTAAACGATTTCTCCCATTTCGAGCTAACCACCACCTCTGTTTTTGTCACTTTTGCCATCGACCTCATTTTAATTTATCAAATTTCCAAACCTCTAAATTTACTTCGTGCCGGCATTCTTATCTCTACTATCGGCATTATGTTAGGCGCTTTTTTCATTCCATTTGCTCGCAATTTCTTCGAATTTACCTTCTTAAACCGAAATGGTCTCCTCGCAACCGCCATCATTGCCGCCTCCGGCGCTATTATCTTTACTTTCTTCCGTTTTCTCACCAAATCCCTTGCCAAAAAAATCTACTCAGCTCGCTCTTGAAAAACTCACCCCAATATGTTATATTAAAAAAGTAGATGGCAATCTTGTTCTTTTAAAAAAAGGAGGATTTTTATGGTGAATGATGTCGTGGCCGCTATCGAAGGCCAAAATCCAAATGTAGGTTTACCGCCACAAATTGAAGAGATTTGGTATTTAAATCAAATCAAATTATCCATGGGCTATCAAAGTGGCCAAATCCCCGGTACGTCTATTACCGACCCCGTTCGCAAGATCGAATCGTTAAATCGCATCAACAATCTCCTGAGGGGAAAAAGCAATTTCTCCACCGAGGAATTTGAGGCGATAATGCAAAAATTCGAAAAGCGTCTCGAGGATCCGGGTTTTCTTGAAAATGTTCACTTTTTCCGTCTTTGGGAGTCTGAGTTTGAGGTTATGTTCTACATATTGCTTTGGGACCCTAGTTCTACAGCCAAGGCTATGCTTTATGTCCACAACTACGGCTGGAATCTCAATGGCAATTTTATGCGTATCCCAGATGAAGACGTTTGGTGTGCGATGTCACGTTTTGAGCACATGAACATCGATGCTCGCAAAAAAGCATCAAACATCGTCAAAATCATGCAGACATTGGATGTCAAAAAAGCCGTTTCTCTCGGTGGTGGCGAAAATCCAGAGAGATTTTATGGGCTGGGTGAATTTTTAGAAAAAATGGAAAAACTTTCGATTTTTGACACTGGTAATACCAGTTCGCTCGGAGAGCTTTATCCTCACCTCAGCCAAAGATCCAAAGTCGAGTATTTTAAAGACAGTCTTTTCTCGGCGCCAAAGTATTGCCAAGATCAAGATTTCGTCTGGATGACCGGCGTTTGGCCGTATCTCCCGGAAGAAGCTCAAGTCGGTGCGTTGCTCGGCTCTGCCCAGATGTTGAAGCCCAACGGTTCATTCGTTTTTGACACTGTTATCAAAAACGCCTCTATGCTTCGCGTAGTCGTAACCCAAGGCTGGCCTACGGGCGGCAACGGTAACAAACAGATGGAAATCGCCGAAAATATCGAAAGCGCGGTTAGTCAAGTTTGGGCAACTATTGCCATGGCAAATGCCAAATTAAAAACCGACCACCTCTATCTCGATATTTGCGACATTAGCCCCGTTTTCTCCGGCTCACAACCAACATCCGTCCAATTCCGGCTCAAAAAACGAGCCATTTGATCACCTCCTTTCAGGCAACCCCCGGGCCACTGGCCCGGGGGTATTTTTTGCAAACTAAATCAGATGTTTCTTTATTCTGTATTTGTCCGACTCTATCACCATCGGCAAAGCTTGAATCACAATCTCAATTGGTACTAAATCTCGACTTTCAAAAGAAATTCTCCCGTTTGGTCGCCCAAATAGTATTTGCCCAATTACTTTACCTTTGCCATCGCGCATCTCTGCTACCGCCACGATATCAAGCTTCTTTAAGGTTTCTGCTAACCCCGTTCCAGGCTCTAGCCAAATTCCTGCACTACTCTTTCGTAGCTTAGCAATCTCCGTCGCGGTTTCTTGTGTAATTCTCAATTGTTTCACGCCTCTTACCTTATCGTTCATCACGAACCCAATATACTGAAAATGCAAATGATCCGAAAGAAATGCCGAAAGTTCTGTCAAATCAACATTATCTCCTACTAATGCCGTCAATCTTTTTACGATATAAGCCACATCTACTTCGTCCATCGCTGCTAGTGACCCCACAAACGCACTCAGCTCGTTTAAAGCCGGGAAAAGTAACAACACCGCCACAATCATCAATACGTTTAACAAAATCACCTCTGTCGACGGCGTAGCGGTTTTAAATAATGCCACAAAAATCGAGAAAAATATCACCAAGTAAACAATCGCCGCCAGCGACATCACGATAAATCGCGAAAATCCCTTTAACCATCGGCTCGACAAATCCAGCAATCGATATCTTAAAATCGCATAATAGTATAAAATCCACGCTACACTCATCGCCAAAACCCCTACCCAAATCGTGTCGTATTTGCCAAAATAAGGCAACAGAAAATCAAATACCAGCGCCAAGGCTCCAGTCACCGTAAACCCTGCCAGCACCACCAAATTTGCCTTCTTAATCCGTGTAGCTTTTGCTTTTCGCGCCGCATACCATAACCCCAACATATAAAGAATAACCGCTATAAAATGATAAATCCCATAAACAACATAAAAAGCATCTTGGCGAATATAAACAGTATTACCGGAAATTCGATCAAGACTCCAGCCACTATAAAGTAAACTAGGATTCGTCAAAATCAGCCAAACAAAAACTGCACAAATCGCTCCTAGCACCACCATCCCAACTTTTCCTATCATGTATTTATGGCAGGTATATGCCATCAATCCCCAGCACATAATCGGTGCTGAAATATAGGTTGTTGCAATTATCGCTCTAGTTGTTTCTGCGGGGGTATCTTCTGTTAGCGAAAGAAAAGTCCCCACTCCAATCGCCCAACCTAATGCCGCGATTGTCGTAAAAAGAAAAAGAAATGCCTGCCCCTTTTCGCCCTTATGCGCTCCCGAAAAAACCGCAACTCCTGAAAGCAAAGTTAGTATCGCTACAATAATTAACAGCAACGTAATTAACTGCATAAACCTCCTTAATAATTTCAGTATATCACGTTAAATTCTTAAATACAATTTAATTTTCAACCGAAATTCTCGGGTAGATGTTCAGCTTGTATGGGTCCGTTGGCTTCACTCCCGCCTGAATTTCCCAATATGCCGCTCCCGCCACCATCGCCCCGTTATCACCAGAAAGCTCCAGCGCAGGGAAGAAAGCTCTGATTCGTTTTCTAAGCTCTTCATTCGCACTTACTCCTCCGGCGATAACAATCGATTGGACTTCGGGATATTGTTTTAGTGCCATCTCAAGTTTTTCAATTAATATATCAACGGCTGTTTTCTGAAATGACGCCGCAAAATCGGCCGTCTGCTCGGCGCTTAAATGATTTTTGAGGTCATGGCTCGGATGCGAAATCGGCAGCCCCAACTCCTTTTGCACCTCTCTTAGCACTGCCGTCTTCAGCCCCGAAAACGAAAAATCCAGGCCCTCCACTTTCGGATGCGGAAATTTGTATTTATTCGGATCACCTTTTTTAGCTGCTTTAGCGATACTTGGCCCGCCCGGATACGGCAAGCCCAAAATTTTCGCTACCTTATCAAAACATTCTCCCACCGCATCATCAATTGTCGTCCCAACAATCTCAAATTGATTATGCCCCTTCATATAAAGTATCTGCGTATGTCCACCGGATACAACAAGCGCCAAGAGAGGGAATGAAGGGAAGGCTAAAGCCTTACTATTTAGCCAGTTACTATACACATGCGATTTCAAATGATGCACTGCATACAGCGGTTTATTATGTAAAATCGCGAGTGTCCTTGCAGTCAAAGTCCCGATGAGAAGGGAACCAAGTAGTCCCGGCGCATGCGTCACTGCAATCGCATCAATATCGTCCCACGAGCAGCCCGCGTCCGCAAGTGCCTTATCAATTACTGGCAAAATTGCCTCCAGATGGCTTCTCGCTGCAACCTCTGGAATCACGCCTCCGTATTCCTTAAAAATATCAATCTGCGAAACCACTACATTCGACAAAATCTGAACGCCGTCTACAACTACCGCCGCTGCCGTCTCATCACAACTTGTTTCAATCCCCAATATCTTCATAATAAAAAATCTGGCTAGGCCGGCAGGATTCGCACCGAAGGTCCGAATCTCCATACCTTAATCTGGCTAGGCCGGCAGGATTCGAACCTGCGAATGCTGGGACCAAACCCAGTGCCTTACCACTTGGCGACGGCCTAATCTTTTAACATTCTACCATAAAATTAGAAAATAAAAAAGCCCTAGAACCCAGGGCTTTTACCAAGTATCACTTACGATTAAAAGTTGATCAAATTCGTATGTCGCCGGTGGTTTCATTTCGAGTGCCCGAATTAAATGATTCACCTCAATCGCCCATGCTTCGTTGCATTCTGGTGGTTTCGTAATCAGCGTCCTTTTTGCAAAAATTCCAATTACTTCTTGCACTCCTAATAATTGCAACGCTCTTACTACGTCTTGTCGGTATCTTTCCCATACCGAAGCATGTTCGGGCATTACCACTATCACATTTTTTCTCGTTTTTACCGCTCGATAA
>JAFWHT010000025.1 GCA_017511965.1 Candidatus Saccharimonadota bacterium
GAAATCTGTGATGCAACTCCAGTAGGTACAGAAAGACAATTAACAGACATTCGTGATAATAAAGTCTATTGGGTAGCAAAGCTAGCAGATAATCATTGTTGGATGACACAGAACTTAGACTTAAACCTAAGTTCAAGTGTAGCACTAACTAATGCTGATACCGACCTTAATACTGTAGCGAGTTGGACGCCAGTTCGTTCTACTATAAATGCAGTTACCAATGCAAATACTGTTGGTTCAATTCAGGGTTATGCCAACGATCCCAATACCCCATACTCTGTAGATACAGGAGACTATTACTGGAACAACGCAACATTCTACCCATCAACTAACTGCTCTTACACTGTAGGCGGAGTAACCTACCAAGGCTGTAATTATGTCACCAAGGCAGATGCCAACTGGAAAAATTATTTCTCTACTACACCATATGCAAGCAATGGTACTCACGGCCACGTCGGTAACTACTACAACTTCTCTGCAGCCATAGCTAGCAACAACACGAGTAGCTATACAGCTAGTACGATGGCTAATATCGCCAGCAACCCTCAAAATTCCATCTGCCCGAAGGGGTGGAGACTACCAACTGTTTCTAGTCAAACCCCAGCCTACACTGCAGCTGGCTCACCAAACGAATTCGCGAGATTAGCCGCTTTATATGACAATTATACCGGCAATACTAGCATTAGCAGCGAAGGCTTAGAAAAGACTCCTGTTTATATGCCCCGCCCCGGCTACGTTCACGCGGGCGTGCTCTACGGCGCTGGCAACAGTGAGTACTATTGGTCCTCTACGGTCTCCAGCGCTACGGTCGCACGTAACCTAGGATTCCATTCCGCAGTAGTCTACCCCGAGAGCGAGCACAACCGCCACTACGGCTTTTCGCTCCGTTGTGTCGCGCGTTAGTGCTTAGAAAAAAAGAACAAATAAGGTTTTTTGGAGTATAAAATAGATTTGTTATGTTGTGATTTTTGCTTTAGTTCCAGCGCCTGACGAATTTCGCAAAAATTACTAACAGAACAAGTCCACTCCAAAAACCTTATTTGTTCTTTTATTATAATTTTTAGTTGAGAAAAATTATATGTTTAAGAATCTTAAATCTCGCCCGCTAAGACTGGGGGCGAACTCTAGGTTGAACTCGTAAAATATCTTTGCTAGTTGGCAAAAGGTTGCTATGATCAGTATGTGCAAAACTTGCACTAACTGATATAATCTAAGGTATGGAACAGGGAATCGAAATCTACAAAGTCCAAAAAGGCGACATCGTCTTTAACGTCGACAGCGAGCAGGAAACTATCTGGGCCACCCAAGCCCAAATCGCTCAACTTTTTGACGTTACGATTCCAAACATCAATATCCACCTCAACAAAATATACAAGGAAGGCGAATTGACTGAAAATCGAACTATTAAAGAAAATTTAATAGTTCAAAAGGAAGGAGGCCGCAGTGTTACCCGTAAAGTAAAACTCTACAATCTCGACGCCATCATCTCCGTTGGCTACCGCGTCAACTCGCGCAAAGCTACTGATTTCCGCATCTGGGCAACAAAAACCTTAAAAAACTACGTCATAGACGGAGTCGCAATTAATAAACACCGTCTAGAAGAGCTCGACTCCAAAAAACTCCATGAAATCGAAAGCGCCCTCGGAATCGTCAAACGCCTCGTTGCTAGTTCAAATCTTTCTGCCGATGAAGCATCTGGCGTTCTCGAAGTAATCACAAAATACGCCCCGAGTTTTAAGGCTTTAAAAGAATACGACGAAGGCCACATCACCTTTTCAAAAGGGAAGAAAGCCGTAAAATCTATTACTCTAGAAAACGGCCTTGAAATCGTTAACGAACTAAAACGAAAAGTCAAAGGCGACGAGCTTTTTGGAAAACTCCGTGGCAATGCTTTTGCCTCTACTCTCGGTGCTATTACCCAGACTTACAACAACAAAGACCTCTACCCTTCAATCTCCGAAAAAGCCGCCAATCTCCTCTACCTCGTTATCAAAGACCATCCCTTCCACGATGGCAACAAACGTATCGGCGCGCTATTATTCGTTGTTTTTCTAACCATTAACGATTATCATCTGACTAAAAACGGCGAAACCAAAATCTCTGACCGCGCGTTGACCGCTCTTGCTCTTCTCATCGCCGAATCCAACCCCAAAGAAAAAGGGCTACTAGTAGCCCTTATCTGTAAACTTTTAGAAAATTAACGCGTCGCGTAAGCAACATTATGTGCCATCGCCTGCGTCTCGAGCGCCGCAAGTCTTGCCGCATCATTAATCGCCGAATTAACACAATGCTTAACTCGCGCCGATTCCTCAGCTTTTTTCGCATCATTCCAGCGGTCCAGAGTCCCAACCAGATAGCCAGTAATTCGGCGTAGTCTTTCAAAACGACCTTCGTCAAACCAGCTTGCGTGCTCGTTTAGGTATTCTCGTGCCGCTTCTTTATCTTTTTCGGCGATAAGATTCATCCCTGTCTCAACCAAACAAGAAACATGCAAATCTTCATATTGCTCAAAATCAGCCAAAGCCTCCAAAGCTTCTTTCTCCGACACCTTTGCA
The DNA here is from genome assembly GCA_017511965.1 of Candidatus Saccharimonadota bacterium. Lineage (GTDB taxonomy): Bacteria > Patescibacteriota > Saccharimonadia > Saccharimonadales > Saccharimonadaceae > Nanosyncoccus. The sequence goes on from JAFWHT010000025.1 coordinate 2,556, forward strand.
TATTTTGACAAAGATTTCAAAAATCTTTTCATGTCAAAATTTTCAACCTCATTCGGATTTCTGTAAATAATTTTCTTCATGTATTTCCTTTCTTCAGACGTTTTTTCGCGCCTTTTTATTTGTTATAAGCATTACCTATATCTATTATAAACCCTACATATAGCGTCTGTCAACACCTTTTTTACACTAAATATAGCGTTTTTCCACAATTTGGCCAAAATATGCTAAAATTAAAAGAGTATTATGCCAGGTTGGAATATCCATTTAGAAGCGGGTGTTAGGCTCGCTAAAAAATTAAAATTTTCTGCGTCTAAACGACGAGAGTTTTTGCTTGGCTGTCTTCTTCCAGACATCAATAATGGTTACATCAATCGCGTCAAAGTCACTAAGCCCCACCACTCAACCCATTATGCCTACAATCAAAAATCCTCTCTCAATTTTTATGCTGATCACAAAAAAGCAATCAATCAAAAAATCCCCATCTATCTGGGCTATCTTTTTCACCTTTACACTGACGGTTATTTCAATTACGATTTTTTTCGCACCATCAAACACTCGCCTTTAGGCGAAGGCAAAGATCACGATGCAAAACTCAAAATCAAACATCACGATTTTTGGATTTATGACTTAAATTTTCGTCACTGCCTCGGCATCAAAAGTTTAAGCGAAGCCAAAGCTCTTGCCACTGCCGCCAATCAAATTAGTGCCATCGAAATTATACCCGAAGATATTTTAGATGTCGAACGTATCCTTGCCGGCGGGGAACTAAACAAAAATCTTATTCAAGAAAAATACCTTTTTTACACCAAAGATCGCCTCGACACTCTCTTAGACGACATGATTAAAAACTTCAGCCAAGATTATCTAGGAGAAAAAAATGCCTGAACTCCCAGAAGTCGAAACCGTCCGCCGTGGCCTAAAAGATTTTATCTTAAATCAAAACATCACTCAAACAAAAGTTTTTTGTGATAAGTCTTTCATTGGCGAGCCAACCAAGGGCGAAGTTAAAGACATTCGCCGTTTTGGCAAAGCTCTTGTCATTGATCTTGATAATAATTACTCCCTCATGATTCATCTTCGCATGACCGGCCAACTCATTTACGACGGCAAAGAACGCTATGCCGCCGGTCATCCAAGCGACAATTTTACTGCAAAACTCCCAAACAAACAAACTCGTGTAATTTTACGATTCAAAAACGGCACGCTTTATTTTAACGATCAGCGCAAATTTGGCTTCATCAAAGTCATTAAAACCAAAGACGTTAAAAACGATTCATTTATCAAAAAACTCGCCAAAGAACCTTGGGAAATGACAGAAGATGAGTTCTACGAAAAATTACAACGCCATAAAAATTCGTGTATTAAAGCAACCATTTTAGATCAATCTATTATTTGTGGGCTTGGTAATATCTATGCCGACGAAGCGCTTTTTTCTGCCAAAATTCACCCCGAAAGAAAATCCGGTAGCCTAACTAAAAATGACGCTAAAAACTTACTTAAATCAGCTCGCAATGTGATGGAAAAATCAATTAACTCCGGCGGTTCAACAATGAGCACCTACGTCAAAGCCGACGGCAGCAAAGGCGATTATCTTGAAAAATTTGCCGAAGTTTTTCGTCGCGAAGGCCAGCCTTGCCGAAGATGTAAAACAAAAATCAAGAAAATTCGCGTCGCTGGTCGTGGTACGCACATCTGCCCGACTTGTCAAAAAAAGGAGACCAAAAATGCTTAAAATTTTTACCGGCGAGGATCGTATCCGTGCAAAAAATGAAATCGAAAAATTGCTCGGCAGTGACTACGAGATTATTGACGGCGCCGACCTTGAACCAGAAAGCCTCCCAAACATTTTTCACGGCAACTCACTCTTAACTAGTGAGCGTAAAATCCTAATCCGCGATCTTTCCGAAAATAAACCCGTTTTCGAAAAAATCCCAGATTACCTAAATACCAATCATCAAATTATTCTTTTTGAAACAAAGCTCGACAAGCGCTCGGCGACTTACAAAACCCTAAAAGAAAAAGTCGAAATCAAAGAATTTACTGCGAAAAAAGATCCCAATCAAGAGCTTGTTTTTGGAATTTATAATACTGCCAAAAAAGATGGCAAAAAAGCCATTGAAAATCTCGAAAAAATTAAAACAACTCAGGATCCGTTGATGTTTTTTGGGCTTCTCGTTTCGCAGGCTCTAAAAGATTATCAAAGAAACCAGGGAACAAAAGAAAAGAAAGTTCTTAAAGAACTTTCTAATCTCGATTTAAAATTAAAATCTACTTCTTTTTCGCCGTGGCTTTTGATTGAGTCTTTTTTGTTGCGACTTTCTTCGCTTTAGTCTCAACTTTTTTCGCAACAGTCTCGACTTTCTTCGCGCCCTTCGCAACTGTTTTTGCAACTTTCTTCTCAACTTTCACCAACTTAACATTCGCAGCTTTTGCAATTTTGTGAAGTTTTGCTTTTTTGCGCGCCACGGTATTTTTCTTCAATAAATCTTTTTTCACGGCCTTATCAAGCTCAGATTGAGCTTTTGCCAAAGTTGCCATCGAAGGATTTTTCTTAAAATCCTTAATCGCAACCTTAATCGCTTTTTTAATTTCAGTGTTATGCTCGGTGCGCTTTTCCGCTTGGCGAGCAGCCTTTTTGGCAGATTTAATAATCGGCATTTTCTTCCTATATAAATTAAACGTTAATTATTTCACTTAATTATACCTCATTCTCCTAAAAAAGTAAAGAGAAAACCCTTGTAAAGTCTAAAGGCTTATGCTAACATATAAAATATAGAAAGGAAATACCATGCCGGAAGACAATGTCAACCTAAAACTAATCCCTGAAATTGTCGATAAAATCAATGATGCCAAAAATATCCTTATTGCTTTATCGAGCAATCCATCTGTTGATGAAATGTCCACCGCTATTGGTTTATCCTTGTTTCTAGATAAGCTCGGCAAACGCGCTACCGCCATCTATTCTGGCTCTACTCCCAATGCCCTTGAATTTTTAAAACCCGAAGAGACTTTTGAGCCAACCATCGACGCTCTCCAAGATTTTGTTATTGCTCTTAGCAAAGACAAAGCCGACCATCTTCGCTACAAGTTAGACGGTGATTTTGTCAAAATTTTTATCACTCCGTACAAAACACGCATCTCCGAAGAAGATTTAGATTATTCCTACGGTGATTTTAACATCGATTTGGTCCTTGCTCTAAACGTTGCCAATGGCGTAGACTTAGACGGTGCTCTTCGTGAACATGGTCGTATCATGCACGATGCCGTAATTGTCGATATTACTACCGGTAATCCGGGCAAACTCGGCGAAACAGAGTGGAGTGACAAATCCGCCAGCTCTGTTTCAGAGATGGTCACAAAGCTCATCTATAGCATGGAAGACAAAGACAAATTAGGCAAAGAAGAAGCCACTGCTCTTTTGACCGGTATCGTCGCCGCCACCAACCGTTTCTCCAATGCCAAAACTACTGCCGAATCTATGCGTATGGCCTCTCGTTTGATGGAGTCTGGCGCCGATCAGCAATTAATCTCTAAAAATATCACCGCTGATATGCAAAATGAGATATTTAATATGATGGGAGACGGAAAGCAAAAGAAGTCTCTCAAAGCCGATACTAAAGACGCCTCGCAAGATACCGTCGCAGAGGATACTGTTGCAAAAGATACTGCGCAAGATATTCCCGAAGATTCACCAGAGAATATCCCAGAAGACACCCCCGAGACTGCTTCTCAAAGCGACGACACGCCAAAAGATTCTGCAGAAGACGTCTTAACAGTTCATCAAGACGACGATCCAAGCCTGCTCGAAGATCTCAAAGCCGCCGAAGAAACTTTGGCTCAAACTGGCGCCGAAACTACCCCAGAACCCGCCACTTCTGAAGCCACTACTCCCGAAACTACCCCAGAACCCACCACGCCAGAAGCCACCACTTCTGAAGCTACCACACCAGAAACCACTACCCCCGAAACTCCAACTCCTACCGAAGAGACTCCCGCAAATCTCCCTCAAAACGGATTTATTAGCGATAGGCCAGAAAAAGTTATTCAACCAACTAGCTCTCTCGACGGTTCTTCTCCCGAAAACAAATACGAACAAATGGTAGAAGATGCTTTGGCTAGCGTAGAAACTCCTACCGCCATGCCTTCCGTCCCCATGCAACCACAGCCGGTCTCTGTTCCACCAATGTCAAATCCAGCTGCCGCCTCAGCGCCAGTTGTTCCAACTAGCCCCGAGATTAACGGTGTCCCACAAATGAATTATATGCCAATGCCAAGCGATCAGGTACTTCCACCACCACCTACTCCACCAATTGATATGGCGCCAGTTCCACCGGTAGCACCGGTAGCGCCAGGGCAAGCCTATGCTGTTCCACCGGTTACGGCACCAGTAAGTATGCCAGCTTCGCCAGCAGCACCCATAGCACCAGCTTCCCCAAATCCCACTGCTGATCCCAGCGCCTTTCAAATTCCAGGTATGTAACTCTTGATTTTTAACTATATATAATATATAATATATAGCGTGGAATCGTAGCTCAGTTGGTTAGAGCGCTGCCCTGTCACGGCAGAGGTCGCGAGTTCGAGTCTCGTCGGTTCCGCCATTAGAATAAAAATTAGTCCCAAAGGGACTTATTTTTATTCTAATAATGGCACTGACGAGTCGCGAACGTAAGTTCGCCCGGTGTAGGAGGGAATTAAAAACAAAAACTTGTTTTTGTTTTTAATAACCGACGCCCACCGAATTTCTCGCCGTAGGCGAGAAATGACTCGTCATCTATTGCCACTTCCTCTTATCTATGCTATAATGTATCTAATATGGCAATTAAAGTTACAAGAAAAGATCAAGGCGAGGCGAACGAAAACATCATTCGTCGTTTTAACCGCAAAGTCCTTCAGAGCGGAATGATGCCTCTAAAGAAGTCACAAATGCGTTTTTCCAAACCTATCTCAAAGCGCGAGCGTCGTCTTAAAGCGATTATTCGCGAAGCGCGCAAAGCCGAGAAAACCGAGAAAATCAAACTTGGACTTAAATAAAAATAACCCCTTCGGGGGTATTTTTTTATGCTACAATAGAAAAAAGGAGTATTATGATTATATTATTTGGTTTAGCTGGTTCAGGAAAGGGAACTCAAGGCAAAGCCCTTTCGGAAATTTTTGGCTGGCGCTGGGTTTCAAATGGCGAAGTTATTCGTCAGTCAAAAAAATTTGATGAAATCATCAATCGTGGCGAACTAATCCCCGACGAAGAAGTCATCAGAATGATGAACGACCATATCCGAAAAACCGAGCTCGAAGGTTACGACATGATTTTAGACGGTTATCCACGCGACCTAGAACAAGCCGAATATGTCGTTGAGCACATGGCAGGCAAAATTGACGGCGCAATTTTACTAGAAGTCCCCAAAGAAGAATTATATGAAAGATTAGCCCTGCGTGGTCGCGACGACGATAAAGATCGTGCAAGCATAGAAAGACGTTTTGAAATCTTTGAACAAAACATTAATTCAATTTTATCGCTATTTGCCGAGCATAATATCCCTGTTGTTAAGGTTGATGGCGTCGGTTCAATTGAAGAAGTAACCGAGCGTCTAAAAAAAGTAGTCAAAGAATTAAACCCGAATGCAATCGAACAAGAAAAAGATGTTAATGGTGGAGAAATCGAGAAAAGTTATGGTGAATAACGAAAAAATTGTGGCCATGCGCGAAGGTGGCAAAATTCTCGGCCAACTTTTGCAGGATTTAAAAAATTATGTAAAACCCGGCATGACCGGAAAAGAAGTCGACGCCTGGGTTCGAAAGGAAATCGAAAAACGCGGAGCCGGCGTTGCCTACGACATGCTAGACGACGATTTTCCGGGCGCGATTTGTATTTCTATTAACGACGAGCTTGTCCACGGCGCCCCCAAAGACGAACCTTTAGAAGAAGGCGATAAAGTTTCCTTTGACTTAGTTATCTTTTATAAAGGTTATTTTACCGACTCTGCCTTTACGATGATTGTTGGCGGGTCTGGCTCACCCGCAGTCAAAAAGATGATTTCCGTTACCGAATCTGCGCTTTATGAGGGAATCGAACAGGTCAAACCCGGCGCGACAACTGGCGACATTGGCGCCGCTGTCGAAAAAGTTCTAAGAAAAGGCCATCTTGGTGTCATCGAAAATTATATCGGTCATGGCATCGGCAAAAAAATGCACGAACCACCCGAAGTTCCGAATTATGGCAGAAAACATCATGGCTATAAATTAAAAGAAGGTGATACAATTTGTATCGAACCAATGTCTTGTCTTGGCAAGCCTGCGAATTATGTTGACAAAGACGACAATTGGACCGTAAAAATGAAAGACGGCTCAATTGGTTGCCACTGCGAACATACCGTTCTTGTCACAAAAGATGGCTACGAAATTTTAACTATGGTATAATAAGCTTATGGATAATGATAATCGCTTCGTAACCGGGCTCGATGTTGGAACCGAAAATGTTCGCGCGGTAATCGCGAGCGTAAACAAAGACGGCCAACTTGCTATCGTCGGTTATAACGAAGGGAAATCGGCAGGTATGCGAAAGGGCATCCCAGCAAACCTAGCTGGCCCAGCCGGAGCTATTGATAAAATGCTTGGTGATGCCGAGAGAATGGGTGGATATGATGTTCGCAATGCCACCGTTTCAATCAACGGCTCAACCGTTATTTCTACACATACCGAAGGCATGATTGCCGTCGGTGCTGTTGAGCACGAAATCGACATCGAAGATTTAAGCCGTGTTGAAGACGTCGCAGTTACTGGGCGCATCCCACCAAATCGCGATGTTTTGGATGTTATTCCATTAGAATATGCTCTAGACGGTCAAGGCGGGATCAAAGATCCACTCGGTATGGCCGGCGCAAGATTAGAAATGCGTGCTTGCGTAGTTTCGGCTTTGACGCCAAATTGTGAAAACTTAAAAAAAGCAACCGCAACTGCCGATGTTCGAGCCGACCGCCTAGTCCCAACTGCCGTCGCCGCTGCCAAAGCCGTCTTAAATGAACGTCAAAAAGAAAATGGTGTTGCTGTTATTGATTTAGGTGCCGCTACCACTTCGATTGCCGTCTACGAAGAAGGTGATTTGCAGTATGTTGGCGTTGTTCCGGCCGGTTCAAACAACATCACCAACGACCTCGCCATCGTTCTTGCTATTGATCCAGAGCTCGCCGAAGAGATTAAAATTCGTTTTGTGACTGGCGATTTTGATTCCGATAAAAGTCCAGCAATCAAAGTAGGGAAGAATAACGAACGAACTTTTGACCGCAAAGAAGTTGAGGAAGTTGTTAAGGCTCGGCTCGATGAAATTTTTAGCGAAGTTCGCAAAAAATTAAAAGCCGCAAGATATGACCAACGTCTCCCTGAGGGGATTATCCTTGTTGGTGGTGGTGCCAAAATGCGCGATATTGATTTGTTTGCTAAAAAATCTCTTGAAGCCGCTGTTAAAATTGGCTACCCCGTCGGTCTCGACGGCGTTGCCGACGCCGTTCAAAAACCCGAGTTCGCCACTGCAGTTGGGCTAGCTATTCTTGCCGCCGAAGCCACCGATTACGAATCTAAATCTCCAAAAAAGTCCAAAAAATCCAACTCTGGCAATAAAAAACCTAATTTTCTAAAAAAGATTTTCTCAAAATTCTAGTTATTCCAACCCACTTATGCTATAATATAACCATGAGAGTTAAGACCAACAGCCAATCCCATATATATATATATATATAGTTCTTGCTCTTAACTTCACTCTTTTCTCTTCTCTCATTCTATCATCTCACTTAGTCTTTGCAGATACTACTACCTCTCCCGCTTCCGTAGTAATCCCAGCCAGTTATTGTAATGTTAGTTCTTCCAACACTCCTCACGTGGCCACCATTAACAATGGGACTTATAAAGAAGACATTGGTATTACTACCTTCAAAGTAGTCTGTGGAGATAATGGTGGTTATAGTATCTATGCTATAGGCTATAGTAATAATGAATATGGTAACAATAAGCTACTAGCCACCGTAGGTAATACTCTCTCCCCCTCC
>JAFWHT010000026.1 GCA_017511965.1 Candidatus Saccharimonadota bacterium
ACCTACTGTGGCTAGTAGCTCATTGTTACCATATTCATTATTACTATAGCCTATAGCATAGATACTATAACCACCATTATCTCCACAGACTACTTTGAAGGTAGTAATACCAATGTCTTCTTTATAAGTCCCATTGTTAATGGTGGCTACGTGAGGAGTGTCTGTGGTGTTACTAGAGCCAGTAGATACATTACAATAGCTGGCTGGGATTACTACAGAAGCTGGGGATGATTCAGCGAAGACTTTATTGGAAGTAAGAAGGGCAACAACTATATATATATATATATATATGACCGGCCCTTACTCAAACTCTTTAACATAAGCTCATTATATCGCAAAATCAATCAAAAGTAAATGACTATTTTTACCCCTGTTTGTTTGACAAAATCACAAAAATTAAGCATAAATAGTATTGACAAAATTAAAAAAGTGTGCTACACTAAAAGTAAGTTAGAAAATAAAATAAAAATTCTAACAAACAATAACAAAAACAATAAAACAAAAAGGAAAACATAAAATGACGGAAGCATTAAAGCTACCAAACAAAGTGATCAATGCAGATTGGACGGTCTTCCAACTAATCGGTGGTGACGAAAAAGGGGAAAGAAACTATCAAAATATGACTTTGATCAAAAAGTCAGAAGTAAAAAATACTACCACTAACTACAAAGAACGTAAAATTGGTCACACCGCAATATATAGCATCAAAGATAAACTAGCCGCTTAAAATTAGTACCATTCAAAGTTTTCCAAACTAAATCTAAAAGGAGAAAATCTATCAGACAACACAAAAAGCCGAACATTTGTTCGGTTTTTTGGTGTGACCGTATAATCGTATAACCATAAAAACAATCTTGACCTACCAAAAACCTCATGCTAAACTAAAATCAGAAAGGTCAATAACAATTAAAAAATCTAATCTATGGATAATTATCTTATCGATCGAGAAGCGTTATCACAGTTTGTCGACGAGCTCATTAAGAAAAAACCTTTACCGGTTGATTCCACCGAAGAACTAGATAGTCTTCGCGAGAAAGCCATCAAGGCCCTCGACGACAAAATTAATACGGCAATCTTTGGCAGACTCACCGACGAACAAGACCAAGAAATCAATCAGCTTTTGGATCGTAACGAAGAAGATCCAGAAGTTTTTAAAGAGTTCTTTAATCGTGCTGGGCTTAATTTGGAAGAAATTATCACTGATGCTATGCAAGATTTTAGCAAAAAATTCTTAGAGGAAGGAGAAGTATGAAAAATCCCGGAGATAGTATAAATTTTGCCCCTCAGTCGGATGGTGAAAATTCAAACGAAGGGCTAGAGTATTTAGACGGATTTGAATCTCTCGAAACCGAAGTGCCTTTCGCTGGTGCCGAGTCAGAGCAACCTAGTTCATCATACGAATCAGCTAAAAGATCCATTGAAGAAGCAATGAAAGACGACACCGAAACCAACCAAAACAACATAGATGATTTAGTAGGGCAGATTATGTCAGAGTATAATGGCGATAATTCAGAATCTTCTCACGAAAAATCCCGTGCTACCACCGAAAAAGCCAAAAATAATTCTGCACTTAAAAGAGTTGTTGGCGGCGTCTTTGCGGCTATTGTTATTGCCGGCACTGCTATTGCAGCATACAATATAGGCCAAAACAAAGTAACCACTGCCGCCCCCACCGAAGCCACTCAATCGGTAGAAGATTCTGGCGAAAAAGCCGAAATCAAATCTTTAACTGGATACGAAGCGCTAGACGAAACCATAGACGGCTCTTACAATCAATACGACAATATCGGGTGTCATGACGATGAAGGAACGGGCCCGTATGACGTCGGTAATCCTGATAAAGTTCTTGAGTATCTAGGGATTGACCCAGAAACAGCAACTCCAGAACAAAAAGGCGCAGTCCAAGAATACTTTGCTTATTCTATGGGTCAAGCAGCTGCTCCCATAGCGCTTGACGGTAGCTCTATAGGATTTTTTAAAGATTTTGACTTTACAGGTCTAAATGTTACAGAAGTTGGACAAAAAATTGAGAATATGTCACCTGAAGATAGGCTTAAATTCCAGGATGAGCAAAAAAGATTTTTCGACGCTACTAAATATCGTGAAGAAATCGGAAGCGGCACCTACAAGAATCAGGGCATTTCCGAAGATGAAGATGGCAATAAGAACAGTAGCTTCGTTGAAAGCGACCTAACTGGCAAAAAGATGTTAGTTGGCGAAACCACCGCAAACGGTGGCGGTGACGGTGGCGGTGGCGGACCAAGGGTAATTTGGATATCGAAGGAAATATGCGGTAATCACCAAGACCAATTCATAATTGTAGAAGAAAATAAAGAGCCGGTCAAAGTAGTATTTTCGGAAGATGATAAAACTACCTCTGAAACCACGACTACAGAACCTACTCCAGAGCCAACTCCAGAGCCAACCCCCGAGCCTACTCCAGAACCTACTCCAGAGCCAACTCCAACCCCCGAACCTACTCCAGAACCAACCCCAGCTCCAAAAAACCAAGCTGAGGCTGACGAAAACTCCGGAGCATCTGCTGGCATTGTGGTCCCAGAATCTCAAGACCGACAACTAACCCCCGAGCCAACCCCAGATCTTAATCACCCATATAATCCCGACACAAATACCTATGACTACAGCCCAGCAGAACAGGCCGGCCAAATCGGTTACGAAGTCCAAAATGACATTACTCAAGTAGCTCAAGAATCTGCACCAATCGTAGATGTCCAACAACAAGCAGCCGCCGAGCAGATGGTCCAAGACCAAACCGCTCCACAAATGGTTGTCGGTACTCAAGAAGGAGCGCCTGGTGCCGCCGGAGTACCTAATAACTTTGACGCTGGTGCAACTGTTGGTACCGGCGAAGTTGCCGGAACTACCCAAAGCTCTGATGGTAGCGGAAATACGATTATCGAAAATCTAAATAACGCTAGTGGCAATCCATTAGAAAACCCCACCAATAATTATGAGCAAGGTTTTTAACATTAATATAATATAAAGTAAGGAGAATCATGAAACGATTATTCAGAAAAACAGGTGGAATAATAGCAGTCATTACGATGCTTATAGCCTTTCAAGGCGCTAGCATTGTAAATGCCTGGGGGCCAGAACGTCCCATCTTTAAAATGGAAAAACCAGCAGATTACGTTACTTTCAACTCGATTGACAATAATCAAAGTAGCGAATCCGTTGGGCTTGGTGACGAGCGCAATTTCGTGCGTGTTCGTAAAGCCGGCGAAACAACTTTTACAGATAAAGTTGAAATTTCTGATGCCGACGCTTTAGCTGGCCAAGAATTTGAGGTCTATGTATTTTATCATAACAATGCCGCCTCAAACTATAATCTAACTGCCGAAAATACAAAAGTTTTTGCCTATTTCCCAGGAATTATTTCTGGCAACTCAACTGCAGAAACTGGCGCCAAGATTTCGGCATCAAACGCCAAACCAACCAGCGTCTGGGATGAAGCTGATTTTATCAACCAATCTAGCATAGGCGTACGCCTAAGGTACGTAGAAGATTCTGCAACAATCTATTGGAATGGTGGAAGAACGACTGCTAAAATCGGCGAAGATTTATTCACAACGGGCGCATTAATTGGTTATTGTGCTGAGGGGCAAACAAACTGTGTCCTAGACGGTAAAGTACCTGGTTGTGCAGAATACTCTGGCTACATTATTTATAAAGTTAAAGCCGAGCAAGCTTCAATCTATCTTTCAAAAATGGCCTCAACCGATGGCATTAATTACTACGATAATATAACTGCTAGAGTTGGCGACACGATTCATTATAAGGTAGTCGCTAAAAATCTAGGTAGTATAGCTACTACCCAAATTGCCATTAAAGATCAGCTACCTACTGGCTTAGTTGCAACAACCGATGCAATTTTTAAGGATACTGCTACTGAAGGGGCTAATAAAACCGAAGCTCTTTCAAGCGACTTCTTCACATCAACCGGTGCTAAATCATATCAATTAAGCGTTGGTGGAGCTGGTTGGTATATTGAATATGATGCCAAAATCACCGACGAAGTTTTTGGTGGGGAAACTTGTGGTGCCGCAAAATTAATCAACACTGTATATATGGATTACGCATTAGCTGACGGTGGATACGGTAGCCTTGGAAATCAAGCAGCAGTTCTAGTTTCTTCTCCTTGCGCCGAAGAAGAACCACCTAAAAAAGATTGTGTCACTAACCCTGAAATGCCAGAATGCCAAGAGCTTCCTAAGACTGGTCCACTCGAAATCGTTATGGCGATAGTTGTGATTGCTGGTATTGGTGGTGGCGGGTACTATCTTTATCGCTCTCGCAGAACTTTAAACAAGGTTGAAAGCGCCGCAAAAGGCGACACGCCTGATGAAAAAATCGAGCTCGACGAAAAACCTTCTGAAGAAGACTCTTCCCAAAAACCAGATAATATGGTAGAATAGTCCTAAATAATAAAAGGATTTATATGAAGAAAGCAGTTATCCTCGTTGGCGGGAAACAATATCTCGCCGAGGAAAAAGAGACCCTTCGGGTGGACCTCCTCCCGACAGGCACCAAAGAGCTCGAAACTGATGCTTTACTCGTTATCGACGGCGACAAAACGACTGTCGGTACCCCTACGGTAAAAGGCGTTAAGGTTTCGATGAAAGTAAAAACGCCTGAAGTTAAAGGCGACAAACTCCGCGTTATCCGCTACAAAGCGAAGAAGCGTGTTCACAAAGAAACTGGCCATCGCCAAAAATACTCCGAAGTAGAAATTACTAAAATCGGTTAACATTGTGTTATAATTATAAGCAGTATGACTGCGCAGGTGATTTGTGTAACAAACCAAAAGGGCGGTGTCGGTAAAACAACTACCGCCGTTAATCTTGCGTACTATCTTTCAAAGGTTAAATACAATACTCTGCTAATTGATTTTGATCCACAGGGCAATGCGACCTCTGGTCTTGGTGTTGAAAAAACTAACAAAAACGCGCTCGGCGTAACTATGACCGACGTTGTTCTTGGTGAAAAAACTCTAAAAGATGCAATTCGCCCAACGAAATATAAAAATTTCTATCTTGCCGGAACGACTCCTGAGCTTGCCAACGCCGAAGTCGAAATGGCAAATATGTCTAAAAAATTTGTTCGTCTGCGTGATGCGATTAAGACTGTCGAAAAAGATTTTGACTATATTATCATCGATTCGCCACCGTCTCTTAGCCTCCTGACTGTAAACGGCATGATTGCGAGTAACTACCTATTAATCCCAGTCCAAACCGAATTTTACGCTCTAGAAGGCGTTGCGCAACTTTTAGAAAGCATGAAACTGGTCATGAAACAAGCTAATCCAAAGCTCAGGCTTCTTGGGGTTGTCGCAACAATGTATGACAAGAGAACTAGTTTGTCATCCCAAGTTTATGATGAAATTAAGAGGCATTTTAAACAGCTAACCTTTAAAACGACCATTCCGCGAAATGTCCGCGTTGCCGAAGCGCCGAGTCATGGCGTTCCCGTCGGGGCATACGATAAATTTAGCAAAGGCGCAAAGGCTTATAAAGATTTAACCAAAGAAGTTATCGAAAGGACTTTGAAATGAAAGGACTAGGCAGAGGTTTTGAAAGTTTAATCCCGACTGGATTAATCGACGACGAATTTGATCCAACCGCACTCGAAGATCGAAACGAAAGCGAGCTAAAAGAGATTAAAATTAGCGACATTGTGCGTGATGAAGAACAGCCACGCCGTGAATTTAACCAGGAAGCCCTAGAAGCTCTGGCCGCTTCGATTAAAGAACATGGCGTACTCCAGCCAATCGTCGTAACCAAAGAAGAAGGGAAGTACAAAATTGTCGCTGGCGAAAGAAGGTGGCGCGCGTCGAAAATCGCCGGGCTAAAAAAGATTCCTGCTATTATCCGTTCTCTAGACTCCCAAAATCGCCTCGAACTTTCAATCATCGAAAATGCCCAGCGTGAAGATTTAAACGCAATCGAGCTCGCAACCGCCTACGCAAAGCTAAAAACCCAGTTTAACCTTTCTTCTGAAGATATTGCCGCTAAAGTCGGTAAATCCGAACAAACTATCCAAAACACCCTTCGCCTTCTAACTCTTCCAGATGATGTTAAAAAAATCATGGTCAAAGAAAAATTAACCGAAGGCGTCATGCGTCCACTCGTCTCGCGCGACGAAGAAACCATTCGCAAGGTGTTATCAAAGATTGTTAAAGAAGGTTGGACTGCGCGTAAAGTCGAACGTTATTTCCAAACAACCAAGAAAAAATCTTCCGCTGCCGCACTTAAACTCGATACTTATAAAAAAGACGAAAATCTACTTTCCGCAAAATATAACTCAATCGTTCGTATTTCCGGTCGTAATCTAAGTTTTAAATTTAAAAACGAAACCGACCTTAAAAATTTAATTAAGAAATTAAAGGCGTAAAGTCAAGATGGTCTCAAAAGTTTATTATATACCAAATATGAATTAATTATGATATAATAAAAGGGCGGGTTGTTAGCTCAGTTGGCTAGAGCGTCTCGTTTACACCGAGAAGGTCGGGGGTTCGAGCCCCTCACAACCCACCAGGGATGAACCCACCATAACCCCGTAAGGGGATTTTTTGTTCCTAAAGAGATATGTAACATTTGTCACATATCTCTTGTATCAAAAATTCCAATCGTTAATCTTTGTGTTAAAATGTCCGTATGTTAAAAGTCGTTGTTTTTGATAGTGGTTTCGGTGGGGAATTATTTGCCGACTATCTCGAAAACGAGTTGCCAATCGTTGAAGTTATTAGAGTAATCGATTGGCGTAACGCCGACAAAGTCCTAAAAAATTCTCGTAGCGCTCGTAAGGTTGCAGAACAAACCTTGCGTCCTTATATCAACCAAGTAGATCTCATTATTTTCGCTAACAATTTATTATCCTTAACTAGCCTAAGATATTTTAGACGCAAATACAAAACTCAAAAATTTATTGGACTACCATTAGAATCGCCGAGTACTTTTATTAAAAAAGATGTTCTAATTTTGGCCACTAGCGGAGTCGCTAAAACTATTAATTTTCACAATTTTAATCTTCGTCTTCATCGCAAATCTAAAACTTTAGTTTTAGACTCTTGGCTCTCAAAAATCGACGACGGCGAATTAAGTTTTTCAGAAATTCGCAACACGCTCAAAACTTTTTTACTCGGCACTAATTTTAGTCCTCAGGAAATCATCCTTGCTTGTTCGCACCTTAATGATATCAAGCCCGAGCTTAAAAATGTTTTTGGAGCTGGTATTAAAATTTATGATGGTTTCAAAATCGCCACTCGCCAAGCTTGTAAAACCTTAAATCTCAGAGGTGGTAATTTTCGCAAAAAGAAGAAATAGTTTTTTATGATACAATATGCTTATGGATATCGAATTCAATCAGTTCTATATTCGCCTCGGTAGCATTGGATTGATTTTATTGCTGGGGTATTTACTCGGCAAACTAAAATTAATTAGTAAAAAAACCAATCAAGAACTCACGAATCTTCTCCTCGTAGTTTTTATGCCCGCATCGCTATTTGTTGCATTTCCATCCATCTATGAAGAATCTTCTGCCAACCTATTTTTTTCTGGCTTAATCGCCGGCGTCATTGTCATGTTCCTTTTAATTTTTCTCGCTAAAATCATTTTTAACAAAAAAATCTTCAAAAGGGAATTATCTTTCGAATCTCAATTCGGTTTAATTTTTAATAACGCTACTTTTCTCGGCTATCCAATCGTTTCATCTACTTTTGGCGCTGGCGGTATTTTAGCCTATTGCGGATTTATTATTGCTTTTAATATCGCACTTTTTTCTTACGGCATCTGGCTTTTCGAACGTAAAATCACCCCAAAATTAATTCATAGCGTAATTTTCAACCCCAACATTATCGCCGTTATTCTCGGCATGGTTTTATTTTTGCTCAATTATAGTTTGCCCAGCTTCATCACCGATGCAGTTTCTTACGTCGGCGGTGCTACAACCCCACTCTCCTTAATTTGTATCGGTTTTATGCTTTCGCAAGCAAGATTATTAACGGTTTTCAAGAAATGGCGTTTAATGCTTACCGCAATCATTCAGCTCATCATCGGGCCTTTGTCTGCCTGGGGGATTTTGACACTCCTTCAATTTCCACCCGAAGTTATTCAGGTTTGCACTTTAATCCAGGCTCTCCCAACCGCTACTTCGCTGGGGCTTTTTGCAGTCAAATATGGTGGTAATGCCACCGAAGCATCCGAGTTGGTTACTATTTCAACGATTTTTTCAGTTATTACTATGCCGATTATGGTGTTAATTCTGCTCGGTTAGTGGTATAATAATTTTAATTAAACAGGGAGTTATATGAACGATTTAGAAAAAATGCGCCATACCCTAAGCCACGTGCTCGCGGCTGCGGTTTTAGAACTTTACCCAGATGTTGCTTTTGGTATTGGCCCTGCTATTGATAATGGTTTTTATTACGACATAGATTTTAATGGCATAAAAGTTTCTGATGCCGATTTACCCAAAATAGAGGAAAAAATGCGCGAAATCATTAAAAAAGGCTTTACAATGAAAAAGCGCGTCGTATCTAGGGACGAAGCTCTCAAGTGGGCAAAGGAACACAAGCAAAAATACAAGGTAGAACTAATTGAAGATTTACCAAAAGATGCAGAAATTTCTTTTTACGATATGGACAAATTATTTTCAGACCTCTGTAAAGGTCCACACGTAAACGATGTCAAAGCAATTGGCGCTTTTAAGTTGTCTCACATCGCCGGCGCTTATTGGCGTGGCGACGAGAAAAGAGAAATGCTAACTCGGATTTACGGCCTCGCCTTTGAAACCAAAGAAGAACTTGAGGAATATCTAAAACAGCAAGAAGAAGCCAAGGCTCGCGATCATCGCAAGCTCGGAAAGGAACTCGACCTCTTTTGCAGTTCTTCGTTAGTTGGTTCCGGACTCCCGTTGTTTACTCCACGTGGTACCATTCTTCGCGACAAATTAAACGAATTCGCTCAAGGCTATCGCGTTCGCTGTGGCTATCAAAAAGTCTGCATCCCCCATATCGCTACCACCGAACTTTACAAAACTTCTGGTCACCTCGAAAAATTCCCCGAAATGTTTAAGTTTGTTTCCGATGAGTCTGGCGACGAACTCGCAATCAAGCCGGTTAGTTGCCCACATCACTCTCAAATTTATGCTTCACTCCCACGCTCGTATAAAGAACTACCAGTCAAATATCTTGAGACTACCATGGTTTATCGCGACGAGCGTAAAGGCGAGCTTGGCGGGCTTTCTCGTGTTCGCGCAATTACTCAAGACGATAGCCATGTTTTCTGTACCGAAGATCAAGTTGCCGATATTTTTGGTGAGCTAATCGAATCCGCCAAAGATCTATACGAAAAAATTAATATGAAATTAAAACTTCGCCTATCATTCCGCGATGATGGCGACGGCTATATCGGTACACCAGAAATGTGGAAAAAAGCCGAGAGTGCTATTAAAAAGATGGCTGATAAATTTAAAATGGACTATTTTATCGGCGAAGGCGAAGCCGCAATGTATGGCCCTAAGATGGACTTTATGGCAGTCGATGCTTTAGGGCGCGAATGGCAACTCGCTACAGTCCAACTAGATTATGCTCAGCCCGAGCGCTTTAATCTCGAATACACCGCCGAAGATGGCACAAAAAAGCGCCCAATCATGATTCACTGTGCTCTTATTGGTTCGATTGAGCGATTTATGAGCGTGTTCTTAGAACATACTGCTGGCTGGCTACCGTTTTGGTGTGCACCAGAACAAGTCCGTATTTTAACTATCAATGATTCGGTTTCTGACTATGTCGCAGATATTATTGATATCTTAAACGGCATCGTTTTGGAAGAGCCTATAAAATACAACGAACTCCGCTATTCAATAGATAAAGCTTCCGATTCGTTAGGGAAAAAGATCAAACGCGCCACCGAACTTAAAATCCCGGTAGTTTTGATTATTGGTCCAAAAGACGCCGCCGAAAAAGTTGTTTCTGTTCGTCTTCGCGATAGGGAAGAAAAAGTTAAACTCTCCGATCTTGCTACTTATTTATGCGAACTATCATAATTTTAGGTCCGACAGGCTCTGGCAAAACTGGTGTTGCTATCAAAATCGCCAAAAAAATTGGTGGCGAAATTATCTCTGCCGATTCTAGAGCTATCTATAAAGGTATGGATATTGGGACTGCTAAGCCAACTAAAAAAGAAATGGATGGAGTCCCACATTTTGGCCTAGATTTAGTTTATCCAGGCGAAAGATTTACTGTTGCCGACTGGAAAGCCTATGCTAGCGCAAAAATTAAAGAGATTAAAGCGCGTGGCAATGTGCCGATTATCGTTGGTGGAACCGGGCTTTATATCGACGCACTTATCTACGACTATCAGTTTGAACAAAAAAATTGTTCAGACCGAACAGGTATAAAAGGCGATTATCTCATTGTAGGTATTAAATGGGGAACTGAAGAATTGCGAAATCGTCTAAGAAAACGTATTGACGAAATGTTTAGGCCCGAACTTTACCGTGAGACTTCTAAGCTAGTCAAAAAATATGGCTGGGACAATCAGGCTATGAAAAGCGACATTTATGAATATGCGTATAAATATATTAACGGAAAATTAAGTCTAGAAGATGCAAAAGAAAAATGTTTTTACGAGGATTGGCATCTTGCTAAACGCCAAATGACCTGGTTTAAAAGAACCCGAGAAATAATTTGGCTTTCCTTAGACAAAGTTTATTCATTTGTTATAAATAATTTATGATTTTTTAACGCATATATATTATATGTGTTAAAATAGAATTAAGATGAGTAAAGAAAATAGTACTCCGACCGAAAAATTATTTGGCTCGAAAACTCGCGCTAAACTTTTAAAATTATTTTTTGAAAATCCCGCTAAAAGTTTTTATGTACGTGAAATGACTCGCGTTATTGATGAGCAAATTAATTCCGTTCGTCGAGAACTCCTCAATCTTGAATCTGTCGGTGTGATTAAAAATGAAACTTTTGATAATAAAGTTTATTATTCAGCCAACAACAAACACCCGTTTTATCGTCCTTTAATTGATATTTTTTCAAAAAAGCTAGACATTAGTCGTGAAAAAGACGTTAAAGAAACCACCTGGGAAGCCTACGTTCGCTTAGTTAAGAATTACCTTAAAGGCCTAATCGTTACAAATCGTCTTCCTGGCCAAGAAGGAGTAGATTTGTTAATCATAGGCAATGACAAAACCAAAAAACTTACTCGTTGGGCCGAAGTTGTTGAAAAGAAACAGGGAAAGCCGATTAATTATGTAATTATGTCGCCAGACGATTTTAAATATCGAAAAAGTGTTCACGACCGTTTTCTTGAAGAGATTTTAGAAATGGATATTACTGAAATTATCGATCCAGATAAAATTATTAAAGGAGAATAAAATGTTTGAGCTCGAAAGTAAAAATCAAGACGAAATCGTAGTCATTACCAAAAAAACAACGATCAAATTCAATATCGCCGACGCTGTTATTGATGCCGGACTAGCCGTTGGCAAGATTACTGGTCCGGGTGAATTCGAAATCGGCGACGTTGCAATTCGTGGTATTGCTACCGAATCTGGCAAAACCATCTACGATGCTGAAATCAGTGGGGTACACGTTGGGATTCTCGGTAATATCGAAGAAAATCTTGACGACATCGTCGCCGACATTCTCTGCACCTCTTCTGTTCGCGCGATTCGCGAAATCGAACCAAAACTTATTGTCTCGATGGGCAATGTCGATGCAATGGTAACTGACCTAAAACTTACTGCTCGCAACGAAAAGAAATTGAAAATTAAAAACCTCGACTCTCTCCCGCCAACTAAGGAAGTGGTAGTACTTAGTTAATGAATTTAATAATTGTCTTACTAATCATTTTAGGATCGGTGATTTTGCACGAGCTCGCTCATGGTATCGTGGCTTATTGGCTTGGCGATAACACTGCTAAAGATTCTGGTCGTTTAAGTTTTAATCCTATCAAACACATCGACCCCTACATGTCGATTCTCGTCCCAGTAGTATTATATTTATTGAAAGCCCCAATTTTTGGTGGCGCTAAACCAGTTCCGGTCAATTATGCAAATCTTAAATGGCGCGAATGGGGAATGGCGCTCGTCGCACTTGCTGGTCCACTCACTAACTTTTTGATAGCTCTCGTTGCTTTTCTCATTGGTCACTTTACCGGCATAATCTATAACAGTTCCAATGAAATTTTAAATTTTATTTTTACTGAGTTAATTTTTATTAATCTCGGCTTCATGATTTTTAATCTTATTCCCATCCCACCACTTGATGGCTCTCGTATATTATATGCTATTTCTCCAGATGGCTTTCGTAACATTCTAACCTCAATCGAATCTTACGGCTTTATCATCGTCTACATGCTCATCTTCCTCTTTGGTGAAGTCTTCCAAAATCTAATGTTAAATGGCATGAATGCTATTCTGGATGCTTTTTACTTTGTGGTAGGACAATAAAAGACAATAGAGCTAAGTTTCTTTCGTTGGGACTTTCTGCATAAGTTCAAACACATATTAGACTCTCCGGCTGATAAAAAATAATACTTCGGGAGCCTAATAAATGGTTACTAAAAACCAACAAAAAGGGTATATTAATGTTATGAAATACCACAATAATATACCCAAATCTAT
>JAFWHT010000027.1 GCA_017511965.1 Candidatus Saccharimonadota bacterium
GACAGATAATGGTAGTGAATTCTCTAAATACTTTGATGAAAAACTAGATAGGTTAGGTATTATACATTTCTGGAATTATGTTAAGAAACCAATCTATAACGGCAAGATAGAGCGCTATAATAGAACTATCCAGGAAGAGTTTATAGATCCTTATACTGCAAGCCTATTTAGTGATATTAATGAATTTAACCAACGACTAGCGGATTGGTGTATTTTTTATAATACCAAAAGGCCTCATTATTCTCATAGAGAACCAAACAATAAAATTACTCAAATTCCACCACTAAAAGCTTACATTTATATGTTAAAATTGGACCAAGGAAAGTCTAATATGTTATGGACGCAAACAAAGTCTAGACTTTTTGTTAGTGTTTATGCTAATATATAAATATGGAAGAAAATAAGCGAGGTATTGTTAGCCATAAAGGATTGTTGGCTACGTTAGTTATTTTAGTGATTGCTATTATTGGGCTAGTTGTTGGTGTGATTGTAGCAAGTAATAAAACTACAGACGATGGTGGGGATGAAGAAGAATTGGTAATTGAAGAAGAAGAGGGGTTTGGCGAAGATGATAATCTTGAAAATGCAATAGCAAGCGCAGAAAAGCTTGTAGAAAATAATGAAGTAGACAAGATGAAAGCGCTATATAAGAAAAAAATGGAACAGATGGTAGAAGAAGGTGCGTCTGAGGAAGCTGTATTGGAATTTATATTAAGTGAAAAAATAATTTTGAGCGAGGCGGGATATAAGGAAGATGCTTTGGAATTAATGTTAAGCGTGGATTGCGAAGCGCTTGAAACTCCATCGAATCAGGATGT
Source organism: Candidatus Saccharimonadota bacterium (assembly GCA_017511965.1). Classification (GTDB taxonomy): domain Bacteria; phylum Patescibacteriota; class Saccharimonadia; order Saccharimonadales; family Saccharimonadaceae; genus Nanosyncoccus. The sequence continues at coordinate 819 of JAFWHT010000027.1, forward strand.
TTGCCTTAGCCAAACTCAGCTTTTGGCGAAAGAATTAAATAGAACAGATATAGTGGACGAGTATTTTGAAAAGATAAAAAAGCTTGCAGAAAGGACGGGCATAATAATAATTAATGAGTAGAAAATTTTATATTGCATTTATTATAAGTATAGGGTTGTTTATGCCGTTGTGTTTTTGTCAAGATACGTCGGCGATTACAGCTACAGCTAGTAGGAGTGGTGGGGTGCAATTAAATCCTCCTGTGAGCCCATCAGCGGGTTGTGGAGAAGGGAGACTTCAGGCATATCAGGATCATTTTAGCGTTACCTTTAGTGATGGATGGAAGGCACAAGGTGCGTTTGTTTGTAACAATCCGGGATGTCCACTGCCGACTACTTTTCAAGATATTTCGCCACCTGGTGAGAGTGGATGTTTTCAGGTAACGTTGCAACCAACATTGCCGGGCGCGCAAACAATATCTGGTACGATGTGTAAAGATAAGGAAGAGGAAGAGGGCCCTCCCGATGGTGGCGCCGATGATTGTGAGGGGATGGTTCCGGGGAGTTACAGCGCTTCAACTGAAACATCCGGGACATCGGAGATTATTTCGAAAGTGAAAAATACTTCTATTGGTGATAGCTGGAAGGACGAAACTTGGGCTAAGCCACAAGATAATATCGACTGGATTCACTGTTATTATCCTGGGGCGCAGAAGGTAGCAAATACCGATACGACTGGACTAGGCGTAATTGCTCCTGGTTCGGGCTTGCACGGGGCCCATGATATTTCTTTGCCGAGTGGAGGGACTACTCCAAACGGCTACAGCCCACTATATAGCTTCTTTAGTGGTAGTTGGACAAATTATTTTAAAGTGCTTGCTGATCAATTAAGAAATCCGAGCCCAAATGGTGGGACGTATGGGATTGGCGATGATGGTATCAAGCAGGTGCGCGATAAATATACAATTCCGACTGGTAGAGGGACTGAGGCGAATGGTAAAGGTGGTAGCGTAGAATTAAATAAGGCTGGTAAAACTTTGATAGAAGAGAGTGAAACTGGTTTTCCGACCGAAGCGAGAGTAGAAAATGACGGAGTGCATGATTGGGAATGTGCTTGGAAGGATGATGGTTGTTGCGCGGCGTTTAATCCTGAAACTGGCGAATGTACGGCGACGTTTGGATGTTTTACGGATGTGTGTCACCACTCAAATGAATACAAAGCTGGATATGCAAGTGGCCAAGCAAAAGATGATGCGAGAGTTAAAGTACCATATAACTATAAAAATGTGGCATCGTTGGGGCTGAGTTCTCCGTCTTACTATGTTTATGCTGGAGAGACGGTAGGGATTAGCCACGCTAATGCGGCGGTGACGCCAAAGCAAAACAGTATCACTAAAGGTACTTATGCGACAGATGTAGATGGGGGAATGGTAGGTATCATAGCATTTGTGTCTAATAGTGGAGGGGCAGGAGCGCAAGAAAGCGTTGGCTCTGGAGCTGGCTGGGATATTTGTGGGGCATTTAGTAATGAATGGTGCCAATCAAGAAAAAGTGGTTCCTTTACTTTGAACCCTAATGGTAATATGGGTGGTGATGAAATAAGTATTTTAGGATATGTGGGACTTAGCAACATTGTAGATGTTTATGATGCGGCGGCGGGTAAGTATTTCTGTATGGCGGCGGCGGTGTATCCGGCGAATAGCGGTGGGGACGATAATTTGAATGCTAGTGGTAGCAACTCTTGGTATGTTTCGGCGCCAGATTGTAGAGTGATTGCAAAAAAGCCAAGTCTGCAAGTTTGGGGGGCGGGGATGTATACAGAAGGGCAAGTGGTGGTGTCGAATGCGCAAAAGCATGTTGTGAGAGGAGCATTCCAAGATTATATGTGGAATACTGTGAGTAACATTATATTTGGTTCTTGGGTGGAACAAAATATCGTTACAAATGGATTAGTGAATCTTTCGAGTGGAGCGGCAGATGGTTGGAAAGGTAATATGCCGCTAAGAAGTAGAGGTACATTTGGTGGTAGCTACAATGCCGAGAGATTGATCAGGATTTGTGCTCTACATACTTTGACGATGCCGAACCAAGGTTGTGTGCCAAACTCTGCTGGGGTGGGTGGTAGTGTAAATTCGATGGAAAAACCAGAAGACAAAGAAGCTTTGATTGCGACTTTTGCGAGTGGGGAAGGTAGTAGTAATTACGAAAGACACGATAACGTATGTAATATAACTGGAACGCCATCGTTTAGCGCAAAAAAGACTCACGTATATAAATGTAATGGGAATCTTACCATAAGTGGGGACGTAGCATACTTTAGCAATGCAAGAAATTATTCTAAATTGACGGAAATTCCAAAAGTCATTGTTTATGCGGGTGGAAGTATTACGATTGCGTGTAACGTAACACAGATTGATGCAGTTTTGATTGCGGGCGGAGATGTAAATACTTGTCCGGATGGAAACGTTAATTCGCCGGCAAGATCAAATCCATTAAAAGTTAATGGCGTAGTGATTACCAATAAGTTGTTTGCTAACCGTACTTACGGGGCGGCGCCTGGTAATAATTCGGGAGTAGCAGCAGAAGTTATTAATTACGATACTTCATTGTATCTTTGGGGTGCATCAAGAGCTTCAGCCAGTGATTCTGGTAAGATGAACGTAGTTTATCAAACAGAACTAGCACCAAGAGTGTAAAGGCGTGATATAATTGGGGGGATATGAAGATTAAATCTCAATTTGTTTGCCAGCAGTGTGGGGCGGTGTATAAAAAATGGGTTGGACAATGTTCAAATTGTGCGAGCTGGAATTCTTTAGTTGAGGAAGCGGTCTCAGATGTTTCGCAAAAAAAGTCGGCGGTGTCGCGAGGGGAAGTTTCGGGAAAGAAATTGGATTTTGTGAAAATGTCTTCGGTACGACCTTCGAATGAGAAGGCGAGACTTTTGACGGAGTTTTCGGATTTGAATTTAGTGCTGGGCGGCGGGATTTTGATGGGGTCGGTTTCTTTGTTGGCTGGGCAGCCAGGAATTGGAAAGTCGACACTGCTTATGCAAATTTCGGCGGAAGTTGCGAAAAAATATCCAGTACTTTATGTTTCGGGCGAGGAGTCGGCGGGACAGGTAAAACTTAGAGCCGAGAGGCTAGGAGCATCGTCGGATTTACTTAGTTTTGCGAGTTCGGTTTCTGCGAATGATATTGCGAAGACGATTGAGTCGGGCGAGTTTAAGTTAGTAATAGTCGATTCGATCCAGACGCTTGCGATGGATGAAATTGCTAGTGCGCCTGGAACGGTCTCGCAGGTAACGAACTCGGGGAATTTGATTATTCGGGCAGCGAAAAAGACCGATACGGCGGTGATTATTGTTGGGCATGTGACGAAAGAGGGGACTTTAGCTGGGCCGAAAGTTTTGGAACATTTAGTTGATGTGGTTTTAAATTTTGAGGGGGATAGATATGGTGGTTTTAAAACGGTCCGAGCGGTAAAGAATCGCTTTGGTTCGACAAATGAGATTGCGATTTTTGAGATGGCTAACGAGGGGCTTAAGGAAGTAAAAAATCCGTCGGAAGCGCTACTTGCCGAGCGGACGAATACGGATGGGTCGGTAATTCTTGCGACGGTTGAGGGGAATCGGCCGATTTTGGTTGAGATTCAGGCGCTAGCTACAAAATCGAATTTTGGGTATCCGAAACGAACGGCGAGTGGGTTTGATTTGAATCGGTTGAATCTTTTAATTGCGGTTTTAGAAAGACGAACGAAATTAAAACTTGCAGATAAGGATATATTTATTAATGTAGTTGGCGGAATGAAGCTTAATGATTCGGCGGCGGATCTGGCGATCGTGATGGCGATTGCGTCGGCAGTGGCGGGACGAAAGTTGGGTGAAGAATATGTAGTATTTGGCGAAGTTGGGCTGGGTGGAGAAATCCGTTCGGCGTTTCGAGCAGATCAAAGGATTGCCGAAGCAAAAAAGCTTGGATTTAAACACGCGATTGCACCGGCGACAATTAAAGATAAATTCGTTGTGCCAGTAAAAGATTTGCGGGAGACTTTGATTCGTTATGTCAAATAGAATTTTAGGAATTGATCCAGGGATTGGGATTTGTGGATTCGGACTAATTGAAGCGGACGGGGCAAAAGCTAGGGCGCTAGATTTTGGGGCAGTGACGACAAAGGTTGACGCGCCAATTTCTTCGCGACTTTTAGAATTGTATGATTCTTTGGTCCAGGTTTTTGAAGAGACGAAACCAGAAATGGTGGCAGTTGAGAAATTGTTTTTTTCAAAAAACATTACGACGGGAATTGTAGTAGCCGAAGCAAGAGGGATAGTTTTATTGGTTGCAGAGCAAAAAGGTTTGCCAGTTTATGAATATACGCCAAATGAGATTAAAAAATGTTTGACAGGGTATGGTTCGGCAACAAAAACGCAAATGGAAGAAATGGTCAGAATCCACTTAGGCTTAGAAAAGAAACCAAAACCAGATGATGCGGCGGATGCGCTGGCGGTTGCGATTGCTTGTAGTTTTTCATATCAAGAAAGACAAGAAAAATATAAGTTTTCTAATTCAAGAAAGGAGAAAGTATGATTTCACATCTTAAGGGCGTTATTACGGAAAAATTTAATAATTCGGTGATTATTGACGTGAATGGGGTGGGGTATGAAGTGATGGTTTCGGCGTTAGATTTTCAAGATGTAGTTTTGGATGAAGAGCGAAAGTTTTATACTTATCATGCGGTGCGTGAAAATGCAGAAGAACTATATGGATTTTCGTCTTTGATGGCAAAAAAACTTTTTGAACTTTTGATTTCGGTACAGGGAATTGGGCCGAAGGCAGGAATCGCAATTTTGTCGCTTGCGGAACCTGAGGAAGTGAGGAACGCAATTGCGAATGGAGACACTTCGTTTATTTCAAAGGCGAGTGGAGTGGGGAAAAAATCGGCAGAACGAGTGATTGTTGATCTTAGAGATAAAGTTGGGGTGCCATCGAAATACGGAACGGCGGAGGTTAAGGTTGGCGTGGTTTCGGACGGCGAACCAGACGAAGCGCTTGATGCGTTGATGGCGCTGGGATTTACTTTGAAAGAAGCATCTCTTGCACTTGAAAAAATTGATCCTAAACTCTCGGTTGAAGAGCGGATTCGCCTCGCGCTTTCTAAGTAATATGGTATAATTAAGACTTAAGGAGAACTTATTTTATGGCGACAGTTAAAAAAGCAATTATTACCGACGCTGGGTTTGCGAGTCGGTATTTGCCGATTACAAAAACAATTCCAAAAGCAATGATTCCGATTGGTGCAAAGCCAGTGATGCAACTTTGTGTTGAAGAATGTGCGAGAGCGGGAATCGAGGAAATTATTATTGTGGCGACGCCAAATACAAAAGCAAAAGAGATTTATGAAGATTATTTTCATAATCCGGCAGAAAATGTGCGAGCGCTTTTAGAAAAGCAGGGTAAAATGGACCGATTTAAGGCGGTTGAGGAAGTTTTGAATTTACCGAAGATTACGGTGATTGAACAAGATTCGACTTTGCCGTACGGGAACGGTTCGCCAATTGTTTCGGCAAAATCGTTTGTTGAAACAGAAGAGGCGTTTGTGGTTTTGTATAGTGACGACTTGATTCTTGGCGAGGGGGATGTGAAGATGTTGATTTCTGAGTATGAAAAACATCCAGGAGTTAAAGCGGTGATTGCGGCGCAAGAAATGCCGAAAGAAGTTTGGAATAAATATGGCATGATTGCGTTGAAAGAAAACGGGACTCTTAGCCATATCGTGGAAAAGCCAGAAACACCCGAGCTTAGCCCGAGCAATTTGACTTCATACGGGCGATATTTGCTTACGCCAGAGATTTTTGACTATTTGGTACCTAGCAATATCGGGCTTGATAATGAGCTTTGGACGGTAGACGGAATTACGAAATTGGCAGAAATTGGAGATGTTTTAGTTGCAAAAAGTTCTGGCAAATGGATTACGACTGGCGATCCAAAAAATTATTTTATGGCACATCTTGAATATGTTCTCACGGAAACGGATTATGCAGAAGATGTGAAAAAAATGATATAATTATTTTAAGGAGAAAATAATATGGATACAGCAGAATGGATATTAGTAGTAATCTTAAGCGTAACGCTTTTTGTATTTTTGGTTTGTGGAATTGTTTTGATTATAGTGTTGATTGGACTTTCAAAAGAAATGAAAGAAATTGTAGTTGAAGGACAAGATATCGCAAAAAATGCAAATGGAATCGTTTCGAACGTAAAGGGAATGACGGCGTTTGGTGGAACGGTGCAAATGTTTATTGATAAATATGTAAATCCGAAGTTAAAAGAGAAAATTAAAGAGCCTAAAAAGGAGGATAAGTAAAATGGCAGAAAAAAAGAAAAGTGGAGCAGGGAAGTTTTTTATAGGAGCTTTGCTCGGAGGAATTGGTGGAGCAGTTGCGGGATGGTTTGCGAATAAAAACGAAGAAAAGATCGAAGGTAAAATTAATGATTTAGTAGACAGCGCGGATAGTTTTGAGGAAGAAGTTGAAGACGAAATCGAAGCAGTAGAAAAAAAGGCGAAGAAAGTCGAAAAAGTGGCGAAAGAAGAAGCGGGGAAAGTTAAGAAAACAGTAAAGGCGGGCGTAAAAAAAGTAGAGAAGACCGCCAAGAATGGCTAAAACGAACTTAAAAAGTAGTGATTTTGTTCATCTGCATAATCACACGCACTATTCTCTTCTTGACGGATTGACAAAGATTCCGGAGTTGGTTTCTTTTGTCAAAGAAGATGGCATGGAAGCGGTTGGAGTGACCGACCACGGTACAATGTCGGGGCTGGTAGAGCTTTATAAAGAGTGTCATGATCAAGGTATAAAACCAATTTTGGGTTTAGAGGCTTATGTTGCGGCGCGCAAAATGACGGACAAAGACCCGGCGCATGATAAACAAAGATTTCATATTACGCTTCTCGCGATGAATAATAAAGGATTCGAAAACCTTTGTCGGATTATGAGTCGGGCGGAAGAGTACGGAAAGTATTATAAACCACGAACAGACCATGATGAGTTAGAAAAATACAACGAAGGGATAATTTGTTTGTCGGGTTGTATGGGCTCAGAAATTTCTGAAGCGATTCGGGCGGGGGACGATAAAAGAGCGACAGAGCTTGCAAAATGGTATAAAAAAGTTTTTAAAGACCGATTTTATCTAGAGATGCAAGATCATGGTCATCCGGATTCATCGACGCATTCATTAGAGCAAAAGAAGGTGAATGATTGGCACATGAAACATGCAAAAGAGTTAGGCTTGCCACTTGTTGTAACCTGTGATGGACACTATCTTCGACACGAAGATCAGGATGCACACGAGGTTCTCTTGTGTGTTGGAACGGCGGCTTATCTTTCGGATACAGACAGAATGAGCCTGAAAGATTTTGATTTACATGTAATTTCGTCTGCCGAAATTATTTCACGTTGGGGTAAAACTTGTCCGGAGGCAGTTTTAAATACAAAACGAATTGCAGAAAGATGTGATGTAGATTTGGGGCTTGGAGGAATGCTGATTCCGAAATTCCCGGTTCCTAAAGGCGAAACCGAAACGAGCTATTTGGAAAAATTAGTTTTTCGAGGATTGGTTTATCGTTATGGTGGAAAAAAATTGGAAGAAACAGAAAAATTATCAGTCGAACAGTGCCGGAAGATTTTAGAAAAAGTCGATAAAGAGCGTGACGAGGAACATAAAATTTTGCCACGAATTGAGTATGAACTTTCGGTCGTGAATAAGATGGGGTATAATGGGTATTTCTTAATTGTGCAAGATTTTATCAATTGGGGAAAAGCACAGCGAATTGTGTATGGGCCGGGGCGAGGAAGCGCGGCGGGTTCGATTTTGGCGTATGCGCTTAGGATTACAGAGCTTGATCCTTTAAAATATGACTTACTATTTGAAAGGTTTTTAAATCCGGACCGTATTTCGATGCCGGATATTGATACGGACATTCAGGATACACGGCGTGATGAAGTGATTGAATACTGTACAGAAAAATATGGTTCGGAACGAGTTTCGAATATCGTGACGTTTGGTAAAATGATGGCAAAGAACGCAGTTAGGGATGTAGCGCGAGTTTTGCAAGTGCCGTATGCAGAGGCGGATCGGTTGGCGAAGTTAGTGCCAGATCCGGTGCAGGGGCATCATGTAAAGTTGAAAGACGCGATTGTCGAGGTGCCGGATTTGAAGCAAGAATACGAGACGAACCCAACGTCGAAAGAAGTAATTGACTATGCGTCACGACTTGAGGGGACAATTCGAAATCATGGCGTACATGCTTGTGGGGTAATTATTGCGCCGGATGATTTAGTGAAGTTTTTGCCACTTGAAGTTTCGGCGAAAGGTCCAATTGCGGCGCAGTTCCCGATGGGCCAGGTAGAAGATTTAGGTCTTCTTAAAATGGATTTCTTAGGTTTGTCGAACTTGTCGGTAATTAATAATGCGCTTCGGATGATTCGGAAAGTTTATGGGGTTGACATTGATTTATCTAGCTTGCCTTTAGACGATAAAAAGACTTTTGAATTATTGCAACGGGCAGAAACAACGGGCGTGTTTCAGTTAGAATCGGCGGGGATGAAAAGATATCTTCGTGATTTGAAGGCGTCTTCGTTTGAAGATATTATCGCGATGGTAGCACTTTATCGACCCGGGCCGATGCAGTTTATTGATTCGTTTATTCGAAGAAAACACGGGCAAGAGAAAATTACTTATCTTCATCCTGGGCTAGAAGGGGCTTTAAAAAATACGTACGGGATTTTAATTTACCAAGAGCAATTTATGCAGATTTCGCGAACGTGGTGTGGGTTTTCGGGCGGACAAGCAGATTTATTGCGTAAAGCGGTTGGGAAAAAGAAGATTGATTTGATGGAAAAAGTGAAGCCGGAGTTTATCGAGGGAGCTGTGAAAGTTGGTGGGGCCTCGAGAGAAATTGCGGAAGAATTTTGGTCGGAGCTTTTGGAATTTGCGAATTATTGTTTTAATAAGTCGCACGCGGCGTGTTATGCGTTAATTGCTTATTGGACAGCATATTTAAAGGCGCATTATCCAGATGCGTTTATGGCGGCACTGATGACTTCGGATATGAGATGGACGGAACGGCTGGCAGTTGAGATGACAGAATGTAAGAAAATGGGATTAAAAGTTTTGGGGCCGGACATTAACGAAAGTTATGGTGATTTTGCGATTGTGAAGGGAGAGGGGACAATTCGGTTTGGGCTTTCGGGAATTAAAAATATGGGCCGGGCGTTAATTGAAGAGATTGTGATTCCAGAGCGAGATAAGAGTGGGCCGTTTAAGTCGATTTGTGATTTCGCAAAAAGAGTAGATTCGACAAAGTTTAATAAAAAATCGTGGGAAGCGGCGATAAAGACGGGAGCGTTTGATCGGTTTGGTTTTTCGCGTTCGGATTTACTATTTAATTTAGAAGCGGTACAGGCGTATGGGGCAAAAATCCAAAAGGATGTTGGGTCGGGGCAGACGGATTTGTTTGGGATGATGGGGGAAACAGGTATTGTTTCGGAAGTTGAGATTAAACCAGCGCCGGTTCAAGTGTCGGAAAAAGAGCAGTTGTTGTGGGAGAGGGATTTGATGGGGCTTTATTTGTCGGCGCATCCGCTAGATAAATATGATACGTATTTTGAAGAACAGACGCATCCGATTAGTTTAGTTTCGGTAGAGAATGACGGAAAAGTTGTAACAATTGGTGGAATTATTACGGCGGTGAGGTCGATTTTAACAAAGAAAGGGGAGAAGATGGCGTTTGTTAAACTAGAGAACAAAACGGATGAAACGGAATTTATTGTTTTTCCTTCGGTTTTTGAAGAATATGGTGGAAAATTGTTGGTAGATAATGTGGTTCGAGTAACTGGGCGAGTAAATGCGCGTGATAAGGCGGGGCGGGTAGTTTCGGAGGTAAAGGTTTTAGCCGAGAGAGTCGAAGTTATTTCGGATGAAGTTTTAGAAGCGTATCAGTCGACAGGAACGAAGTTAGTGGCGCCGATAGTTTCGGTTGACAATAAGCAGAGGTGGAGAAATTCTAAAAAAGAAACTAGCGACGTGAAGGAGGCTTCTTTTGATTCGCCGAAAGTTTCGGTGGTGAAAGAGCCACCAAAAGATCCGAGAGACGAAAGATTATATATTTTAATTAAAGATGCAGAAAATGTTGAGACATTGACGGCGATTCGACGATTGGCGGATATTCATAAAGGCGTGCAAGATGTGGTTTTGGTTATTATGGATGGTGATGAAAAGCGGGCACTAAAAATGCCATTTAGGGTTGAAATTTCGGAAGAGCTAGTTAAGGGGCTTTCGAAATTGGTGGGGGAAGAAGGCGTGAAGGTTAAGTAGGATGATGAGGTTTTAAGCCTAGGCGGTTTCAATTTAAGCAGAGCATTATATCAGAGGTGAAAACGTTTATGTATTGTTTTTAAGGCTTGGGGGGTGCTCAAACTCAAACAGATCGTGGACACTTCCTATTGTAGAATAGTTATATAACAACACTAACTAATATCTACAAAGGAGGATATTTATGCGCGGTATAGTCGGCACATCCACGATCTGTACTTCTATCATACCAAACTTTAAGGCACTAGAGAGAATTTATCCATATAAATTATCTCGCGAAGCAAAAATGCGTCTTAGAGTAATGGATTATTATTTTAGTAAAGGCAATCGGAATGCAAGTTTAACGGCACGGTATTTTGGCGTCTCTAGATCATATGTTCATAAATGGTTAAAGAGGTTTAATGGTGATAATCTTGCCACATTAGAAACTAGAAGTAGGCGTCCGAAACATTTTAAAACAGCACAGTATAGTATAAAGACTATAGGTATTATTAGGAATATCAGAAAAGACTATCCGTCTTTTTCTGCAGTGAAAATATCTATTATTTTATTCCGAGATTATGCTATAAAAATATCCGCAGCTACTGTGGGGAGAATTATAAAGAAATACAATCTATTTTTCTCAAAGGTTATCCAAATGCATATCAAGTCTTCAAAAAGCGCTAAACGAAGCTGGCAGACTAGAAAAGCTAGAGAGCGCCTAAAATACTATATAAAACCAGAAAAACCACGACATGTGATTGAGTTTGATATGAAACATATTAAAAACGGTAGCAGAAAGAATCAATATGCACTTTGTGCTATAGACGCATATACTAAAGAAGCTATGATACATATTTGCTCGTCCAGTTCTGCCCTGCAGGGTAGTATTGCTGTGCAAAAGGTGCTGGATAGATTTGGCACTGATATTATATTGGTATGTGACAATGGTAGCGAAAACTTTGGTAAAACTTATGATCTATTAAAAGCAAAAGGAGTTCGTCAGGTTTTTGCTAGACCACATACCCCAAAAGATAAGCCACATATAGAGAACTTTATCGGTAAATATCAGAAGGAATGCTTAAATGAATCTGACAATAAAGAGTATTCTGTTTTAGAACGTCAAAAAGAGACTGATAAATGGTTAGAGAGCTGGCATTTCTATAGACCACATCAGGCATTAAATTATCTCACTCCAGCCGAGTATTGTGCTACAATAGGAATAGCTATTTTACAAACAAAAAGTGTAAACGATGTAGTGAGTTAGTGCACCTAGATTGACAAAAAACGATAAGTGTGATATAATGGGATAAGTAACCTACATTTTTCATCTGATGGGGTAGCACATTAATAGCAAGGGTAATATGGATACAGTTTTTTTTAATGTGCTACCCCCCTCCTCTCAGGAGGTCTAAGAAAGGGGGCCATAGAATGGCAGTAAAAGTCAACAAAAAGTTACAGGAGCAGAGATATGACGGCACCACCACTAAGCGTGTTGTCATCAAAGGCGAGCCCTTTGAGCAGTTGTCGTGGCGAGTTTATCCCACCTACGGCGATGCCGGGCCGAACGAGTTAGTAATTTATCGTCTCGACCAAGAAATCGAGACGATTCCAAACGTCAAGTTTGGAGACGTGATAGATTTAATCTATCATAAAAAGTCCGACACATTCAAGGCTCGCCGAGTCGAGTTACCACTCGACGAAAGTGAGCTGATTCTCTGGCTCTTTGGTCTGCCTAAAAAATGGCGGGCCAAGAACAGTGAAGAGTATCGGCAATTTCATGAGGAGAGACTCAAAGCGCTCTGCAAAGGCGGCGAGCCGCCTTACTGGCAAAAGGAGTTTACCATCTTTGGTGGCAAACTCAGCTTTGCTAAAAAGAGCATCGGCTCGGAGCCGATTTGTTTGACCGGCAAAATCATCGCCGGCCTCGCAGACGAAGCCATGCGCGAGATTCTTCGCAACGAAGAACTTCGCGGATTACTCGCGTACGACGACATCGCCGTTCGCGAGATCGCCAAAACTCGTCTCGGCATCCTCCAAGACGAGTTTAACGAAGTAAACTTCTAAGACTGCTTGGCTCACGTACAAGGACGTACGTGGGTTGAGTTTAAAAAAACCTTACTACCCTTTCCCCAAAGGGGTCGCACGGATGCGGCCCCTTTTTCATGTTTTGTGATATAATTTAAACATGAGTATTTTGATTGTAGGTAATGTCTTAAAAGATGTCTATTTAAATCTCGACAGCAAGACCAATACTTTTGAAATCGATAAAAACGGCATCAAATGGCTCAATGTCGGCTTTGACGCCAGTAGTAATTACTTTTTTAGTCGCAATCCTAGCCTTGGTGGTGCCGCCATTTCTCTTGAAGTGCTCGAAAAAATGGGCCTTCCCGCTCAAATTTCTGCTTCTAATCTCAAACTAGAACAGGGTGAGCTAATCAACACCACAGATTCTGCCGAAGCCTACCGCTACATTTTAATCTCCGACGGCTCTGCCCACTATCTCGTCTCTAATCGCGACAAAACCACCGATTTTGTCCCTCCCGCTAAGGCCGTCGATTATCTCTATATCGACCGTTCCGCCCTTCTTAACGATGCCACTATTAATCAAATCCACACCTATCTTGATTTTTCTCAGCATACCAAACTCGTCCTCTATCTTGGCGCTTCAAATAGCACTAAACTCAACTCTCTTATCTCTCGTGCTAATCTCCTCATTCTCGAAAAAAACAGAGATAAATCGGCAAAAACCTACGCGCTTGAATCATCTCATCAAAACCCCGACAAAATCATCACCATCTCCGATACCGAACTTTCTTATCTCAATATCACCGAAAAAATCTCACCCAGTCGCATTCACCTTTCCACTCACCTTTCCACTTATTCTATCGCTGCAGCTACTATCCTGGGTAGTTTTATCCTTGGTCGCTCAGTTGAAGAGAGTTTAAAACTTGCTCGCGCCAACGTCGAAAACGCTCGGCTTGATTCTGTTTTGTCTCTTTCAGAACTCGAAAAAATCGCAAGCGAGCCAACCCAAAAAGAAGATCTCGAACTTATTGCCGCAAATCTCTTACTACCTCAAAAAGGTATTCTTGCCGCTGACGAATCTGGTGGCTCTATTAAGAAAAAATTCGCAAGCCTAAATATCGAAGATACTTACAACAACCGTCGCGACTATCGCAATCTCTTTTTCACCACTAAAGATCTCGAAAAATACGTCAATGGCGTTATTCTATTCGACGAAACTGCTCGTCAATCCGCCGACAATGGTCAAAATTTCGTTGATTTTCTCATTTCGCGTCGCATTATCCCTGGTATCAAAGTCGACCAAGGTCTCGAGCCCATCAAAAATTCTGAAGAAACCTACACTAAAGGCCTCGGTGGTCTCACTGACCGTCTTAAGGAGTATCACAATCTAGGGCTTCGCTTCGCTAAATGGCGCTCTGCCTTCGAGATTCGCCTCGGTGAATTTGGCGAAATCCTCACCCCAACAAGTGACGCTATTGAGAGAAATTGTCGCGACCTTGCCGATTACGCCAAAAAATGCCAATCCGCCGGCATTGTTCCTATCGTCGAACCCGAAGTCGTCTACGATGGCTATTACAATATCGACCAATGCGCCGAAACCACTGGCAAAATTCTCGATCAGCTCTTCAGTGAACTTAAAAATTTCAATGTCAATCTTAAAGCTTGTATTCTTAAAGTCAATATGGTTCTCGCTGGTAAACAATTCGAGATTCAGTCCACTCCTGAAGAAATTAGCGAAAAAACCGCTAAAATTTTAAAAGAGCATGTGCCCGAAAATCTTGCCGGCGTTGTTTTTCTCTCCGGTGGCCAAACGCCAGAACAAGCAACCGAAAATCTAGCCGAAATCACCAAAAACGGGCCTTTTCCCTGGCCCGTTACCTTCTCGTTTGCTCGTGCCCTCCAAGATCCCGCCCTCTACGCCTGGGCTGGCGATAACGCTAATGCCAACAAAGCTCGCGAAGCCTTCAAAGCTCGTCTAATAGCCAACTCAGATGCATTAAAAGAGCAGAAATAATTTTTTATCGACATAATGAGATTTAGACCAGATTTGTTTGTTGTAATTTTTA
>JAFWHT010000028.1 GCA_017511965.1 Candidatus Saccharimonadota bacterium
GGTAAATCGCGCGCAAGGCTTTATGGGCCAGACAAGAAAAAGGTGACGTTTAAGGATGTGGCAGGAAACGAATCGGCAAAACAAGATTTAACGGAAATCGTAGACTTTTTGAAGAGCCCGAAAAAATACGAGAAATTAGGCGCAAAGATTCCACGCGGAGTTTTACTGGCGGGAGATCCTGGTACTGGTAAGACTTTAATGGCGCGTGCGGTGGCGGGTGAAGCGAATGTTCCTTTCTTTTCGATTTCGGGTTCGGAGTTTGCAGAAATGTTTGTTGGGGTTGGGGCTTCAAGAGTTCGCGATTTATTCTCGAAAGCAAAGAAAAACGCACCGTCGATTATCTTTATTGATGAGATTGATGCAGTAGCGCACAAACGTGATGCGCGTGGGGGAGCAGGGCGCGAGGATGAGCAAACTTTGAACCAGATTTTGGTGGAGATGGATGGGTTTGATAATGATTCGGGTGTAATCGTAATGGCAGCGACGAACCGAGTTGATATGCTGGATAAAGCCTTGCTTCGTCCGGGGCGATTTGACCGACACGTGAATGTTACCTTGCCAGAGCGAAAAGACCGTTTGGAAATTTTGAAAGTACATTTTAAAGGTAAGCCAGTTGAGGAAAATGTTGATTTAGAGAGCTTAGCAAAAAAGACGGCGGGGTCGAGTGGAGCAGACCTTGCAAATATCGCCAACGAGGCAGCAATTACGGCGGCACGCGAAGGGCATAAAGCGATTTCGAATAAAGATGTGGTTGAGGCGTTTGAAAGAGTGGCGATTGGGCCAGAGCGAAAAAGCAAAGTAATGAATGAAAAAGAGCGAAAAATTACGGCTTATCACGAAGCAGGGCATGCAATTGTGGGGCATGTTTTGCCAGATTCGGATCCAGTACATAAAGTAACGATTATTCCGCGTGGGGCAACGGGCGGGGTGACTTGGTTCTTACCACCAGAAGATAGAAGCTACAAAAATATCTATGAACTAAAAGATATTTTGGCGCGAGCGATGGGTGGACGAGTAGCAGAAAAATTGATTTTTGGAACGGATGCGGTAACGACGGGCGCGTCTTCGGACTTAAAAAACGTAGCGGAACTTTCGAAGTCGATGATTGTTGAAGAGGGCATGGGTAGTGCGACGAGGAACTTGGTATTTCCAAATGAGGCGACTGGTTATTATACAATCACAACCGGAAAACCATATTCGGAAAAGACGGCAGAACTAATTGACGCGGAAGTTAAAAAATTGTCGGATGAGGCGGCGACAAGAGCGGAAGTAGTGTTAAAAGCGAATAAGGCGGTTTTAGATAAATTAGCAGAAGAATTATTAAAGCATGAAACTTTGGAAGAAGCAGAGCTTGAACCAATTTTGAAGGGGGCAAAATTGCCAGAAGGGGCGAAACTTTATTAATGGAAAGATTACTTAAATACTTTAAGCCAGAAAAGTATGTCTTAAATCTTTTCATTGACAAATTTAAAAAAGCTCTAAAAGGGGAAGTAAAGGTTTTTGGGGAAGTTTTGAATGAAACGGTTAAGTTTCATGCCGTGAAGTTAAAAATTTTGGAAGTTTTGGTAAATGGGAAGGAAGCAGAGTTTAAGGCAGACGGGGAAGTTTTAGAGATTTTTAAAGCGCCAATTGGCGAGGCCGAGATTTTAATTCGATATGAAACAAAGTTAAATGAGAATATGGAGGGGGCGTATTTGTCTAGTTATGAATACAAAGGGCAAAAGGAAATTATTGTTGCGACGCAGTTTGAATCGCATTATGCAAGGCAAGCATTTCCCTGTATTGACGAGCCGGCGGCGAAGGCGGTATTTGAGCTTTCGATTACGTTGCCGAAAGGTTCGGACGATTTGATTTTAACTAATATGCCGATTGGTGAGCCGACGCCGAGAATGTCGACGTATCTACTCGCATTTGTAATCGGAAAGTTTCACGGGAAGACGGTGACGAATGCGCACGGGACGAAGATTACGACGTATGCGGCGCTAAATCAAGATATTGATTCGGTAGATTTTGCGAATGAAATTGCGGCAAGGTCGCTAGAATTTTATGATGATAATTTTAAGGTGCCTTATCCGCTAGCTAAATTGGATCAGGTGGCGTTGCCAGATTTTGAGGCGGGGGCGATGGAAAATTGGGGGCTTGTCACTTACCGTGAGTCGATGCTGCTCGCGTCAAAATCGGCGCCGCTCGGGACTTTGAAGAGTGTGGCGCTCACAATTGCGCACGAACTTTCGCACCAATGGTTTGGGGATCTCGTAACAATGGAATGGTGGGATGATTTGTGGCTAAACGAATCGTTTGCGACGGTGATGGAGTATTTTGCAGTTGATTCAATTCGGCCAGATTTTAAAATTTTTGAAGGATTTTTTACCGGTGACTGCGTGGCGGCACTCACGCGAGATGCGTACTTAGGTGTGCAGTCGGTTCATCAAGAAGTAAAGGAGCCGGCAGAGATTGCGACTTTGTTTGATTCGGCGATTGTGTATGCGAAGGGGGCGAGGCTGATGCTAATGCTAATTCGGCTGATGGGATGGGAGAGTTTTTGTAAGGGGCTAGTTGATTATTTTTCCAAATTTAAATATAAAAATACGGTTGGGGACGATTTGTGGGCGAGCCTAAAGCCATATGCGGATTTTGAAGTCGGAGAGCTTATGCATGCGTTTATTGACCAGCCTGGGTATCCAGTAATTTCTTCGATTGATGGAAGTTTTGATAAGTTTAGTCAGAAAAGATTTTTGTTGGATGATGAAATGGTAAAATCGGATTGGCCGCTACCTGAAATTAAGGAAGATATGTCGGGGCATTATATTTTGAATTTGAATGAGGAAGAATTTAATGTGAGACTTCTAGATTTTGATAAATTGGGGCTAGAAGAAAAACTGCGGCTTTTGATTGATCGGGATTTAATTACAAAATCGGGATTAGAATCGGCGGCGTCGCTCATTCCCTTGATTTCAAAATTCAGAAATGAAGAGTTGGCGGCGGTTTGGAATAAAGTTGCTAGTTTGGTTTCTAATTTGAAAATATATTTTGACGACGAATCGGCAGAGGAAAAAATGTTAAAGAAATATGTTTTTGATTTGGTCGACGAGAAGCTGACGGAAGTTGGAATGGTGACGCGGGAGGGGGACGACGAAAATACAATTCGGCTCAGAGCGAATTTGATGGGATTAGATTATTTTGCGGAAGATACATCTCGTTTCGAAGAACTTTCGAAATTATACCGAGAAAATCCGGAAGAAATGGATAAGGAAATTCGGGATGATATTTTGTCGGCGAAGGTTTATTTAGAGCCGACAATTGTTTCGGAGTATTTAGAAAAATATAAGGAGACTGCGGATCCGGATATTAAATTTGATTATTTGGCGGCGGCGTGTTTAGTGCGAGATGAAAAAGAACTTTCGAAATTATTAGACTTGCTTGGAAAGGTTGAGGTGGTGAAGCCACAGGATCAATTATATTTGTTTATCTATCTTTATAAAAATCCAAAGTCGCGAGAAAAGGCATTTTTGTGGCTGACAAAAAATTGGGAGTTTGTAAAGAATTTTGGTGGGGAGAAAACGATGAGCGACTATCCGATGCTGATTGCGCGGATGGCGCGGACGGAAAAAGAGCTAGATAATTATGTGAAGTTTTTTGGGCCGATGCGAGATGAGGCGGCGGTTTCTAGAGCGATCGAGATTGGTGAGAGGGAAATTCGGGCGAGAGTGAAACTGATTAAAGAAGATAAAGAAGCGGTAGTTAAAGCAGTGCGAGGCGCGATTTAGGTTGTGGAAAACTTTTAAATTTTGGGGCTTGCATTTTTGTGGGAGTAGGGTATAATAACCTTAAGAGTTAAAGAGTTATACAAAAACAAAATATAATCAAACATTAAAATCAAAGGTCATAAACACTATGTTTTTAAAAAGAAAATCGCTATTTTTAGCGAGTGTAACTATTTTTACATCCATCGCCATATATAATATATCTAATTCAGACGTTACTTTTGCTGCTTCGGCTTCTATTTCTACTTCTGGCACAGTATCTATTGATGTCTCGGCTTCGGGCAACTCTGCCAATCTCGGCACCGATACTTTGACCGTCAGCACTACATGTTCTACTGGCTACACGGTATCCATCGCCAGCTCCATCGCCGACGCTTCGCTATATAAAGACGGTGATGCTACGTCTGCTAGCAAAATTAGCCCGAGTGCTGGTACGCTCTCTTCCCCGGCTTCTATTCTTGGTAGCAACTTGGGTACTTGGGGCTACTCTACTACTGCGACTTCCGTAAATGATAACTTTATTGGCCTCACCGACACTCCTACTATCATCAAAAATAGCAGTGCCCCCTCGGCTTCGGGTGGGGATCAATTCCCGGTTTACTTTGGGGTGTCTGTGACTCCCGAATTAGAAGCCGGTAGCTACACTATGGCTAAAGACACTAATAATAACCCTGGCACCATCGTCTACCAACTCACTGTTCCTATCTCCTGCCAACAATATACGGTAGAGTTTAATGGTAATGGTGGTATGACGACAAACAGCGAAACTACCTACACCCAAACCGTCCCAGAAGACATCGCTACTAACCTTACTGCCAATGCTTTTGCTCGCACCAACTATACTTTTGCAGGTTGGACGACTAATGCCGACGGGACTGGCACTAGCTATACAGATGAAGCAGAAGTCACCAACCTAACTGGCACTGAACAAACCATCGTACTCTATGCCAAATGGGATATGAGTATCGCCCAATCCTACGCCGAAGCTGGTAAACAAAAAGTTACTGTCGGTAGTAACAGCTACTATAAGATGCAAGACATGGACAGCACTATTTGTGATAGAGTAACCGTGCTAGACGAACCAGGGCAGACTGAGCTCATCGACATCCGTGACAACGAAATCTACTGGGCGACCAAACTCCAAGACGGGCATTGTTGGATGACGCAGAACTTAGACTTAAACCTCTCCACTTCAACTGCACTTACTAATGCCAATACCGACCTTAATACTGTAACGAGCTGGACACCAGCTAGAAGTACCATCAACGCTGTGACCAACGCTAGCACTGCTGGCTCTATTACTGGCTGGGTAAATGATGCTAGCACCCCATATTCTGTAGATACCGGAGACTATTACTGGAAGAGCTCACCATTCTATGACTCTACGCTCTGCTCTCAGACCGTAGGAAGCACCACTTATCAAAACTGTAACTACGTTACTAAATCAACCAACGATTGGAAAACTTACTTCTCCACTACACCATATGCAAGCAACGGCACCCACGGTCACGTAGGAAATTACTATAATTTCTCTGCGGCGGTGGCGAGCAACAATACCTCAAGCTATACTACATCTACATTTGCCAACCCAGCCAATAATCCACCCAACTCCATCTGCCCGAAAGGCTGGAGGCTACCAACTATTACTAGCCAAGCTCCAGACTACACCCAAGCCGGCTCAAAAGACGAATTTTCTAGACTAGCCTATCTATATGGTAATTATACAGGCAATACTAGTATCTCCTCTGAGGGTATTGAGAAGGCGCCATTATACTACCCGCGTTCGGGCGACGTCTACAGCTCGATACTCTACATCGCCGGCCACAGTGGCTACGGTTGGTCTAGTACGGTTAGTACTAGTACTGTCGCTTACGTCTTAGGCTTTAATTCCGGCGTGGTCTTCCCTCAGGGCGTCAACACTAACACTCGGATGTACGGCTTTCCAGTTAGGTGCCTAGCGCGTTAGTGTTCCGGCTTTTCAGCAGTTTCCCTTTGAAAAAAAAGAAAAAAAGTAGAAATGAATGGGCTTCGGTGAGGGCACGTGCCACAGAAATAGTATGGTATAATGAGAGGGAGGATGCTCGCGGTAAACAGAGACGGCTTTTGTAGTCCCTCCCTTTGCCCGGACGAGATCTTCACAAAGGGAAACTGGACGGATTCACCTTTATTTAGGGTTCTGAAACTAGATTTCTGATGGCTTTGTCTGATAGAAATTTAGGGATTTTGAATTTTCTACGGAAAATTCAAAAAATTAGCTTTCCGAGAGAGGCTTGATTGTTCTGGAGTGTTTGATTAGCGCGTTCGGGCAACGTCAACAGCTCGATACTCTACAACGCCGGCAACAGTGGCAACGGATGGTCTAGTACGGTTAGTACTAGTACTGACGCTTACAACTTAGGCTTTAATTCCGGCGTGGTCAACCCTCAGAACGTCAACACTAACAATCGGATGAACGGCTTTCCAGTTAGGTGCCTAGCGCGTTAGTGTTCCGGCTTTTCAGCAGTTTCCCTATTTTTAACGTCGCCAGCCGTAATCGTCAAACAGCTTGTCGAGAAATTTATCGGCGTTGTAATGTTTGATTAGTCCGAGGTAAGAAATAATAGTATCAATTTCTTTTTCGTCGCGATTAAAACCGTCGGCAGCGCGGTTGATTTTTTTCTGGAGGCGGTTTGAGGGGTAAATACAATGTGGATAAATTCTAGCACCAAGGAATTCTACGCCGTGGGAGACGGGTACAAAATAACGTTTTTTTGGATGTAGCTCTAAGTCTAGCTCGGTTTTTAAGAAGTTTTCGATGAGAGGGACGGACTGTTTTGCAGTTAAGTATTCTTTTTCGGGGACGACAATAATAAAATCGTCGACATAACGGCCGTAATACTTAAACCCAAGCTCAAATTTAATAAAGCGGTCGAGCTTATCGAGATAGATGTTGGAGACGAGCTGAGAAGTTTGATTACCGATAACAATACCTTTGCCTGGAGGTTGGGCAAAAAGAGATTTTTTGGCGGGAAGAATTTCGGGATTCCAGTCAGAAAGTCTTCCGCGCTTGCGGGCTTTTTGGACGGGGTCATCAAAAAGTACTTTTTTCCAAAGATAAGCACAGGTTTTATAGAGACGATAGCCGTTAGGGTCGTTTTTATATTCTTTGAATTGTTGGTCGAGGCCCCATTTAACGCTTTCGAAAAGTTTTTTGCGTGGGAGCGACATAAAATAGCCGGAGATGTCGAGTTTTATGATATAAGCTTTTTGCTGGCCGTTTTTAGATTTTCGAAACGATTAAGTTCAAAATGATGTTCGTCTTTTGTCTTTCTTTTGCTTTTGCGGGCGTCAAGAAAAGCTTGGTCGAAATTTTTTAGTAGCCAATGGTTAAAACCTTCGGCTTCGATTTCTGTTAAGGCTTTTGGAATATCTAAGGGTAGCTCTTTAGTTTTCATGGGTTTTAGAGGTGGCCTTCGATGCGAGATTTAATGCGAAGAATGTTGGTTGAGTTATCTAAACTAGTTTTAGCGCCCCAGAGCCCAGTTTCGGTGAGGAGATTAATTTCGTAGATGATTTGATTGGTATCCGCTAAAATTTCTTCCCAAAAATCTTTTCCGGGTTTTGTTTTTGTTTGGGATTTTTGGTAGTATTTTAGGATAATGCCGTCGATTAAATTAACGATTCGAGCGCCGTTTTGTTGGCTTGAGAGCTTGTCGAGCTTCGCACCGCAATTTTTGTGGAGTTCTTTTGAGGCGACGATGAGGAAATAATATAAGGTTGGGTCGGAAAAGTTGATTTTTAAGATAGCTTTAGTTTTTTCGCGGCGGTTTTCTTCGGCGGTTTTTAGCTCGGCTATTTCTTCGGGGCTAAAAGTTTTATTAAGAGTAAAGATATGGCAATGATTTTTAATCTGATGTTTTTTAAAATATCGGGCGCGCTTAATTCTTTCGGCGAGATTGTCCAGATTACGGAGTCGGATACGACCGATTTCGTAGGGGTTATAATAACTATCTTGGTCGGATTCGAAATTGACTTTGATTTTTAGAGCTTCGAGAATGTGGTAATAGTAGATGAGCGCAGAGTTTTCTGCCATTTCGTACCAGCCTTTGTCGCCGGAGCAAGGGATAAGGATAATTTTATTATAATTTTGTTCTTCAATAGTTTTTAATTTGTCTTTAAGCTCGCGATATTTAGCAACCGATATTCGTGGGGGGGGGGGGTGATTATACTTGTCATGGTTATATTATAACACTAAGCGGCTCTTCAGGGTTGTGGTTCTATAACATCTGTGATACGAGTTTTTATTGTGAAAAAATTTAAGCCTAGGCGGTTTTAGGGGGGTTGAAAATTTGACGAGTCCATGGTAGGGTTTTTGGTATGAAAATAATAGAGTTAAAGAAAGTTCCAAAAAATAAAATAGGGAAACTGAATAAAAACGGAGTCAAATTAGAGTCGCACGAAGAGAATACAGCAGAATTGTTGACGTTGTATGGTTTTAACATTGAAGTGATCCGACCGGGAAACACTCCTAAAACTAAAAACCCTGATTTTTTAATTAATGGCGCAATTTGGGAAACTAAATCACCTATGACTTCGAATAAAAAAACTTTGAAGAAGCGAATGCATGAGGCTTCGGAACAGGCTGGTCGCATAATTGTTGATTTAAGGCGCGTAAAAAGTGCTTCGCAAATAGCTGAAAAAGAAATTATAAAGCGGTTCATAAGTAAAAGAACGCTTAGAAATATGATATTGATTAAAAGTGATGATTTAGTGCTTGAATATCGGAAATAAAAAGAGGGCTTGGCCTCGCGGACTTAACCACGAAGTCGCCCTCAATGCTTTCATTATAGCATATTAATTTTAAAAACGCAAGATTTTTACTCGGCTTCTACTACGAGTGAACCTACGGTTCACCCTCTTGTTTCAGAAATTATTAAAATTAATGGTCCCCGAGACAGGGGTTTGGTTATGCTTCGCATAACCAATTCGTAGGGCGTCGGCTCAAAAAATCTAAAACAAGTTTTAGATTTTTGCTCGCCTCCTACTACGAGTGAACCTACGGTTCACCCTCTTGTTTCAGAAATTATTAAAATTAATGGTCCCCGAGACAGGGGTTGAACCTGCACGGTATTGCTACCACTAGCACCTGAAGCTAGCGCGTCTGCCAATTCCGCCACTCGGGGGTATATATATTATAACATGGTGTGATATAATAAACTCAACGAGGAGGTGAAATGATCAAGGTTAATTTTAGTCCGAAGATAGACGATGAAAAAACGGCGGAGATTTTGAAGGAAATTGTAAAGGATAAAATGGGCGGGTGGCTGGAACTGCCACGAAATTTTGATAAGAGTGAACTTCGAAGCATAAAAGAGGCGGCAGAAAAAATTCATAATGAGTCGGAGTATTTAGTTTGTATTGGAATTGGGGGATCGTATTTGGGGCATCGAGCGATAATTGAGGCTTTAAGGCCGAAATCGGGAGTAAAAATTATTTATGCGGGAAATTCTTTATCGAGAAGAGAACTAAAAGAGGCTTTGGAAGAAGTCGGAGATGCGGATTTTTCGGTTAATATAATTTCAAAATCGGGGACGACCTTAGAGCCGGCAATAGCGTTTTCTGAATTTAAGAAAAAATTGGTTGAAAAATATGGTGAGGAAGAGGCATATTCGCGAATTTATGCGACGACAGATGCAAAACACGGAGCGCTTAGCGATGAGGCAAAGGCGGCTGGGTATGCGAGATTTGTAATTCCGGATAATATCGGGGGGCGGTATTCGGTTTTGACGGCGGTTGGATTGTTGCCTTTGGCGGTTGCGGGAGTTGACATCGATAAACTCATAGAAGGTGCGACAGAAGCAAGTGTTAGCGCGGTGGAAACGGCAACAAAATACGCATGCATGCGATATGAGCTTGGTAAAAAGGGGTATGATACAGAAGTATTTGCGAGCTTTGAGCCTTCGACGATGTATTTTAATGAGTGGCTAAAGCAATTATTTGGCGAGTCGGAAGGAAAGGGCCGACAAGGAATTTTTCCGGCGTCGGTAATTTATTCGACAGATTTACATTCCTTGGGGCAATTTATGCAAGATGGTCGGCGAAATTTATATGAGACGATTGTTGATTTTCCGACAGATGATTTGAATGCAAAAGTTGTGACGGCAGTGAGGATTGCGCATACGGAAGGTGGAATTCCAGTACTTTGTCTTTCGGTGCCATCGTTTGATGAGAAAGGATTTGGCGAACTCATATATTTCTTTGAACTTGCCTGTGCAATTTCGGCGAAACTGTTTGGAGTAAATCCATTTGATCAGCCGGGAGTTGAGAAATACAAGCAAGAACTTAAAAAGTTAATGGAGGAAAATTAAATGAAAAAACGGGTGGTTTTAGCACTAGGGGGAAATGCATTGCAAAAAAATGGAGAAGTGACGGCAGAAGCGCAGAAGGCAGTGGCAAACGAAGTGGGCGAAATGATTGCGGAGTTGGCAGGAAAATATGAGATTATTATTGCGCATGGAAATGGGCCACAAGTTGGGAATATCTTAATTCATGAAGAGACGGGTGCGACAGAAGCGGCGCCGGCGATGCCACTTGAGACGGCAGTGGCGATGAGCCAAGGGCAAATTGGATATTGGCTAACACAAGCGATAAATAATGCATTTTTAAAGCGAGGGCGAAATATAAAAGTAGCAACGGTGGTGTCGCAAGTGGTAGTAGATAAAGCAGATAATGCATTTAAGAATCCAACGAAGCCAATCGGGCAGTTTTATAGTAAGGAAGAGGCTTTGAAATTGGCGCGTGAAAAAGGTTGGGTTGTAAAAGAAGATGCGGGGCGAGGTTGGCGAAGAGTGGTTGCATCGCCAAAGCCGGTTGATATTGTTGAGAAAAAGGCGATTTTGGATTTGATTTCGGACGGGACGATTGTAATTGCGGCGGGTGGTGGTGGCATTCCGGTTTATCGAACAAAAGTGACGAAGCGATTAAAAGGTGTGGATGCAGTGATTGACAAAGATTTTGCGGCGGAAAAACTTGCGGAACTTGTAAAAGCGGACATATTCGTTTCTGTGACGGCAGTTCCTAATGTGTATATTAATTATGGTTTGCCGGAACAAAAGAAATTAGATAATGTTTCGGTAGATGAGATTACAGCGCTAAAGAAATACGGATACTTTAAGGCGGGGTCGATGTTGCCAAAAGTTGAAGCAGCGGCAGCATTTGCGAAAAAAGGTGGAACGGGAATTATCACGGATATTGAGAATTTGAAGGAAGCTCTAGAAGGAAAAGCCGGGACGATTATAAGTTAATGCTTGTGCTTTTTTAATTTTGCGATATAATGGAATTATAAAAGGAAGGGCAAAATGGATTTTTATGGACGAGATTTCTTGCGTATACTAGATTTTAACGAGGCGGAACTTCGTTATATGCTAGACACTGCAAGAGCTTTTAAAGAACTAAAACAACAAAAGAAAAGTCACAAAATTTTTCCAAACAACAACATCGCGATATTATTCGAAAAAACTTCGACGCGGACGCGATGTAGTTTTGAGGTGGCGGCGCATGATTTAGGAATGGGAGTAACCTATCTTGATCCGACTGGTTCACAGATGGGTCATAAAGAGTCGATTGCGGATACAGCGAGAGTGCTAGCTAAATTATATGACGGGATAGAATATCGTGGGTTTGGACAAGATGTCGTAGAAACTTTGGCAGAGAATTCAAGCGTGCCGGTTTGGAATGGGCTAACGGACGAATGTCATCCGACGCAAGTGTTGGCAGATTTTTTGACAATCGAAGAACATTTTGGCAAATTAAAAGGTTTGACTTTGGTGTTTGTTGGAGATGCGCGAAATAACGTGGCAAACTCATTGATGGCGATGAGTGCAAAAATGGGGGTGAATTTTATCGCTTGTGGTCCAGAAGAATTAAGGCCAAACGATAAGTTAGTAGATGAATGTCGGGCGATTGCCGAGCAAAACGGGGCAACAATTACAATAACGAGTGACTTAAAAGAATTAGAAGGTAAGGCGGATGCGATTTATGCAGACGTGTGGCTTTCTATGGGTGAAGATAAGAAAAAATGGGGCGAGAGAATTGAGCAATTGAAAAAATATCAAGTAACGATGGATTTGATGAATAGAGCGAAACCGACGACAATTTTTCTACATGCGTTGCCATCGTTTCATGATTTGAACACTACGGTGGCAAGAGAAGTGAATGAAGAATTTGGTATTGCAGAAATGGAAGTAGCAAACGAAGTATTTGAGTCGGATAGATCATTGGTATTTGACGAAGCAGAAAATAGGATGCACACAATTAAAGCAGTAATGTTTTTAACTATGTATAAAAAGGAGGTAAAATAATGCGAAATGCGATTTGCAATTTTAGCGAAATTGCGCCATGTAAAAAAGTGTTAGTGCATCGGCCTGGTGACGAATTCTTGAATTTGACGCCAAATTCGCTTACAAGATTATTATTTGACGAAATCCCGTATCTTAAAATAGCGCAACAAGAACATGATGCGTTTGCTAATGCGTTGCGTGCGGAGGGTGTCGAGGTAGTTTATGTAACCGATATGATTGCGGAAGCTTTAGATGCGGGTGGGCGAGCAGTGCGTAAAAAATTTATTGAAGAATTTATTGCAGAAGCAGGCGTGACTTCGCCAAAGCTAGTTAAACACTGTTTTGATTTTTTGAATAGTTACAAAGACAACCGTGATTTAGTGAAAAAATGTATCGCTGGGACGGACATCACCGAACTTAAAGAAGTGAGAAAAATTTCTGGGTTTTATGCAACACGGGACCTTGGAAAAATGATTTTGGATCCGATTCCAAATATCTATTGTCCGAGGGATCCAATTTCAACGATTGGGCGTGGAGCGACACTTCATACGATGTGGTCGCAAACTAGAAATCGTGAGTCGATGATGTTTGAATATGTATTTAAGTACCATCCATTTTATGATGACGCTAAATTGTATTACGACAAAAGTGAGCCGTATTCAATTGAGGGTGGTGACGTGATGGTTTTGTCAAAAGAAGTAATTGCGATTGGGATTTCGCAACGTACAGAACCAGACGCAATTGCAGATTTTGCGCGACGATTATTTAAAGACAAAGATAATACATTTAAATATGTACTCGCGGTAGATATTCCGGATGAGCGAAGCTTTATGCATCTTGATACAGTAATGACGCGAGTTGATGTTGACAAATTTGCAGTTCAAGATGCGATTATGGATATCTCGACAATTTACGAGATTACGAAAGGGCGGGGTGAGGAACTTGAAATCGTAGAAATCCATCAAGGTTTGCAGAAAGTTTTGGAAAAGTATTTGCATCTTAACAAAGTTGATTTAATTAAATGTGGTGATGGGCGCAGAATTGATGCAGAACGTGAACAATGGAGTGACGGCGTGAATCTGTTTTGTATTCGTCCTGGCGTAGTAACGGCATATGATCGTAATTTTGTGACGAATGAGACTTTGCGAAAACACGGAGTTAGAGTAATTGAAATCCCAAGTTCAGAGCTATCGCGTGGGCGGGGAGGTACGCATTGTATGACTATGGCGTTAGTCAGGGAGGAGGAATAAGAAAAATAGATAAATAACTAACTAGGGGTAATATAAATTAATAAGGAGATAAAATGTTTAAGAAAAAGAATCGAAAAAAACGCAGTCGAGCGATGCTTAGCGCGTATTCGATTATTATGATTCTAATTATTTTACTTGGGATTTTGTCGCATGTGTTGCCACGAGCGGAGTTTGTGGCAGTAACCCCAGAAGATGCTAGTGAAATCGAGGAAGTTCCGGTTGTTGAACCTGGAGCGGGCGAATGGGAAGGTGAAGTGCCGGCGGAAGAAACCACTGAAGCGGTTGAAGAAACTGGAGTAGTTGCAATTGAGGAATCGGCGGAAGAAGTCAAAGTAACTGCAGTGGAAGACGAGGAAGTCGTCGAAGAGCCAGCAGCTACGGTTTATGATAGCAAGGAAGCTTGTGAGGAAGAGAATGGCGAAGGTGCCTGCGCGATTGTTGACGGCTCGGGAGTAGTTGGGGCGGAACTTTACCAAGTTTTGATTGCGCCGATTTTAGGGTTTGAGAACGCGATTGATGTTTGTATCTTCGTAATGGTACTTGGTGGTTTCCTCGCAGTGGTTGCAAGAACAAAGGCGCTTGAAACAGGAATCAAATTATTAGTTAAGAAATTACATGGCAAAGAATATCTTTTGATTTTACTTTTGATGTTGATTTTCTCGGTCATGGGTACAACTTATGGTTTCTTGGAAGAAAGCGTTGGGTTTTATGTTTTGATTGCTGCAACAATGTTTGCGGCGGGTATGGACCCATTAGTTGGTGTCGCTACGATTCTTTTGGGTGCGGGTTCTGGTGTACTCGGCTCAACGATTAACCCGTTTGCGACTGGCGTGGCGCTTTCGGCGATGAAAGATGCGGGAATTGAATATAACCAAGGAACGGTAATTTTGATTGCTGTGGTCTTGTGGTTGACGACACTAGCGATTTCGGCATTCTTTACGGTAAAGTATGCAAAGAAAGTTCAAAAAGATAAAGGTTCAACCTTCCTTAGTTTACGTGAGCAAGCTGCGGCTGAGAAAAAGTATAGCAAATATCTCGAAGCCAAAGATGACGATATCAAACTTACTGGTAAGCAAGTTGCGACACTATTTGTTTTTGCCATTACGTTTATTGTAATGATCGTCGGGTTTGTGCCTTGGGGTGAATTTGGAATTACATTCTTTGATTCATGGACTGGCTGGTTAACTGGTGAGCCGCTAGGGGCTTGGTGGTTCTATGAATCAGCGCTTTGGTTCCTTATTGCATCAATTATTATCTCGATTATCAACCGTCAGGGCGAGCATGGCTTTATTGACGCGTTTGTTGATGGGGCAGATGATATGGTTGGTGTAGTGTTGGTTATTGCGATTGCACGTGGAGCTTCGGTTCTCATGTCGCAAACATTGATGGATAATTATATTATCGTTAATGCAGCACAATGGCTAGAGAGTCTGCCGGAGATGGCGTTTGTACCATTAAACTACTTACTACACGTAGTTTTGTCGGTACTCGTTCCGTCGTCGTCGGGATTGGCAACTTTGTCGACACCAATTATTGCACCAGTTGCATCGACGCTTGGCTATAGCACTGATGTAGCGGCGATGACGATTGTTTCAGCAAACGGTTTAGTAAACCTCATTACTCCAACTTGTGGAGCAATTATGGGTGGACTTGCGCTTGCAAAAGTTGATTACACGACTTGGTTTAAGTGGGGAATTAGAGTCGTAGCGTGTATCGCTGTTATAAACATTGTAGTACTCTGCTTGTTTTCACTATAATGTTTAAATAATAAAAAATAGCCCTTCTAGGGCTATTTTTTATGGTATAATAAGCTTATGGATAAATTATCGTTTGATGGGCCGATAGTTTTGGCGATTTTAGATGGGGTTGGGCTCGCTCCTGATTCGCCGGGTAATGCCGTTAGCAAAGCGCGAACGCCCTTTTTGGGACGGGCAACACGAGAATATCTTCACGAAGCTTTGGATGCTTCGGGGGAATCGGTAGGGCTTCTTTCGGGGCAAATGGGCAATTCGGAAGTTGGTCACAATACGATGGGGGCAGGACGAGCGATAAAACAAGGCATTGCAAAAATTGAAGAAGCGTTTTCTTCGGGAGTAGTTTTTGAGTCGGATGCTTGGAGGGGAGCTTTGACGCGAGTTTTAACTAACGATAAAACACTTCATTTTGCAGGAATTTTTTCGGACGGTGGAGTGCATAGCCATATTTCGCATCTTGGAAAAATGATTAAGCAGGCTTATGCAGAGGGAGTACGAAAAATAAGGGTGCATGCGATTTTTGACGGACGAGATGTACCACCACAGTCTGAGCCAAAATACATTCAATTTTTTGAAGAATTTGCGAGTCGATACCCAGATGCAGATATTCGAATTGCCTCAGGTGGTGGGCGGATGACGACAGTTGCTGATCGGTATGAAAACGATTGGTCGGTAGTTGCAAGAGGTTGGGATATGATGGTGAACGGAGAGGCGGACTATTATTTTAAGTCGGCGATTGAGGGAATTGAGACGCTTAGGAGGATTAATCCATCGGTTCAGGATCAAGATTTGCCGGCATTTGTGATTGTTGATGACGAAGATAAGCCGGTTGGAAAAATCGAAAAAGGTGACGCTTTGATTTATCTTGATTTTCGGGCGGATCGAGCGATTGAGATTGCGCAGGCGTTTACGTACTGGGATTTTCCATATTTTAATCGTGGAGATTATATGCCGGAAGACGTTTATTTTGTTGGCATGACGGAATATAATTCTGATACGCATGTACCAGAACATCGATTGGTTGAGCCGGTTGCAGTGACAGAAACTTTGGGTGAATTTTTGGGTTCGAAAGAGGTTTCGCAATTAGCAGTTTCGGAAACGGTGAAGTTTGGACACATTACGTATTATTTTAATGGGAATAGCTATGACAAGCAACCACGAGAAGAACATATTGAGGTTTCATCTTATACAGAGCCATTCGAAACTCGTCCTTGGATGAAGTCGGCAGAAATTACGGATGCGGTAATTCGAAATTTGCCAGATTTTAAGTTTGTGCGAATTAATTATCCGGGCGGAGATATGGTTGGACATACAGCAGATATGGCGGCGACCGTGATGGCGATGGAGGCGATTGATATTAGTTTAGCGCGAATAGCGACGGAAGTTGATAAGCTTGGTGGGGCGCTTTTGATTGTAGCGGACCATGGAAATGCCGAAGAGTTGGTTGATGAAAATGGTAAACCAAAAACGGCGCACACGACAAATAAGGTACCGTTTATTTTGTATGACAATACAAGAAATCGAGAGCGATATCAGTTGGCGGGAGTTTCTAAGCCAGGGCTTTCTAACTTGGCTGCAACGATTGCGGTTCTTTTGGGGCTAGACGGTTTGCCGGCAAGTTGGGATGAATCGCTAATTTCTGTGATATAATTGTTTCATTATGATAACGAAAGCTATTATTCCAGTCGCAGGATGGGGGACCCGTAGACTACCAATTACGAAAATTATCGAAAAATCAATGTTGCCGGTTGGGAATCGGCCACTGGTTGATTATTCGGTGCAAGAATTGATTAAGGCGGGGGTTAAAGATATTTATATGGTAATCGGAAATGCTGAGCCGTGCCAAGTGCGGGAATTTTACCGAGATAATTTGGCGTTGAATCAGTATTTGGTTGAACGAGGCAAGGAAGACAAATTGGGACTTGCAAAAACTTTGCCGGATGACGTTAAAGTGCACTATACAGTTCAAAATCCTTCGGGGAAATATGGGACAGCAGTGCCGATTGCGATGGTAGTAGAGGAATATAAAATTGATGAGCCGGTTTTGGTATTTATGGGAGACGATTTTATTTGGAACCCAAGTGGTGAGTCGGCGGCGGAAGCTTTAATTAAGGCTTCGGGTGGATCGGATGCGGCAATACTTGGGGTTGAAATTCCAAAAGAGGAAGTTGAAAAATATGGTGTTTTGTCGGCAGAAGAGGGGCGGCTAGTTGGAGTGGTTGAAAAACCAAAGCCAGAAGAAGCGCCGTCGAATTTGATTAACGTTTCGAAATATATTATGACACCAGAACTTTTGAAGAAAATTGTAAAATATGTAAATGAGAATGATTTTGGGCCTTTGGATCAAGAATATATGGTGACAGATCCGATTGATGAATTTATTAAAGAAGGTGGAGTGATGAAGGTGGCGCCGACGACGGGAGAGTATCTTGACGGTGGTTCGGTTGAGGGGTGGCTACACGCGAATAACGTAGTTTGTGGATAATTAATTGGCACTCTTGACATATGAGTGCTAATTTTTTATAATAGGGGTATGCAAGCTGAATTTAGTGAAATTATGAATAATTTGTCGGAAAATGCGAAGTTTGCTTTGCAGAAGGCCGATTTTTATAGTAAACGATATAATAACGGATACATGGGGACGGAACATTTGTTGCTTGGAATTCTTTCGATGGATAATTCGACAGGTGCGAAGATAATTCGGGAAGAGGGGGCTAGTTTAGAGGAAGTTGAGAAGGCGCTGAATAAGGCGGCAGTTGAGGTGCCGGGGAGTGATATGGCGATGATGTCTTTGTCGGAAGCGGTGATTTTAACTTTGAGAATGGCGCAAGGGTTTGTAAAAGAACAGGGGCTTTCGGTTATCGGAACAGAACATATATTATATGCGCTTCTCAGCCAGCCAAATTCAAGAGCATCGTTGATTTTGTCGGGCTTAAAAGTTGATACGGAAAAAATTTTGGATGATGTTGAAAAAATGGTTGAAGAACAAACGAAGGATGAAAAATTAAAGGCAGAGAGAGCAAAGTATTTGAAGAAAAAACCTTTGAAGTTTTTGAATCGATACGGAAAGGATTTGACGGAAGAAGCAAGAGCGGGAAAGTTAGACACGGTGATTGGGCGAGAAAACGAGATTGAACGAGTAGTGACGGTTTTATCGCGACGGACAAAATCGAACCCAGTTTTAATTGGCGAAGCGGGAGTTGGTAAAACGGCGATTGTTGAGGGGCTGGCAACTAGGATTGCGAAAAATGAGGTGCCTGGTAATTTAGTTGGGAAGCATATTTATCAAGTTGATCTGTCTAGTGTAGTAGCTGGGACGAAGTTTCGGGGGGAGTTTGAAGAGAGAATTAAAGGGATAATCGACGAGGCAATTGTTGATGATTCGGTGCTTTTATTTATTGATGAAATACATTTACTTTGTGGGGCGGGGTCGAGTGAGGGCTCGATGGATGCGGCGAACATTTTAAAGCCAGCTCTCGCGCGCGGAACGATTAACTTGATTGGTGCGACGACGCTAGATGAATATCGAAAGACGATCGAAAAAGACAAGGCGCTTTCTCGACGGTTTCAGACGGTGATGGTTGAGGAACCTTCTAGTGTTGTGACGCTTAGGATTTTGAAAGGAATTAAAAGCCATTACGAAAAACATCATGGAGTAATAATCCCGGACGAAGTTTTAGAGACAGCAACCCATATGAGTCAAAGATATATTAATGATCGGTTTATGCCAGATAAGGTGATTGATATTATTGATGAGGCGGCAGCGATTGCGAGAGTTGCGGCAGATAAAAAAGGTGGTGGTAAATATAAGAAATTGAAGGTTGAGAAAGCACGGTTGGAAGAAAAAATTACCGAGTCGGCGGAAAAAGAAGATTATGAAAAAGCGGCGGAATATAAGACGGAGGTGGCAAGGCTAGAGAAAGAGATTAAAAAATTAGAAAAAGCGGGGGTTAAAAAGACGGAGAACCCAAAACTTTCGGAAGAAAATTTGGCTACGGCGGTGTCTTTAAAGACCGGGATTCCAGTCTCGAAAGTACACGGGAGTGAGATGAAGATGCTGATGGGGCTAGAAGACGAGCTTAAAAAATCAATTATTGGGCAAGACGAAGCAGTACTCGCGGTTTCAAAAGCGATTCGACGAGGACGAAGTGGAATCGCGGACTCGAGAAGACCGATTGGTTCGTTTATCTTTATGGGCCCAACGGGAGTTGGAAAGACGGAACTGGCGCGCGTAATTGCGCGGGAAGTTTTTGGGGGTGAGAATGCGCTGGTTAAAATTGATATGAGCGAGTTTGGCGAGAAACATAATGTTTCGAGACTAGTAGGGGCGCCGGCGGGGTATATCGGGTATGATGATGGCGGGAAGTTGACCGAAGCGGTGAGGCGAAAACCTTATTCGGTAATTTTGTTTGACGAGATTGAGAAAGCGCATCCAGATGTATTTAATTTGCTATTACAAATTCTAGAAGATGGGATTTTGACGGATGGGCAAGGTAATAAAATTAAATTTAATAATACGATTGTGATTTTAACGTCGAATTTAGGCTCAGCGGATATGTATCGGGAATCGGAACTTGGGTTTTCGGCGAAGACTGCAAAAGACAAGAAAGCCTTAGCAGAGGAATATGAAGAAAATAAATCATATGCGATGAAGGCGTTAAAGAAGGCGATGCGACCGGAGTTAATCAACCGGCTGGATAATGTCTTGGTATTTCATGCGTTGACTAAGAAAGATGTTTCAAAGATTTTTGACAATTTGATTGAGGAGTTAAGAAAGAGACTTGCGACGAAGGGAGTGGGACTTTCGATTTCTGAGCAAGCAAAAGAGTATTTGATTAAGACTGGTTATGATCCGAAAAATGGGGCTCGTCCCTTAAGGCGAAAGATTGAAGACGAAGTTGAATCGCTGCTTTCTGAAGCGTTGATTTCGGGGCAGCTTAAGAAGGGGGATATTCCAGTGCTTGAATTAGTTGGTAAAAAATTAAAGTTAAGGAGTAAATAAATGAAAAATTATTTAGTACCGACGGTGGTCGAAGAAACGAATAAGGGGGAAAGAGCATATGATATTTATTCGCGACTTTTAAATGATCGAATTGTGTTTTTGGGAGAGGATGTGAATTCTCATACGGCGAACCTCGTGATTGCGCAACTTCTATATTTAGCACACGAAGATTCGAAAAAGCCAATTAAGTTATATATCAATTCGCCGGGGGGTTCGGTTTATGATGGTCTCGCGATTATTGATACGATGAATTATATTGAGCCGGATGTGGAGACGATTGGGATTGGACTTCAAGCGTCGATGGGGGCGATGTTGTTAAGTTCTGGCGCTAAGGGTAAGCGATTTTGTTTGCCGAATGCGCGAGTGATGATTCATCAGCCATCGTCGGGGACGGAAGGTAAGATTACGGACCAAGAGATTATGTTAAAAGAGGGGATTTTCTTAAAGAAACGCCTCGCGGAGATTTTTGCAAAAAATACGGGGAAAGCTATCGCGCAAGTTGAGAAAGATATGGACCGGGATAATTGGATGAGTGCGGAAGAAGCTTTGAAATACGGGATTATTGATAAAATAATTAAGTAAACCTGTGGAAAACTCCCCCCTCAACCCCAGTTAATTTTGGGGCTTGATTTTTCCGGGGGGGGGGGGGGGTATAATAACCTTAAGAGTTTAGAGTTATACAAAAATAAAACATAATATATTAATACATACATTAAAAGGTCATAACATGAATAATAAATATAGGCTATATTTTGTAGCTTCTTTACTTTTATTTTTAACACTTATTTTTGACTCTCAATATGCCTTCGCTTACACTTCCTCTCTCACTACTTCTGGTACTATCAACCTAGACGTCTCTGCTTCTGGAAACTCAGCTAATGTAGCTACAGACAATATCACAGTATCTTCAACTTGTCCTTTGGGCTATACTCTGTCTATCAAAGGCCCAGCCGATTCTACATTATATAAAGTAAACGAACAAACTGGACTAGCTGACAAAGCAAATAGCAGTCCTAGTAGCAAGATTATCCCCACAATGGGTACCAAAGAAAAC
>JAFWHT010000029.1 GCA_017511965.1 Candidatus Saccharimonadota bacterium
AAAATGTCGAAAGTGGCGTTGAATTTGTTTTTGAAGTATTTTTCGGCAGATTGGCCTTCTTTGCCGTAACCTAGTAATGCGATTTTCATAATCCAATTATACCACGAGCTTCGGCAACAGAGTGGGTTTCCATGAGTTTGGCGCGGAGGTCTTTCGCGCCAGGGAAATTGTTGATGTAGATTTTGATGAAATGTTTCAAAGCTTCGTAGGAATAATAGTGTGGGTAATTCTCATATAAATCAAGATGGTATTTTAAAAGATCCATGAGTTCGTCCTTTGTGGGGGTGTGGTCGGTGAAACAATAGGGGTTTTCGAAAACGCCGCGGCCAATCATAAAACCGTCTACTTCGGGATATTTTTGATGGAGTTCTAAAGCGTTGGCTCTAGTTTTGATGTCGCCGTTGATGATTAGTTTGGTTTCGGGGCTGATTTGAGTGCGAAGTTTAATAATTTCGGGGATAAGCTCGAAGTGGGCAGGGACTTTGCTCATTTCTTTTTTGGTGCGAAGATGGACGGTTAGAGCGGCGGGATGTTCATTCAGAAGAGTCGAGAGCCAAGTTTTATATTCTTCGGGGTTAGACCAGCCGAGGCGAGTTTTGATTGAAACAGGGAGATTGGTGGATTTTTTGGCATTTTTAAAACATTCGATAGCAAGCTCGGGAGTCTTAATCATCGCGGCGCCGCCACCAGCTTTGTTGACATGTTTGTCGGGACAGCCAAAATTAAGATCAACACCAGAGAAGCCGAGACTTTCGAGCGCTTCGGTAGTTTTTGAGAAATGGTCGGGGTTTTTACCCCAGATTTGGGCGATAATTGGAGAATCAGTCGGGGATATTTCAAGGCGTTCGAGGGCGTTTTCGCGACCTTTTTCGGAAGCGTAGCTACTGACATTTGTGAATTCCGTAAAAAATAAATCTGGTCGGCCAGCACGAGCTACGACCTGGCGAAACATAATATCCGTTACGCCTTCCATCGGCGCGAGGATTAAAAAAGGTTTTTTTAGTTCATTCCAGATATTCATAATACAATTCGTTATAGAGTTGATATTTAAGCTATTAAGATACCAATCCTATTTTTGACATTTTACCATAAATCTGGTTTAGAGTAAAATTAGAACAAAATCCCCAGATAGGATAGTTATTTATATAAAAAAGAAAAACCACCTTATGTAGAGGTGGTTTTTAGATTTGAAAGAATTTTGTAGACTGCTTCCAGCTTTTGGTCGTCACAGATGACCTCGGCCTTGGCGTTGAGATGTTCCACTGCTTTCATGAGCCGGGCCAAGATTTTAATATCCTTAACCCTTAAGTCCTCGCATTCTTTTGTCTCTAACAGCTTTTGATATAACTCGTCGCTGCCAGATTCATCAAATACGATTTCTCGCTCATCCAGCGTGGTGATGGTGCCATCTTGATAAACGCAAATGTTGATAGTCATATTATCAAGAATCAGTTGACGGGTTTCCTCCAGCTCCTTGACTTTCTCACGCCTGATTTCCGAAATCTCATTCATCTGGCGGACTATCTTATTGTCAAGTTTTGCGATCTCCTCATACTTCTCGCATTTCTGCTCAAAGCTGCTGCGGATGGAATTGATCTCATCCATGAGGGCGCGCAGACCGGCGATGTTCTGCCGATGCTGGGTCATTAAGGCTTTGTGGCGTGATTCCAGTTTTATAACTTCTCCACTCTGCCTTTTCTCGGTAGCTTTCAAAGCCTTCAGCTCGTCCACTGGATGCGGAACAGGCTGTTGCTTTGGCGCTGCTTGAGCTACTACCGGCATCACCACTTCCGTCTTTACCATTACTGGCTTAAAGCGACGGTCGCGGCACTTCTTGTCATTCTTGGCGATCTGTTTCAAGATGTCTTCTGCGTTTTTCTTTGAGTAATTGTACAGACTTTTAATCTTGTCCGTAAATTCCTCCTCCGAGCAGTCACACTCTCTGCAGAATGACTCCAGATTCAGGCCGTTCTTGATGCCGATCTTTAACTGTTTTGCCGTCAGTGTCTTCAGTCTCATAGGTTCTCCTCCTCCAACATTTGCTCAGCTGTCTTTAGTTGCGTTTCCATCTCTGAACAGATTCTGCCCATTTCGGCTTTCACTGCCTTAAAATGGTTTTTAAAACCTTCCACATCAATTGGTTCTACCGGCTCGTAACGCCTTTCGCCCATGATGTGTGGTGCATGTGGCCGCACCAACAATGACTCCCGCGATACTCCTGCTTCCTCTGCAATCTCTGGCAGCAGGTAGTATCCATGGCGCACAGAAAGGTCAAATTCTTCGGCGATCTGCCGATGAGACCAACCCTCCTCGTGTAGTCGTACATAATTCTCCTTAAATTTCAAGGTTCTCTCGGCTTGTTTCATTTTTTATCACCCCCCTTCAAGGTTATATGTTGAACCGAGCTTGTATTATCCATTATAGCATAAGTTTAATAAAAAGTCAAGTATTATTATATATTTTGGCCTTTGGTCATTTAATTTAGCCAATCATGGCGATTTTGTGCTACAATTAAACTACTCATGCTAAACTTCGGTCACTGGCATAGAGAAAAGTTTAACGGTCCTTGGTATCGTCATTTATGCCTTGGACTTTGAGCCGACTAAAGGCTCACATAGATGACTTCTATTAACTTAACAGGAGTCTTTTATGAAAAACTTTAACAAAAACAATAAAGAGCGCGTCGAGGTTATGGCTCTTTTCGGTTATGAAATGACGCCTTGCCAGCCACTTATGTTTAGGCGGCAGGGTGAAAACGAAACCGAAGTAGGAGAACTGCTCCGAACCCAAATTAGGTTTGTCGGAGGAGTTGCCCTACACATCTTCGATGTGCTTGTTGGCCGGGAGATACGGCGACTTGAATTTGATTCAAGCACGCTAGCCTGGTACCTCACACAATAGAGTAAGCCCCCTGTAAAAAAGGGGGCTTTCCATTGACTTTTTTGTGAAAGTGTGCTATAATTAGGGTATAGAATATCGCTTCAAGAGCGAATTTTAAGTAGCTTAAAACTGTAGACTCATGGAAGGGAGGGCTTCGTTATGGGAGAAATTGTAGATTTTCGCTCTAACCGAAGCACGAGGATGTTTCGGAAAAAATTTAATATCGGGAGAAGTGTCACTAATGTCTCTAGAGCTTTGGCATATCGTAATAATAATCCAGAACGTTGGAGATCGATGGAGGAACGGACTCGTTTAACTAATGTGGACGAAACTACGCCGTCAATCGATTATGCTATTGGGCGATTTAAGTGGTGGCTTGATAACAAACTGTCCGTTGATCGGAGTTTGTTCCCGAAAGATTTGTTCGAACTGCGCTTGACGAAAAATACTTTGTCGGCTAATGCTGCCTATGTGATTGGGCGGCTGGATAAAAATGTTCGGGCGGAAATTGTATTCGAGATGTTGGAAGCCATCCATGATGGCTGGGTTAGTGACCAGTCGGCAGATTTTTTCTCGTATTTCTTGGATAGAGAGTATTACTATTTGCCGATTGAACTGATTGGTGTTGGCCGTTTGGAACCGCACTATCAGGCGTTTTCGCCACATCTCGATGTTTTTGGCCTTGAGGCTGTGAGCTGGGATGATGTATTGGGTGTTTATGAAAGACGTCGTCGGGCGTTTGTTAAAAAATATAAAATCAAAAACCCCAACGATTTGACCCGACTCATTACCAAAATGGGAAAGATTTATTTAGCATTAACCCCCGAAGTGGCGGGCGCAATGGCGAACAAGGTCCTGGCGTTTGATATCATGCGTCAGGTCGTAACAAGAAGTCCAGAGCTATTATCAGCAGTTTAAAGAAAAAGGGCCGAGCGGTAACGCTCGGCCTTAATTATTTTAAGCAGTTTTTTCACCGACACTAGAAGCGTCTTCGTTATCGTAGTCACCAGGAAAAGCTGCTCTGATTTCGTCTTCCTCTTCTTTTGTTGCGTCTTCGTAATTCTTGAAATACTGATCATCTGCTTCGTCTGGCATATCGGTAAAGCGTCGAGTTTTACCCATTGCTTCTGCTGCTCTTGACGCATCTTCATCCGATAAATTTTCTGCGGCGCTTAATTTTTGCTCCCAGATGTTATCTTCTTCTGAATCACCAGTGCCACCAGTAACAAATTTTTCGTTCATAAGTATTACTCCTTGTTAATTTATGACTCTATTTTATATGGTATAATCGATTTATGCAAGAGTTAAAGAAGCGGATTTTGGAACTTAAGGAAGAGTTTTTGAAGGTTTATGAGAAACTTTTGATCTCTGATAAATTGACGAAGTTGGCGGAACTTGAAAAAGAGGTAGCGGAGCCAGAAATTTGGCGGGATGTTGAGAAAGCGACGGCGAAAAACCAGGAAGTGGCGCGTCTTAAAGAAGAGACAGAACCATATGAACTATTAAAAATGCAAATTGAAGATTTAGGCGAGCTAATTGAGATTTCTGATGAGGATTTAAAAGAGGAGATTAGTGGGCAAATTGAGGGGATGGAGAAAGAATTTGCAAAACTCAAGAAGGCTTTAAGACTTCAGGGGCCGTATGATACAAAAGATGCGATAGTTCGGATTACAGCTGGGGCAGGTGGAACGGAAGCGATGGACTGGGCAGGGATTTTAGAGCGAATGTATCTTCGGTTTTTTGAAAGAAAAGGGTTTAAAGTTTCAACATTAGAACGAGTAACGGGCGAGGAAGCAGGGATTAAAACAGTAGTGTTTGAAGTTTCGGGGACAAATGCGTATGGGTGGCTAAGATCGGAGAACGGGGTACATCGGCTAGTTCGATTGTCGCCGTTTAATGCGCAGAATTTAAGGCAAACCTCATTTGCATTAGTTGAGGTTTTGCCGGTAATCAAGGCAGATACGAATATCGAGATCGA
Source organism: Candidatus Saccharimonadota bacterium (assembly GCA_017511965.1). Classification (GTDB taxonomy): domain Bacteria; phylum Patescibacteriota; class Saccharimonadia; order Saccharimonadales; family Saccharimonadaceae; genus Nanosyncoccus. The sequence continues at coordinate 4,859 of JAFWHT010000029.1, forward strand.
CGAGAAGGACCTAAGGGTCGATGTTTATCGGTCGGGCGGACATGGGGGGCAGAGCGTAAATACGACCGATTCGGCAGTAAGAATTACGCATATTCCGACGGGGACGGTTGTAGCAATCCAAAATGAACGCTCGCAAATTCAAAACCGTGAAAAAGCAATGGAGATTTTAAGAGGAAAATTAGTCCAAATGCAGTTAGAGCAACACGCTGAAACGATTGGCGAACTGCGCGCTGGAGAGTCGGCAGGCTGGGGACAACAGATTCGGAATTATGTTTTACAGCCTTATAAATTAGTGAAAGATACTAGGACGGGGTATGAGGAGACTGACCCAGAAGCAGTCTTAGATGGAAAGATTGACGGCTTTATCGAAGCCTATTTGGAAGCATAAGAGGTATTGACTTTTTGACGAAAGTGTGCTATAATAGGAAGGTTGAATAAAGGTACATTAAAATTCTAACGTAGACGAAAGACGAAAGGGAGGAAAAGCTATGAGCAAAAAATGGAATGTGTTAGTGGACGAAAATGGTAACGTCAATGCAATCACAACCGGTAAGGCTCTGCGACAGTATCAGCGTCAACTTCAGCAACAGGCTAAAAGTAATGCTGAAGCCATTAAGCATTTGCTCCATTTTGTTTTAGTATCTGATCTTGAAGATGTAGATTTTGGCGAGTATTTAAAAGATTTCCAGCCGATTTACAAAAATGAAGTTAACGGCATCAACAACTTGGTAACTTTTGCAAGTAAGGTCGCTAAGGAGCGTGGTATTACTGCTCCGTGTCTCTGTTTCGTTGAACTTGATGGCAAGAAATATGGACTGTCTAGTAAGTATGAAGGTATTATTGTTTTGAATGCGAAGGTAACTGTTGAAGAAGATTATGAATGGGAATGTTATTCTGATAAGGGAAGCACGCCGTTTGGTTGGGCCCACCCTAGTATCACAGAGTTTTATAAGAAAGAAGTAAATGAACCCGAGGATTATGATTTTTGCTTGAAGTCCAAGTGTTCGTTAAAAGGCGATGTTCGGTGTGGCATAGAAACTGAATCTTTAGGTGGAGGTTATAGAAGTTATTGTCACGATGAAGAATTTGATACTGAAAAATGCGTCGGTTGCGAATTTTATAAAATATGCAACCGTGAACCGATAACTGGCACTACATATTACTACATCAAGGCAATGCGTTAGAAAGGAGGGTAAAGCTCGGCTGTAATAGGTCGAGCTTTTTGCTTAAGTAAAAGTCAGAACAAGAGTTTTATTGTCTGGATTGATTAATGATATAGTCTTTAACAGATTGCACGCAAATTAATTTTTTGTCTTTTTTTAATGCGTCCATTGCTTGGCCTATGGTCTCTCCGTTGAATTCAATCCAAGTTTGGCCGCCGTCAAGGCTTTGACGCGAACCAAGCAAAGAATCCAAATTGCGATTTTTGTATCTATTGAAATACTTGATCATGTCGTAAATCTTTTTTGTGTTTTCCCGTTTTTGTTGTGCTTGCTCTGGAGAGCTAATGCCGAATTTAGCGTACATTTTCTTAAAATCTTCTGCCCCCTTTATTGCGCTAGAAACATCGTATTGTGAGGCTCCGAATATTCGTAAATTATTCTCGATATTGTTGGAGTTCATTACTATGCCCTCGATAGTTCTATCGGAAAATACCTTCTTTTCGTCTGGGTCGTTTATGATTTTAGTGAGGATATCGGTGACTGTCAATCTCGGGTGTTTATCCCAAAATTCATTTATATCAAGCGAGCCATCTATACATTTATTACAATCTTTTAAGATGGTCGCTACTCGCATTTTATTACCGGTCAAGAGCAAATCGCTGATAATTTCATCGATATTTGGGCATTTTTTGCGAGCCATGGCGATTTTTTCTCGAACATCTTCTACGTCCATGTTCTTTTCGGAGGCATATTTACTTTGGTCCTTGATACCACTTTTAGCAAAATCAATCGCGAAATCAACATCTGGATCTATTTCGCCATTTTTCATATAACCATTTTCGTCTACGTCGTATCTATTAAACTTGGCATTGTATTCGCGAGTGTAGCCATCCTTATCTAATCCTTCTCTGTCGTATCCTTCTTTGTCGTACCCCTCCTTGTCGTAACCTTCGCGGTCGTAGCCGTGTCTATTAAATCCCTGGTAATCATAGCCGTTGTGATATCTAGTATGAGCGTTGCCTTTATTGGGAGGATGATAAAAACCTTCTCTATCAAATCTGTTTTTGTCAAGACCATACATATTATAGCCATCTGGACCATATTTTGTTCTGGTTTCTCTATGTATCAAATCTTTTTTGTGAAATCCGCCTCGGTCGTACCCATCCTTATCCCAGCCTTTGCGATCGTAGCCATCCCTATCATATCCATCTTTGTTATACCCAAGATGGTCGAAGCCGTCTGGGCCATATTGATCGCCAGTGTCTCTATGTATTGTTTGGGCTCTATTCCAGCCGCCTGGATTAAATTCTGTCCTAGTTGTCTTATGAATGCCTTCATCGTTGAATCCGTCGCGGAAAAATCCGTCCTTGTCATAGCCTTTTCGATCATAACCATTTTCATCAAACCCATCGCGATTGTAGCCTTTATGGCCATACCAAAAACTATTTCCATCATACTCTGTGCCAGTTTCTTTGTGCATTCCACTTTTGTCAAAGCCTTTTCTGTCATAGCCGGCCTCGTTATATCCTTCTCTGTCGTAGCCATCTCTATCGCGGTCGTCGCTGCCAAATCCTTCACGGTCAAAGCCTTCTCGATCTACGCCGGTTTCGTCAAAACCGTCGGCGCCATACCCATCATCATCATAGCGCGTCCCATTTTTATGGAATCCTTTACTGTTAAATCCGGCTTCATTATATTCTGATTCGGAATTATTCTCTTGCATACTATCTGCTAAATCGGCGAGCGCTTGAACGCCCGGATCGAGTTCGTTTTCCGATTTTTCTGTTGATGGTATTTCATCTTTATACATATACATACCTCGATTATAAATAACTGTTAATAATAATTATATCACATATTCTTATGCTTAAAATACCTGAAATTGTAAGGGGTAAATTTGACAATGGAGTAAAAAATACATAAAAAGTATTGACAAAAATATAAAAGTGTGCTATAATTATGTGGCTAACGTTATGTTTGTACATTCACATTCATAGGAGGACAACGATATGGGTTTAGATATGCTTAATGTAGATGATGTGTTTAGTTCTTATGTAGACAGGCATGGGTTTCCGAACATTGTAACGGCGACAGAATGTAGCGCTCACTGTGAATATCATGGTGGCCACAATGGCTACAATGGTGAATTCGGCAAGAGTATTATTGTCGGATCGGATTGGAAAAGAAAGGGGGTGTTAAGAAGATATTTGCTTCGCGAGGGCGAAACATACGCACCGTACAATTTTGCTAGACGACGTGTTGTCCCTGTAAGTGTTGGTGATTTTGTTGTCAATATCAGATGGTACCCTTATGACGATAGGAAGGATGGCTCTACTAAAGTGTTTATTGCGAGGATTTGCAAGATTGGCGACTATAATTATGATACGGATTGGTGTCAGATCAAAAAGTTTTATTTTGACCATTTGGTCCGCGGTAAAAATGCAGTTAAGTTTCTTACTGATGCGGGGCTATCCGAAGACCAGGTTTTAGTAATCGGTAAGGCCATGTGGACTCTTCCGTATCTTACGAGAAAGGAGCTGGAAGAATACGAACGACAATACTTTGACTAGCGCTAGCCTATGAAAGGAGGGTAAGGGAGCCACAAGAGCTCCCTTTTTATATATTGACAAAATTATTAAAGTATGATATAATTAATAGGTTGAAGGTGATTATACCTAAGACTTAGCATATAGAGTGGGAATGTGAGCACATTAAAAGTTTAAGAGAGGAGAATTGTTATGGTAAAGGAAGCGAGAATTTTGAAGTCTTTGGATGCGTTGAATCTTTCAAACAGAACTAAGAACTATCTTGAAAAGCATTTTGCAACTATTGACGAGATTGTCAGGGAGGGCAGGATTGACGCTTTTGAGCAGTATCTTGGCGTTCAGCTGAAGGATAAGACACCGAAGTGGAAAACGGAGTTGATTGCTGCGCTTCGGGATGCTAGTTTTATTCGTCCTACGGTGGATTTTGCGATGACGTTTCAGATTAATAAACTGTACTGTGTCGTTCACAAGGAATGGGAGGGCCACTTTACTAGCAATATTAGACAGCTTTCAAATGAGCAGTATGAGAAGTTTCAGACTTTACCTGAGATTTTGATAGTGATTGTAAAAAGAACATTGCGGGAGTGTCTCACCGGAAGAGAGTATGACGTAATATGCTATCGGTTCGGTTTATGCGGAGATGGTATTTCTAGGGATCTTGAATCTGCTGGCAAGCATTTTAATGTTACAAGAGAGCGAATTCGTCAGATTGAAGCAAAGGCGTTAAGGAAGTTGAAGCATTTTAAAACGAAGCTTCCTGTAATTTACAAGATGCCGAGTAATGCAAAAGAGGATGATTCTGGTATCGAGAAGTTGGATTTTAGCGTTCGTACGTATAATTGTTTAAAGCGTGCCAGGATTAATACCGTCGACGATGTTGTTAATTTACCAAAGAAGGATTGGCTGAGGGTCAGAAATTTTGGCCGGAAGAACTTGAAGGAGGTGGTAGAAAAGATGCATTCGGCCGGATATGAGGATTTTTATATCGATATCCCCGAATAAGCAGTTCCTTTCTTAAACAAAAAGTCCCCGGCAGCAGTCGGGGCTTTTTGCTTGATAGAAACGTAAGAAGTATTGACAAAATTGTTGAAGTGTGCTATAATGTATAAGTTGAAGATGATTTTGAAAGTGAATCTTATTCCGATAAGGGGAGTATACCGTTTGGTTGGGCTCATCCTAGTATTACTAGGGTTTACAAGAAGGAGGTAAATGAACCTGAGGATTACGATTTTTGTCTAAAGTTTAAATGTTTGTTAAAACATAGTATTAGTTGCCGTATAGTAGGTAAAAGTCTCGGCGGAGGTTATAGTTATTATGATATTGATGAAGAATTTGATGTTAAAAAATGCGTTGGTTGTGACTTTTATGATATATGTAACTGTGAACCGATGGTTGGTACTACATATTACTACATTAAGGCAATACGTTAGAAAGGAGGGTAAGGCTCGGTTGGAATATGCCGAGCTTTTTATAGCATAAGAGGTATTGACTTTTTGACGAAAGTGTGCTATAATTAAGGTATAGTTTAGGGTTTCTTAAATCAGCACATTAAGAGGAGGACAGAGATGGAAGAAGAATATGGATATGGGTACTATGAACGGCAGGACAGGAACGAGGACAATGAGAACGGATACAGGACTGTATCTGTAATAGCGCTACTCTTGATGGTTTTTACCATCTTGGCTGGATTAGCTATTACGACTCGAGCTTTTAAAGAGCTGAGTCGAGCCGAGGTGGCACTCGAGCAATCATTAAGAGAGATCGAAAGAAAAAACGCCAAGCTCGCAGAATACGAGGCGGCGTTTGAAGGGGTGCCGAGTGCGCTAAATGCGCTTTTGGAACGCGACCGTTCTTACCGCGAGGTGTTTGCACTCTTGCAACAAGAACGTGAGTACTATAAGGCACGTACCCCGAAAGAGGAGCGTTGGGTCGGCGATGAGCCGATGGATAAACTTATTGATGAAATTTTGAACTTAAAACAACCCTAAACTTTAAGCCCGGTAATTTGCCGGGCTTTTTCATAAAAAAACCTCTTTACAACCCCTAAAATCTGTGATAAAATAAAGAAGTTATCTAGACATAAGGAGAGGTCCGGAAGTTTTTTACCGAAGGAAACCGACTAAAAGTCTAGGATTTTATATGTTTAAACATTTAAAGGAAAGGACAAAATGCAAGTCATTCTCGGCACCAAAGTTGGTATGACCCAAATCATCGGCGATGACGGGGTTGTTACGCCTGTAACAATTCTACAAGCCGGACCGGCAACAGTGACTCAGATTAAAACCGTCGAAAAAGATGGTTATAACGCTGTTCAGATCGGGTATGGTTCGGGTAAGAATCTGAGCAAGTCGGTGATGGGCCACGTAAAGAAGGCCGACGCAAATATAAATCCTAAAATCCTCAAGGAATTTCGCCTAGAAGCGATTCCAGAGGAATTAAAAGTTGGCGATAAGATTACCGTCGAGAGCTTTAAGCTCGGCGATAAAGTTGCAGTAACTGGAACGAGCAAAGGCAAAGGTTTTGCTGGTACGGTTAAGCGCCATAACTTTAACGAATCGCGAAACACCCATGGTTTTAAAGGAAACATCCGACGGGTTGGTTCGATTGGTTCGATGTATCCACAAAAAGTTTTTAAGGGTAAGAAGATGCCAGGCCGAATGGGCCATGACAAAGTTACGGTTAAGAATTTGGTAGTTGCTTATATTGATGTAGAAAATAATTTAATCGGCTTAAAGGGCGCAGTGCCTGGTCCTCGTAAGGGAATTGTAACCGTAGAGGGAAAGGAGTAATATGGCGACGTTAGATAAAGATATTTTCGGATTAACCGTAGAAAATCATGAACTCGTTAAGCTAGCTTACGATGCGTATCTTGCAAATTCTAGAAGTTCGCACGCGAAAACTTTGAAGCGAGGCGAGGTTCGTGGTGGTGGTAAGAAACCTTGGAAGCAAAAAGGAACTGGCCGGGCGCGATTTGGCTCGACAAGAAACCCAATTTGGCGACATGGTGGTGTAGCATTTGGGCGAACTGGAAACGAAAACTTTACAAAGAAACTTGCTAAATCTTCGAAATTACTTGCAATTCGACAAGCGCTTTCGATGAAGAATGCAGATAAGGCAGTCTTTGTTTTGGATGCTAACTCTAAGTTCGACGGCAAAACAAAGTCGGCAGTCAAAGTTCTTGAAAGTATGAAACTTGAAGGTAAGAATGTGCTTTTAGTTGTTGCAGAAAAAACGCCAGAAATTATGCGTTCGACAAATAATCTTTCGAATGTAAAATTGGTGCGCGCTACATATCTAAATGTGTTTGATATTATGAATGCGGATGCGATTGTTTTCTCGGAAGAAGCTTTGAAGCAAGCGAAGAATTGGCTAATCGGAGAGGAGAAATAAAATGGCGGACACGGAAATCAAGTTAAACATTTTAGAGCCACGAGCGACAGAGAAGACTTACCGTGAGCAAACCAAGCGAGTTTATGTTTTCCCAGTTAAAAAATCAATGAGCAAGCAAGAAATTGCTAAGATGGTTGAGACCGAATTTAAAGTTACGGTTACGGAAGTCAAAACTTTAATTCGCAAAGGCAAGAAAACTCGATTCAGCAAAGGTAAGCATGCTTATCCTGGCACAACTTTCCGCCAAGATAAGAAATTTGCATACGTAAAATTAAAGGAAGGCGACTCGATTAAAGTTTTCGAGGAACAAGAAGAAGCTAATGCGAAAAAGCCAGCAAAGTCAGCTAAGAAGGGAGACAAGTAATGGCTATTAAGCAATATCGCCCAATTACTCCGGCGCAGCGTCAAAAGACGACTCAGGATTTTGATCAAATTACGACCAAAAAACCAATGAAGTCGTTGACGCGGGCGAAAAAACAACAGGCCGGTAAAAACAACCAAGGTCGAATTACGGTTCGACATCGTGGTGGCGGTGTTAAGAGACACTATCGAATTATGACTTATAAACTTCCGGCAGATTTGACTTTGACGGTTGAGGAAATCGAATACGATCCAAACCGTAGCGCGCGAATTGCACGAGTCAAAGACCAAAACGGTATATATTATTATGTACTTGCGGATACAAAGATGACTAAGGGTTCGACTTTTAAGACTGGAAAGGAAGTTGAGGTTGAAGATTCGGCACGGATGCCACTTGAAAATATCCCAGTCGGTACTTTTGTTTATGCGATTGAATTAACTCCTGGTAAGGGAGCGCAGATGGTACGTGCGGCGGGGGCCTCGGCGCAACTAATGGCAAAAGAAGATGGTTATGCAACTCTTAAAATGCCATCGGGTGAAGTTAGAAAAGTTTTGAGTGCCTGTGAGGCTTCGATTGGGACAGTTTCGAACGTTCAGCATCAGAATATCAAAATTGGTGCGGCAGGACGCCGACGCCGAAAAGGTATTCGCCCGACAGTTAGAGGTGTTGTAATGAACGCGACAGATCACCCACACGGTGGTGGTGATGGCGGTCGTCACGGTAGTGGTAAGGCACCGAGAACACCTTGGGGTCAGTTGACGCTTGGGTTTAGGACTCGTCGAAATAAGAAAACTAATAAAATGATCGTGCGCAGTCGCCACGAAGGAAAGAGGAAATAATGAGTAGGAGCTTAAAGAAAGGTCCGTTTGTGGACTTTAAACTCGCAAAAAAGATTGCCGCACTTTCCAGCGAAGACCGCACCGTAATTAAGACTTGGGCTAGGGAATCGACGATTTCGCCAGAAATGGTTGGTCGAACGATTGCTGTTCATAACGGTAAAGTTCATGTCCCGGTTTATATTTCGGAAAATATGGTTGGTCATAAGCTTGGTGAATTTGCGCCAACTCGTAAGTTTCGCCGACATGGCGGTAAAAAAGCAGCAGAAGCTGCAGCTGCGAAAGGAAAGGGGTAAAAAATGGCAGAAACTCATTTTGCACATGCATACGAAAAAGGAATCGATTCGCAACCACGCAAAACTAGCATTGTTGCGTCGCTCGTGCGTGATCGTTACGTAGCAGATGCGGTAGTGATTTTAGAACATACCCCAAGGCGTGCAGCACGTGCAGTGCGAAAAGCGATTGAATCGGCGAATGCGAATTTGTTAAATAATTCGAAAGTTAGTATCGATCCAAAAACTGTAAGAATCAATCGAATTTCGGTAACGAGCGGAACTAGAATGCGCCGATACAAACCGGCATCGCGTGGACGAGCGTTACCTTATGAGAAGATTAGTAGTAATATATTCGTCGAAGTAGCTGGCGAAGAAAAAGTTAAAAAAACCGCCTCTGGCGAGAAGGAGAAAAAGTAATATGGGTCAAAAAGTAAATCCCATCTCTTACCGTCTCCAGGTCAGCAAGGACTGGTCTTCTAAGTGGTTTACGCGGAAGGCGGATTTCCGACGCTGGTTAGTTGAAGACGATAAGATTCGCAAGATTGTTGAGGAACGATTTAAAGCGCGACCAACAATTGCACGGGTAAATATCGAACGCTCGGCTAACCTTACTACGGTTACAATTTTGACTGCGAAAGCAGGTGCAGTAATCGGAAAGCAAGGCGCAGGAATTAACGAGCTGAAAAAAGAATTAGGGAAAATCGTGGAAGGGCCAATTCGGATTAATGTTGAAGAGGTGAAAAAGCCAGAACTTAATGCGAAATTGGTGGCAGAAAATGTTGGTTTTCAGTTGGGGAAGCGAATGAATTTCCGTCGCGCAGTGAAGATGGCTCTTTCGTCCACAATGAATGCGGGGGCTAAGGGGGTGCGCATTGAAGTTGCTGGGCGATTAAACGGAGCAGAAATGAGCCGACGCGAAAAGTTTATCGAAGGTTCGGTGCCACTACATACGCTTCGTGCAGATATTGACTTTTACTGTCATCATGCACCAACGGTTGCCGGTATCGTAGGAGTTAAAGTTTGGATTTATAAGGGGGAAAAGTAAGATGGCGATATTATTACCTAGAAAAACTGCGCACCGCAAAGTGCGAAAAGGCAAAAACGAAGGTATTGCAACACGTTGCAATACGGTAGCTTTTGGTGAATTTGGCTTGATGTCGCTTGATAACGAGCGAGTAACTTCGCGCCAAATTGAGGCGGCACGACAAGCGATTACGCGTTACATTAAGCGTGGTGGTAAAATTTGGATTCGGATTTTCCCACATACGCCAGTAACAAAGAAGCCGTTAGATGTAAAGATGGGTTCTGGTAAAGGTGAACCACAATTCTTTGTCGCAAAGGTAAAAGCCGGAACGGTGATGTTTGAGATTGCGGACGTAACTCCCGAACAAGCGCGTGAAGCTCTTAGACTCGCTTCACACAAATTGCCGGTGAAATGTAAAATAATTAAGAAAGAGGAGTTCTAAAATGGCACATACACTCATTGGAACTGTAATTTCCGATAAGCGCGATAAGACCATTACGGTCTCCATTGCGTCTAGAGAGACGCATCCGCTTTATCGAAAGCAATACACGAAGACTCGAAAATACACGGCTCATGATGAAAAGAATGAAGCGAAGGTTGGTGATAGAGTTGAAATTTCTGAGATAAGGCCAATTTCGAAAACGAAGGCTTATAACTTGGTAAAGATTATCGAGAAGTCGCGTGGACGAGTTGAGCTTAAGGAGGAAGTCTAATGATTCAGCAAGAAACAAGATTAAAAGTTGCGGATAATTCCGGCGCGAAGGAACTGGGGGTAATTCGAGTCCTTGGTGGGACGCGTGCAAGATATGCGCGAGTTGGGGATATCGTGACTTGTTCGGTGAAAGACGCTTCGCCAACGGGAGGCGTAAAAAAGAAAGCAGTGGTGCGTGCAGTGATTGTACGGACGGTTGCGCCAATCGTAAGACCAGATGGTTCGACCATTAGGTTTGACGAGAATGCGGCAGTTTTAGTCAACGAAGACAAAACGCCACGTGGGACGCGAGTTTTCGGGCCGATTCCGAGAGAGCTTCGTGACGCAGGCTTTACAAAGATTATCAGCTTAGCACCGGAGGTACTCTAAAATGAAAAGTTTGAAAATTAATGATACCGTTTTAGTGATTTCGGGTGATAATAAAGGTAAAAAAGCGAAGATTGTCGGGATTGATCGAGCGGGTCGTAAGGCGATGCTAGAAGGAATTGGACTGGTTGAGCGACACATGAAAAAATCATACTTAAACCCTTCGGGTGGCAAGAAAACGATTCATGTTGGAATTGATTGGTCGAATTTGAAGCTAGTTGAGTCTGCGAAATTTGATAAGAAAGCAGTGAAAACCGATAAAAAAGCTAAGGCAAAGAGAGGAGCTAAATAATGGCGGACAAGAAAACGGCTAAGACGATGCCACGCTTGAAAGAGCTCTATAATTCAGAGCTTAAGGCTAAATTACAAAAGGAACTTGGACTTTCTAACATCAATGAAGTACCAGAACTTTCTAAAGTTGTGGTTTCGAGTGGAGTTGGTAAAAAGCGCGAGGATAAAAAGTTTACTGAAACAGTAGCGTTGACACTTGGTAAGATTACTGGCCAGGCGCCAACGACGAGACTCGCAAAAAAGTCGATTGCGACCTTTAAAATTCGAAAAGGAATGGGTGCGCCGGTTGGTTATCTCGTGACTTTACGAAACGATAAGATGTATGAATTCGTTGATCGATTAATTAATGTAGCTTTGCCACATGTACGCGATTTTCATGGTGTATCTAGAAATTCGTTTGACGGTCAAGGAAACTATAACTTAGGACTAAAAGAGCAAACCGTTTTCCCGGAGATTACTTTTGAGGATGCGGCAGTATTGCATGGTCTTGAGGTTACGTTTATTATTAAAAATGGTTCAAAAGAAGGGAGCCTAAAGTTGTTAGAACTCTTTGGAATGCCGTTTGAGAAAGGAGAGAAGTAATGGCAAAGAAATCTGCAGTACTTCGCGACGAAAAACGGCGAAAAATGAATGAGAAATATAAGGCTAAGAGGGCGGCTTTGAAGGCGGCGGGAGATCTTGAAGGTCTCGCGAAGTTGCCGCGCAACGCTTCGCCAACACGGCTTAAGAATCGCGACATGCTAGACGGGCGTCCGCGAGGCTATATGCGCCGATTTGGTTTATCAAGAATTAATTTCCGGGAAAAAGCGAGTAAAGGCGAAATTCCGGGCGTAACAAAGAGTAGTTGGTAGGAGAAAGGAGAGAAATATGTCATTACAATCAACAGATCAAATTGCCGATTTAATTACGCGAATTCGTAATGCGGTAGCGGTGTCGAAAAATGAGATTTTCGTTCCTACTTCTAAACTAAAGGCGGGGGTAGTGGGAGTCTTAAAGGAGAATGGTTACATTGCAGACTTTGAGGTCGTCGACGGAAAACCACGCGGAGTTTTGAAGGTGTTAATTAACGAACCTGGAAGTGTCGCGCGAATTAACGAGATTGCGAAAGTTTCGAAACCAGGGCGCCGAATTTACTCTTCGGCGGACGATTTACCAGTTGTAAAATCTGGACGCGGGATGGTGATCGTTTCGACGTCGAAAGGTTTGATGACTGGACGCGAAGCGAAGAAAAATCGACTTGGCGGTGAGATTTTGGTGAAGGTTTGGTAAGTTTGGGTTTTTTTGGGGGGGTTGGGGGTTTGGGGGGTTTGACCGCTTGACGCTAGGGATACCACCATATATTATATATGGTGGTATTTTTCTTTCAACAGGGTATTTTATTGACTTTTTGGCAAAAGTGTGCTATAATTATAGGAGTTGGTGGGCATCGGGAGATTAGAGATGCCAAGAGAGATAACAAATGTTCTTGTTCGGCAAGAGCCGGTGCGAGAATACGCTAAAAAAATTCGGGCGGTTCGATTCGCGACATACGCGATTGTTAAACGTGTGCTTGACTTTGTTTTCTCGGTGGTATTGTTAGTGGCTTTGTTGCCGCTATTTTTGATTGTGGGGATTTTGATTAAGATTGATAGTCCTGGGCCAGTGTTTTTTAAGCAAGAGCGGACGGGAAAAGATGGGCGGGTTTTTAAGATGTTTAAGTTTAGGAGTATGGTGGCGGATAATGATGTGCGAGATAATTCTTGCGAGGATAAGTATACGCGGATTGGTGGGTTTTTGCGCAAAACTTCGATTGATGAGTTGCCGCAGCTCTTTAATGTTTTGTGTGGGCAGATGTCGTTTATTGGGCCGAGGCCGTGGATTACGGAGTATTGGACGAATATGAACGAGGAGGAACGACGGCGGAATTTGGTGCGACCGGGAATTACGGGTCTCGCAGCGGCGAAGGGGCGAAATGGCTTGACGATTTTTGAGAAGATTGCGTTGGATTTGGAGTATGTGGAGAACTTTTCGTTGTGGGAGGATCTCCGGGTGGTGTTTTGGACGGTGAAAGCGGTAGTTGGCGCGAAAGATGTGAGTAATGGAAAATCTGGGATTCATGGGGATATTGATTTGTTGAAAGAGAGGAATGGTGGATTTGCTCGGACGGGTTGGGCGAGGAAGCCGCTCGTAAGTATTATTATTCCGGTGTTTAATGGTGAGAAGGTGATTCTAGAGACGATTAATTCGATTTGGCAACAGACTTATAAAAATTGGGAAGCGATTATTGTGGATGATGTTTCGACGGATGGGACGCGCGAGTTGTTGAAAAAAGTGAAGTCACGGAAGATTCGAGTGATTAAGTTGCGGAAAAATGGCGGTGCGGCGAAAGCGCGAAATCGTGGCATTCAGGAAGCGAAAGGTGATTTTATTTGTTTTTTGGATGCGGATGATTTGTGGCATCCAGAGAAGTTAGAGAAGCAGGTGAGGTTTATGCTGGATAACGAGTCGTCTTTTTCGTTTACTGGGTATGAGTTTGCGGATGAGAATGGTATCGGTAATGGTAGGGTAGTGTATGTACCAGAGACAATCACGTATAAGCAGGCGCTGAAGAATACAACGATTTCGACTATTACCGTAATGTTTAACCTTAATAAACTGGACAAAAAAGATATCAAGATGCCAAACATTGAGAGTGAGGATACGGCGACATGGTGGAATGTTTTGAAAAATGTTGAATATGCAAACGGATTAAATGAACCCTTGAGTCTTTATCGTCGGACCAAGAACACACTTTCGTCCAATAAACTAGTAGCAATTGGTAGGATCTGGAGACTGTATCGAAACCATGAGAACCTGAGTCTGCTAAGCAGCGTAACCAATTTTGTCGGGTATGCGTATAACGCAGTGAAGCGGAGGGTATAGGGTAGATTTATTATGAAGATATTACATATTACATCAATTGATGGCCTAATGAGTAACGGTGTGGCCGTAGCGGTAGCCGATTATTTTAATTATGAAAAAGGACTAGCTGAAGTAGCAATATACAATGCGAAAGACGATGTTGTCTCTAATGAATTTTCTTATAACATCTCTGACTATAAAGATATTTCTGCTCTGCCAGATGGTTTCAGCTCTCCAGATATAGTAATTTTTCACGAAGTATACAAGCCAGTATATTTATCTTTATATAAGGAATGTATTAAAAAAGGAATTCCTTATATTGTTGTTCCTCATGGTTGCTCGACTCGTCTATCTCAAAGACGAAAGTGGTTAAAGAAAAAAGTTGCAAATGTATTATTGTTTAATAGGTTTGTAAAAAAATCTCTAGCTGTTCAATATCTAAATGAGGGCGAAAGAGATTGCAGTATATACAAAAATCATAAATATCTAATTTCTGGAAATAGTATTAGCATAAAAAAGAGTAAGAATAAATTTAAAAATAAAGATTTTGTTTATATTGGTAGATATAGTATACGGCATAAAGGTCTGGATTTGCTAGCTGAATCTATAGCTAAAAATAAAAAATGGTTTAGGGATAATAATGTGAGAGTGCAATTGTATGGCAAAGATTCTGAGCAAGAACGTCAAAAGTTGGAAAAGATGATTTCCGATAGAGGTATTTCTGATTTGCTATTATTGAATGATGCTGTGTATGGTGATGTGAAGCAAAAGATATTGTTAGGTGCGTATGTTTTTATTCAGCCGTCAAGATGGGAAGGTCAACCGATGGCCGTCATGGAAGCTTTGTCTTATGGATTACCATGTATTGCTACTTTTAATACATCTTTTGGTGACTATATAAATGAAAAACAATGTGGTGTAGGTGTAACATTTAATGCGGATGAGCTATTCATGGCTATGAAGCAAATGTTCGAAGACGAAAAATTTAGGAATAAATGTGCAAAGAATACCAAGGTGATTGAAAGAGACTTTTTTGGGCCAGACGTTGCCAAAAGATGCATAAATGATTATAGGGGGATGCTATGATTTTTAATTTAATGCTATGTTTATCTATAGTAATTATTTATTTGCTTACACGCCTGAGTAAAAGGGACAAAAAAACTAAAAATAAGTTGTTTTTGCGTGTGGTTTTTTTGTTGATTTTTATCGTGATGGCGTCCAGGGAGATGACTGTAGGTAGTGATACTGATAACTATATTGCACTTTTTGAGAAATGCAGTATGTATAAATGGGAAATTTTAAATATGAACCTTCATTTTGAGAAAGGTTTTTTGATCTTTAACGTGTTATTAAGCTACTTACATATTTCACCTAGAGTTTTTCTATGTATAATGTCGTTCATTTTTAGTTATGCTGCCTATAAGTTTATTGATGATAATTCTGATAATCCATTGATGAGCGTGTTATTATTTATTAATTTAATGTTTTTGTATGAGTCGATGAATACCATGCGTCAGTTTTTGGCGTTATCTACGGTTTTATTGTTTGGCTTTAATTATGTTAAAAATAAAAAACCGTTGAAATATATTATGATTGTGCTTTTGGCTTCTCTTTTTCATGTGACGGCATTAGCTGCTCTATTTATTTATCCGATTTATCATCTCAAATATAGCAAGAAGATAGTCTTTGTGATTGTCTTGGCATCTATACTTGGTTTAATCTTTTTGAGTTGGATCTATCCGTTATTGTCGACTTTATTAGGTCGTGAGGCGTATTATATAAACATGATTGGTGAATTAAAATTGGGTAACTTGGTTTCTACATTAATTTTCCTATCCATGTACGTATTCTCCCTGATAATTTTATCTGGTAAAGATTTGAAAAAATATAGTTTTTATTTGTATAGTTTATTGTTTGCGACGGCTCTTTGTTTTGTTTCTATAAATATGGCTGTGTTGTCGAGGGTTTCACAGTATTATACTATTTTTTCAATTATTGCTTTACCAAATATCATTAATGCGAACATTGGGAAAAGTAAAGCCATGATAGAGTTTGTAATTATCGGGTTATTTATGACATATTCGTCGGTTATTATGATTAATAAACCAGAATGGAACTCGGCTTATGATTATAAAACGTGCTTGATACCAGAGGAAGGATATATTTGTGAATAAAAATAATTCCGAAGACAATGCTGTTAGAGTGTCAGAAGTAAACACGATGACGCTCGACGAACAAAAGAAAGTAATGCTGGATATATTAGCTTTTATTGATGGTGTTTGTCGTAAAAATGATATTAAGTACTCGGTTTTTGGCGGGACACTTATTGGTGCTATTCGCCATAAAGGTTTTATTCCATGGGATGATGATATCGATATAATTTTAACGAAAAAAAATTATGATAAACTAAAAAGGATTCTCGATAAGGAGCGTGGGCGTTATAAAACTCTTAAATATGGTGATGGTGGCGAGCGTTTTCCCTTTATGAAAGTGATAGATACGCATACTTGTTTGGTCGAGCATCGCCAAGATAAGTTTTATCCAAATTATGGTGTCTATGTAGATATATTTTGTTATTACCCAGCTCACGATGATGTACGAGAACGAAAAAAACAGTATCAAAAACTCAAGATATTAGTTAGTTTAATATCTCGTCGCAAATTAGATTTTAAAAATGAATCTTTAAAACGAAATGTTCTTTGTGCAGGTAAAAATTTAATTTCAAAGCTATTGGGGTATAAAAGGATCAATGAATTATTTGATAAAACATTGAATGAATATAATGGTTCAAAATACGTGATTCATAATTGGCCGGCATATGGTTTTGGTAAAGAATTTCAATTAAGCGAGAATATCAATGAATATACTGATACGGAATTCGAGAATCTGACAGTTATGATTTTTAAAAACTATGACGCAATACTGCAAACAACTTTTGGAGATTATATGAAGTTGCCGCCGAAATCTGAACGTGTTTCGAGACATAATGCTAAGGCTTGGTGGAGAGAAAAATGATAAGTAAACTAAAAAAGAAAGTCACGTTATTAAATACCGTTTCTACTTTTCTTCTGCAAATAGTTTTAATTCTGGATGGTTTTATTATCCCGAAGCTAATTCTTGATGCTTTTGGCTCGGATGTTAACGGTCTAACTTCCTCCCTAAATCAATTTTTGAGTTATATTGCGCTTGTAGAGGGGGGTATTACGGGAGTAATTATTGCTAGACTTTATAAGCCATTAGCAAAAAAGAACAACAAAAAACTTAGTGCTATTTTGGTTTCTGCCAATAGATTTTATCGTAAAATTGGTTACTTCTTTATAATATATGCATTATTTTTGTCTATAATTTATCCAGTTATATTTAATACTGGCTTTAATTTTCTTTATGTTTCATCTTTGACATTAATTTTGTCAATATATTTTATTGTTCAGTATATGCTCTCTTTAACATATAAGACTTTGCTTGTAGCAGATAAGAAAATCTACATAGTTTCGTTTACCCAAGTGGTAATTCGAATTGCTGAAATAGTTTTTGCTATCATAGCAGTGAAAATATACCCCAACATTCATTTGTTGAAGCTTATAACTGGCTTAGTATTTATTCTCCAGCCTATTATATATACGCGATATATTAAAAAGAACTACCATATAGACAAAAGCGTTCGCGCGGATGATTCGTTGATAAAAGGACGTTGGAGTGGATTCGCGATTAACACTGCAGCGTTTATTCATAATAGTACAGACGTAATAGTACTTACTGTTTTTACTAATTTAGCGACGGTCTCGGTTTATAGTGTATATGCGTTGGTCGTAAGTGGTCTTAAGAATGTTATTAACTCGCTTGTTTCTAGTCTTAATCCTACTCTTGGTCATGCATATGCACTAAGAGATTTTAAAAATCTTAATCAGAAGCTAGATCTTTATGAGTATATTATTTTTATGTTGGTGTTTCTGATTTTTGGTGTGACTGGGTTGCTGATTACGCCATTTGTAATGATTTATACTGCTGGACTTACGGATGCTAATTATTCCCAACCGATTTTTGGCATTTTTCTCGTTGTCGCCGAGGCTCTTTATTTGCTAAAATTTCCGCACCTTAATTTAGCTTATTCTGCAGATAGATTTAAAGAAATTTCTAAACCAGCATTTGTGGAAGCCGGGCTTAACATCATTATTTCAATATGCCTTGTCCCGTTTTTAGGATTAATTGGTGTTGCGATTGGCACATTTATCGCAATGCTTTATCGTTTGATTTTTCATGTTTATTATACTTCTAAAATGGTACCCGGACGTAACCAATGGATTTTTTACCGAAAATTGTTGATATTTATTATTGCTACGATTTTAGGAATTTTAGTATGCTCATTGATTCCGATAACTAGTGCAACAATTTTGAGTTGGATAATTTGTGCAATAATTTATTTTATTGTTCTAGGGACAATGTTTAGTGTGGTTAGTATTATGTTTTTCCGTGAAGAGCTGAAGATATTAAAGGCGTATTTAATAAAACGTTAAATCAATTATTCTTTATCATGTGCATTTAAAAATTGCTCTGCGCACCAAAGCTGCCATTTTTGGTTGCCGCTTAATTGATCTATGGGGATATCCTTTCTGAATTCTGAACGAATTGGCCCTTCCCAATTTGCGAAGATTTTATCTACTGGACGAGGCATAGGGATTTTGTCTGGTACCGTAAACTCTGGATAACGTATTTCATATAACTCTCTAATTAAATACTTAGATTCGCCATTACGAATTCTTTTTAAATCTAGCTTGCTAGGCATTTTTAATTTTTCATATGGGTCGCAAAATTCTAATCCGGCCGCATCGAAGGCGTTTTTATAGGAACCATAACTTTCTATAGCCATAGGTCCGTTACTAATAAATTTCTCAAAATCAATCATATCGTTGCCTAAGCGATAGGGTTCAAAAATTTCTCTTATATTGCGTGGATTTTTTAGCACTAATTCTGGTTCAAGCAGAATATAACGTTTTGCAAATTCATCAAATTTCCAATCTTTAGATAAAAGCTTATCCATGCCACCAAAAATATAATCGGCGGCATCACCTATTAGCATTATATCTACGCCGTCTTTTTTCGCTTGCATTGCGGCTTTATAAATTTGTGGCTCAATTGAATGTACTGGAGAGCCGGCATAATTCATTACGATAGGCGTATATTTTTTATAATCATCAAAGTCGATATTTATTAAATGGTGCTTGAGGCCGATTTTTTTGCAATAGCATTTGGCTCGTTCGATATCGGAGTTATAAATATCAGAATCTTCATTGGTAAAAGTATAGGCATGGCTACCTGGGCGCATATACGAAGCAATAATTGCGCTGTCCATACCGCCAGATAACAATACGCCAACAGTTTTTCCAGAATCATAAATTGCATCGATTTTGTTTTTTAGGTAATCATCGATTTCTTTGGCGGTGCTTACTATTGTTAGTTCGTTATTGTTGGGTAATTTATAATTTTCGTGTTTGGTATTAGGGAAAAAATCTACATCGTCTTTGTAAATATAACGAAATGCAATATAAGAACTCAGGCAAAAATTTTTATCGTACATTGTCATCGTCCTTTTCTATATTTAGATTTAACTTGCGTTTAATAACAGGATCTTCGCTCCAGCCGCGTACACTTTTTAGGGCTTCGGTGATCTTTGTAGAAGAAATACCTTGTGTGTAAGGGAAATAGACGATCTCTACGCCAGCTGCCTTAAATTCTTCCTCGTATTTTTGCCATTTTTCAGTACCATACCAATCGTCGCCTACAAAAAGTTTGGTGGCGCTGAGTTTTTTACACATTTTTAATTTATCCATATCATATTGTGGTACTACTGCATCAACAAATCTACATGCGCGTACTATCTCTGCACGATCCTCGTAAGGTATCATGGCATTTTTGCCTTTGTATTTTACTAGTTCGTCTACCGTAACACCAACGACTAATCGGTCGCAAAGTCCCTTAGCATTTTTTAACAAATTGAGATGCCCTACGTGGAATAAATCAAAAACTCCAGCAGTATAGCCAATTATTTGATTCTTTGATGTGTGATAGTCCTTTTTTTGCATATTATATATATTATATCACGTTTTGTATTAAAAAGCAACTATTGTACTATATATTGTAATGTATATTTCGTATAGTTTATGAGTAGCTGAGGTGGAAATTTTATTGAAAAAAATTAAAAATAGTGTATAATATATATAACTATGGTAGAAAAAAAGAAGGTGGTGAGAAAATCAGCGCAGAAACCGGCAAAGAAACCGGTGACAAAAAAGCAACCACGGAAGAAGGCTGAGTCGGAAATTTTGTTGAGCAGGAATAACTACACCGAAATGGCTTTGATCTCATTGCAGGCGTTTGCTTCGCTTTTAATTGTGGTTTCGCTGGCGAGAATGGGGATTTTGAATGGGTGGTATATTTTGCTGATTGCGGGGGTTTTAACGGGTGCTTTGGCTTTTACGATAATTCAATTAGTTTGTAAAGAAACGAACAAAAAGAGCAAAGCTAAGAAAAAGTTAAAAAAAGGCAAAAAGACAAAACAATGGGCAAAGATTAGCGCTACAATCATTTCGGTATTAGTCACAATTATTAGCCTCGCAGCGTTTCATTATACTAATTCATTCAACACTCTACTCGATAAAATTTCGGTCGGAGATTACTCGGCGACGAGTGAGGATTTGGCTGAAAAATCCTTCATCGTCTATATTTCGGGTAGTGATGCGCGTGAAGGTATCAAAGAAACTGCGCGCTCAGACGTAAACATTCTTGCAGTGGTAAATCCAAGGGAGTCAAAAATCCTCCTCGTTTCGATTCCACGCGATACTTATGTGAGGCTTCACGATACGACGGGGCTAAAAGACAAATTAACCCATGCCGGGCTTTATGGTGTTGAGATGAGTAAAGCCACGATTGAAGATTTTTTGGGTATTAAAATTGACCGGACGATTAAAGTGAGTTTTGATACGGTAGTTGGAGTAGTTGACGAGCTGGGTGGAATCGAAATCAATTCAGACGCAGAGATGAACCTAAAGGTTGAGGGAGAGGAGAAGTATTGCTACTTTTCAGTTGGGACGCAACAAGTTGATGGTGACTGTGCGCTACGATTTTCGCGTGAGCGAAAAACTTATGGGACGGGCGATTTGCACCGTGGCGAAAACCAACAACAAGTACTAACGGCTATATTAACAAAATTGGCGGGCGATAAGGGTTATCTATTGAAACTACCGAGCATCCTTGATATTGTGGCGAATTCATTTGAGACCACATTTTTGCGAGAGGAAATTACGGCTCTGGTGCGATGGCAATTAGAAACAGGGACAAATTGGCAAATTGAATCTTTGATGGTGAAAGGCAAATCAGACATGTTGCCAACTTATACCTATGGCGAGGGGATGCCGCTTTATGTGATGCACGCAGATGCAGAATCTATAACGGAAGTGCAGAATAAAATCGCCGAATACTTTGCTTCGTAATAAAAATATGGTAAAACTCTTTACTTTTTTGCTAAAGTATGCTATAATTAAGATATAAGGGATTTTTATGGAAGAAATCGACATTAAAGAGTTTTTGAATTACTTAAAACGCTTTTATTTGGCGTTTATTATCGCTGTTTTTGTCGCGGTTTCTGGAGTTTTAGTTTATAATTTGGGATTTAAAAAATCAATTTATCAAGCGAAGACCACGATTGTAATTGCAAAAAGTAATAACGATAATAATTCTACAACAGCTTTGAATGATATTAATGCGAGCCAAAAACTTACCTCGACTTATGCCGAGATTGCGAAATCGGAGTTAGTCTTAAATAGAGTAGCGACTTCGCTGGACCTTGCGATGGATGCAAAAGAATTAAAGAAAAATGTGTCGGTAGAGCCGGTAACGGATACTTCGATTATTAGCGTGTCGGTAAAAGATGCAGATGCTGAGCGCTCGGCCAAAATTGCTAACGAAATCGCCAAGATGTTTACGAGAGAAATTAAAAAGATTTACAAACTCGATAACGTTTCGCAACTTTCTGTGGCAGAGACGCCGACGACACCGGCCAACAATACTCTAGCGCGAGATATGATTTTTGCGTTTATGATTGCGGTGTTTGGGACGGCGGGGTTGGTATTTTTGAAATTTTACTTTGACGATACGGTCAAACACAATGATGATATTGAAAAATTGTTTGGGCTTTCGGTAGCGGGAAACGTGATGAAGGGTGGCACCAAGGCGCAACCTTTAATGAGTGAGTTGGTGGTGGAACGGATGCCAAAATCAATGGTGAGCGAAAACATCAAAAGCTTGCGTACTAATTTGCAATTTACGTCGGTGGATAATAATCTAAAAACAATACTGGTTACGAGTACGAACGCGGGCGAAGGTAAGAGTTTTGTTTCGGCAAACTTGGCAGTTTCGTTTGCGCAAGCAGATAAACGAGTGCTTTTAGTAGACTGTGATTTAAGAAAAGGTCGAGTACATCGATTGCTTGGTTTGCCAAATCGAAGTGGGTTTTCGAACCTTTTGATGGACGATCTTAGTAACGTGCGCAATTATATTTGCAATACGGCAATTCGTAACTTAGACGTGTTGACTTGTGGAACTTATCCACCAAATCCGAGTGAACTTTTGTCGTCGTATAAAAATAAGCGTTTGATTCAGATTTTGAAATACGAATACGATATTATTATCTTTGATGGGGCGCCGGTGGGAGGACTCGCGGATTCGGTGATTTTGTCGAGCTTGGTGGATAAAACTTTGATTATTACCAAGGATGCGAATACGGCAAAAAATGATTTGCGCCGAACCAAAGACGAACTTTTGAAGGTGGGGGCGAGAATTGCCGGGATTGTGTTTAATTCGGTGAATCCTAGCTCGTCGAAATCTTACTATAATTATTATTACGGTGAACAAAAGGCATAAAAATGTTTGACTTGCACTCACATATTTTACCTGGAATTGACGACGGGGCACGGAGTATTGATGAGAGTGCAGAGATGGTAAAACAAATGGCGGCGGCGGGGGTGACACATATTATAGCGACGCCACATTACATTGTGGGAACATTGCAACGCTCGCCACGTGCAACGAATGCGATTTTGTTGGAGGGGTTAAAATCGCGACTTAGCGCTGAGGGAGTGCGGGTAAATTTGTATCTTGGTAATGAAATTTATATAGACGAAAGAATCGCGGGGTATTTGGCAGAAGGCAAAATGGCAACGCTCGCGGGCGGGCGCTATTTGTTGGTAGAGTTGCCACTTTCGGGTGAGTTTATGGGATACAAAGATATTTTGGCAGGGTTAATTGGCTTAGGATATAAGGTGATTTTGGCGCACCCAGAACGATATGTATCAGTGCAAAAAGATTTGGAAGTGGCAGTGGAGCTAAGCCAGATGGGGGTATTGCTTCAAGGGAATTTGGGCAGTTTGTTTGATAAATACGGTAAACAAGCGCGCAAAACTTTGATCGAGCTGATTAAACGGAAGTTGATTTTTGGGTTCGGGACGGATGCGCACCGAGTTTTACGAGCGGATTTTTTAGACCTAGCAAAGAAAAAGCTTTCGAAATACTATAGTGAGGCCGAGCTACAGGAAGTTTTAATTTCAAATCCGCGGCGGGTTTTAACAAATAATTAAGAACATCTTTGATTGCGTCCTCGACAGTTAATTCGGCTTGCCAGTTTAGCTCGCGATTGGCTTTTTTGGGGTTTGCATAGACTTTTGCGAGGTCGCCTGGGCGACGACCGACAATTTCGTAATTTAGAGCCTGGCCACTGATTTTTTCGAAAGTTTTGACCATTTTTAGAACTGAAGTTGCTTTGCCAGTGCCAAGATTATAAATTGCAACATTTGTTGCATTTGTTTTTAAAGATTTTTTCAGTGCAGAGACGTGGCCTTTGGCGAGATCAACAACATGGATAAAGTCGCGCATGCCAGTGCCGTCTTTGGTTTTGTAATCGTCGCCATAGATTTTGAGAGTTTTAATCTCGCCGGTATAGACTTTCATGATAATTGGCATTAGATTGTTTGGAATGTCGTTTGGATTTTCGCCGATGAGACCGGAATAATGAGCGCCGATTGGATTAAAATAACGCAAGATTGTTACTTTGAATTCGGGATCAGAGCAAGCAGTATCTTTGAGGATTTGCTCAATCATATATTTAGTTTGGCCGTAAGGGTTGGTAATGCCGATACCGGTTTGATTTTTTTCGGTTAATTTGACGCCATCTTGGTTGCCGTAGACAGTTGCAGAAGAGGAAAAGATTAGATTTTTGCAGTGGTATTTTTTCATTATGTCGAGAAGGTTAAGAGTGGTGTCGATATTTGTACGGTAATAAGACAGTGGTTTTTCAACCGATTCACCAACGGCTTTGAGTCCAGCGAAATGAATAACGGCGTCGTAATAATTGTTTCTAAAAATTTTATCCAGGGCCGATTTGTTTAAAAGATCTGTTTTGTAGAATTTTGGTTTTTTACCGGTGATTTTTTTGATATTTTTTAAGGTTTCTAGTTTGCTGTTTTTGAGATTGTCGATTATTTCAACTTCAAACCCGCGGCTTAGTAATTCTACCGCGGTATGCGAACCGATAAACCCTAGCCCACCGGTCAATAACACTCTCATACTATTATTATAGCATAGATTTGACATTTTGTCTAGTATTTATAGGGATTAAAGGGGTTTACTTCTTTTAAGAGTTGTGGTATAATGGTGTGGATATTAACAATAAGGAGACAAATGAGTCGTATCGGAAAACAACCCATCGAAATTCCGGCGGGAGTGGCAATCACGGTCGGCGAAGCAGAGATTACTGTTTCGGGACCGAAAGGGTCACTCATCGTCCCGGTTCAACCGAAGACGAAAACGACGGTTGAGGGTACAACACTTAGCGTCACGCGAAGTGACGACGAACCAAAATCTCGAGCTTGGCACGGGCTACAACGGGCGTTAATCAATAACGCAGTGGTTGGCGTGACTAAGGGCTACGAGAAAAAATTAGAAGTAAACGGAGTCGGTTTTCGGCTTTCTGGTGGTGGCCAGGAAATCGAGATGGCACTCGGTTTTTCCCACCCGGTAAAATATAAAGCGCCGGAAGGAGTAACGCTTACTACGAATAAAATGGAAATTACCGTCTCGGGGATCGACAAACAAAAAGTCGGTCAGGTTGCGGCGGAAATTCGAAGTTTGAAAAAGCCAGAACCTTACAAAGGTAAGGGGATTAAATATGTTGATGAAGTTATTCTTCGCAAGGCTGGAAAGGCGGGTAAGAAATAATGAAAAGTAACATGAGAGCAAAAAGAACGCGCGCGAAAATTCATGGAACCGCGGAGCGACCGCGACTTTCCGTTAATTTTTCGAATTTACATATTATTGCGCAGATTATCAATGATGATAACGGAAAAACTTTAGCTTATGCAACAACAGTTGGGTCGAAGCTAACAGGAAATAGAACCGAAAAGGCGGCGGCGATTGGAACGGAAATTGCGAAAAAAGCAAAGACCGCAAAAATCAAGAAAGTCGTTTTTGATCGAGGTTCGTTAATTTACGCGGGCCGGCTGTCGGCACTCGCTGAAGCGGCGCGTAAGGAAGGATTGGAGTTTTAAAATGGCAGAAAATGATAAAAAGGCTCCGAGAGTAATTAATAAATCCGGTACTCTTAAGATGGAGGATAAAGTCGCGGCGACAAAACAGACGCGCGATATTTCGGGACGAAAAATGGAACGACGTGGCCGTAGAGACCATGTGCGTGCAGATGTTGGTCCGAAGGAGTTTGATGAAATTACGATTGCAGTTGATAGAGTATCAAGAACAGTAGCCGGAGGGCGACGCATGCGCTTTAAGGCTTTGGTTGCAGTTGGGAACCACAAAAACAAGGTTGGTGTTGGTGTTGCGAAGGGAAATGACGTAACGATGGCAGTAGCAAAAGCAACGGCAAAAGCAAAAAGAGCGATGGTAACGTTTAATATGGACGGCGAGACGATTTGTCACGAAACCAGAACGAAGGTTACGGGCGCAGATGTCTTGATGAAGCCAGCGGCGCCAGGTACTGGGATTATCGCAGGGGGAACGGTACGTTCGATTATGGGCCTTACGGGGGTTAAGAATTTAATCTCGAAATCGCTTGGGAGCACTAATAAAGTTAATATCGCCTACGCGGTGATTGAAGGTTTGAAACAACAGACGCTTCGAAAAGACTGGAATAAAGGCTTGCCAGGGAAGAAGGAGAAGAAATAATGAAGTACAATGATTTAAAGGTTTCTAAAAATACTCGTCCTTCGAGAAAGGGGCGTGGGATTTCGGCCGGGCAAGGCAAAACGGCTGGTCGTGGGACTAAAGGCCAAAAAGCCCGAACTGGTCATTCTAAAATGCCAGCAGGATTTATGGGTGGCCAACGTGCGATTATGCAAGCAGTGCCAAAGCTAAAAGGTTTTAAATCGATCCATGCTAAGGCAGAGGTTGTTTATACGGATAGATTAAATGAGCTTAAAGGTAAAGTTGATAACTTTGTTTTGGCGAACAAGGCGTTGATTTCATCGCCGTATGTTAAAGTGAAGGTTATTTCGCGGGGTGAGCTAACTGCGAAGATCGATTTAGAAACGCAATTTGCGTCGAAGTCGGCAGTTCTAGCAATCAAAAAGGCCGGTGGCTCGTTTAAGAAAGTTGCGATTTTAAAGAAAGAAAAAAGCAATAAATAAAAAATAACCCCTACGGGGGTTATTTTTTTGTGATATAATGTTTTTATTATGGATAGTAAAGAATTAAAAACAAGTGTGGGACAAAGAATTGTTATTAGTTTAATTGCGGTTTTGATGCTGGGGTCGATTGTGGCAAGCTATGCGCTGATTATTGCAAATGGTGGTCAGGAAGATTCGGGGGCGAATGTGGAAGTTGACGAAGCCTTAGTGGCAGAGCTTGAGGCAAAATATACGGAAGTCGAGACGAAATTTAAGGAAAAGACAAAGGAAGATTTTGAAAAATTTGTAAAGTTTAAGAGCGAGGTAAAGGGCTTTAACGAGGCGACGGCCAATAGTGGTGGGATTTCGACGCGAGATTTAAAGGTGGGTTCGGGGCGCGAGCTTACCGAGGGTGATACGAACTACTTGGCGTATTATATTGGATGGTGTGCAGACGAGACGATATTTGACACGTCGCTGGATGATGCAAAAAATCCAACTGGATTTAAGGCAGTGTTGGATGCGTCGATGGGGCTAATTGAGGGGTGGAATCTTGGAGTGGTTGGAATGAAGCTGGATGGGATTCGGGAAGTGACGATTTCGAGTGAGTTGGCCTATGGCGATAAAATGGAGATTTGTGGTGGATATAATAAACCTTTGAAGTTTATTATTATGGCGAAGGAAAAAACGGGAGAGCTCGCAGAGCTTGTGAGCGAGCTTGAAGAAGCGAGCATGCGACTTCAATATGCACAGTATGGGTTGAATTATGACGAAGTAAAGGGGATGTAATTAATCTCCGAGCTTACCGAGATGCTTATAATTTAGATTGTTGTCTTTAGATATAGCGGATTTTTTAGTTTCTTTTTCATATAAATCGCGTGCTCCTTTTGCGACTTTTCCGCCACGTTTTGCGGTATCTAGGCTAGCTTTTAATCCTTGTGGATGTTCGGTTATTGCTATATCCCTGGCTGCGATTTCGCCGATATTTGTTAGAGCGACTTCTATATCCGACATATTATCTCTGAGCGACTCTTTCCTCAAACCTTTTAATTTTTTGTATTCATTCGCTTTCATCCCGGACCATTCTTTATAGATTTCGTTTGTTAAAAGGGCGTATTCCACCGGTTTTTTAATTCCACTTTCTTTCCAGACATCCGTTAGTTTAAATCTATCTACAATTCCGCTTAGGCGAATTTTAATCCAATTATCATCAAACCCTTTGTTTCTGTAATATCGCACGGCTCGATTAACGGCAATTTCAGGATCAAAAACTTCATCGATTCTTTCTCCGCCAAGATTGGCTAACCACAGCTTAAATGGTTCAGCTTTGGGACTGGGGATAGATTCGATAAGACGTAAAATTCCTCTAGTATCTAAAGTGTCGGTTTCGCGCATCTTGCCATCCTTGGCTCGCATTTTCAACTGTCGACATTTTGTCGACAGTTGAGATTTTTCGTCTACATCCAATCTTGTTTTTAATCTATACCAATAGTCTCTTGGATTCTCGCTGTTTGTTAGCGCTCCGATTACATCCACGACACTAAAATAGTACTCTTCTTTTTCTTCGTCCCATAGGCTCCGGATTTCCTTATTTTCAAATAAATTTGAAATAGTTTCTAATTTATTCATTTTGTACTCCTTTTTATTATCTACCCCTTATCTATCATACTCTAGTAAAAACTTCAACCCCCTTAAACTGCCTAGGCTTAATTTTGGATAATTTTTGAAAAAAAGTGTAGACTTTGAAAATGGTTGTGGTATAATTGGGGGTATGAAGAGAGTGATTTTGAGAGTAAGCAAAATATCAACTTTAATTTTGATGCTGGCATTGGGGTGGCTAGTAGCTAGCACAAAAGCTTGGGGGCTGTCATACTCGCAAGATATTGGGGTATCTTTCACCTTTTCGCCGACGATGAAAATTATATTGTCGGCGGATGGGTGTGGTATCTCAAATAACGGGCTGTGTATAGACAATTTGGCACCGGGGACATCTTCAGACTCTAACATTCTCACTATTACTGTGCTAAACAACACCGGCAATGGCTATACTCTTGGTGCTTCGGTAGGCGATAGCACCGTTAATAGTGGCAGATTTGATACTAGAAATTTGGTTCATAGTAATAGTTCTATCACTAGCTCTTTTGCTAGTATAGATACCACAGCAAGCTTAGCCGCCAATACTGACTTAACGGATAATACTTGGGGGTATGCATTTATGGATGAAACAATGAATAATCCTACCTGGTCTTCTTACTCGGGTTTACCACTTTACTCTTCAACTGCACCAGCTACCTTGAAGACTTCACTCTCTCCTGCTACTTCTGCTGAAGGAGATAAGATTAAATTTAAAATTGCGGCAAAATCAGCCGTCTCCCAATCTTCTGGTGAATACAATAATGTGATTAACTTTACCATCACTGCTCAACCCATTCCGGTTACGTTATCTATGGCTTATGAGAATGCTGGTAAACAGAAACTAAATGGTTACTATAAACTGCAAGACATGAGCTCGGCTATTTGTGACGCCACGGAAGTACTAGACGAAGGTAGTCAAACCCAGCTGATAGATGTTCGTGATAATAAGGTTTACTGGGCCACTAAACTCCAAGACGGCAAATGTTGGATGACGCAAAACTTGGATTTAAACTTAAGCACAAGTGTGGCGCTAACCAATGCTGATACGGACTTAAATACGGTAGCGAGTTGGACGCCAGCCCGTAGTACTATTAACGCTGTCACCAACGCCAGCACGGCAGGCTCAATCCAAGGCTACACCAACGACTATAACACCCCGTATTCAGTAGACACAGGAGATTATTATTGGAACAACGCCACATTCTACCCATCAGCCAACTGTTCTTACACTGTAGGCGGGGTACAATACCAAGGTTGTAACTACGTGACCAAAGCTGACGCTAATTGGAAAAATTATTTCTCTACTACACCATATGCAAGCAACGGCACTCACGGCCATGTAGGCAACTACTATAACTGGTCTGCAGCGGTGGCGAGCAACAATACAAGTAGCTATACGGCTAGTACGATGGCTAATATCGCCAGCAACCCGCAAAATTCCATCTGCCCGAAGGGGTGGCGCCTCCCAACGGTTTCTAGCCAAACTCCAACTTACAATACAGCTGGTTCACCTAACGAATTCGCGAGATTAGCCGCTTTATATGACAATTATACCGGCAATACTAGCATTAGCAGCGAAGGCCTAGAAAAGGCTCCTGTTTATATGCCCCGCCCCGGCGACGTTAACGCGGGCGTGCTCAACTACGCTGGCCACAATGAGCGCTATTGGTCCTCTACGGTCTCTAGCGCTACGTTCGCACGTAACCTAGGATTCAATTCCACAGTAGTCTACCCCGAGTACGAGGACTACCGCTACAGCGGCTTGTCGCTCCGTTGTGTCGCGCGTTAGGTCTTTTCTCTTCCGGCCTCCTGCCATCTCCTTTTTTGAAACGCTTTTCTGATGTTTGCAATGTTCTGATTTTCTGGTAGTCTTCTAGAGCCAAAAAATTTAAAGAAAAAGCGCCTCGTAAGAGGCGCGCAAAAAAAAGGGGGGGGTTGCAGTTTTCTGACGTTCATGGTATAAGCCTCTGGTAGGTTGGGCTGTTTCTGTAAAAATAATAAAACTAGTGGTATAATAAATACCAAGAAAGGAGAAATTTATGGATGATATTGCGTTTCCGAAGCATTTAGGAATTGAAGTTGATTCGAAAAAAGAATTAGTTAGGCTAGTAGAAGAATCAGTAAAAAACGATAGTGGTGTTAGAGTGCCCATGAAAGAAGTTGAGTCTCGCATGAAAAATCGATTTAAACTAGCCAAAACAATAGCAAAGGCTAGCGCTAGGTCTTAATGGATTTATATGAAATAAATTTTACAGAAACAGCCATTTACAACCTAGAAGAGATATTTACATATATCTCTATAGAATTAGAGGACGTATTAGTTGCTGAAAAAGTCGTAAGAGATATTATTAGAAAATGCTATCGTTTGACACTTTTTCCCGAAGCCCATACAGTAAGATTTGAGATTGAAAGTAAAAAAATGAGAGTTATTCGTAGTGGTAAATATGTTATTGCATATTCAACTAATAAAAAGTCCCGAACTGTTGATATTGAGTATATTGCGCATTCTCGACGTAATGTGATATGATGAGGGGGAGGATGCTCGCGGTAAACAGAGACGGCTTTTGTAGTCCCTCCCTTTGCCCGGACGAGATCTTCACAAAAAAGGAGATGGGATAGATTCACCTTTATTTAGGGTCACTGATGTTTTTTCTGCTAAGGTGGAACAAAACAATAGCAATCTATGAAAACAGGTTCGGGAGTGTTTTCTTTGCCGGGCCCCGCCCCGGCAACGTTAACGCGGGCGTGCTCAACAACGCTGGCAACAATGAGAACTATTGGTCCTCTACGGTCTCTAGCGCTACGATCGCACGTAACCTAGGATTCAATTCCACAGTAGTCAACCCCGAGAACGAGAACAACCGCTACAACGGCTTTTCGCTCCGTTGTGTCGCGCGTTAGGTCTTTTCTCTTCCGGCCTCCTGCCCTCTCCTATTCACGATATTCCCAGCCAAAGTCATCAAAAAGCTTTTTAAGATATTTTTTCGAACTTAGGTGTTTTGTTAGGCCAAGATAAGAAATAATGGTTTCAATCTCTTTTTTATCATTTACAAATTCTTCAGCGGCGCGATAAAACTTTTTTTGGAGTCGGTCAGAAAGGTAGAGACTGCGTGGGTAGATTCGAGCGCCAAGGGTTTCGACGCCTTTTTCGACTGGCTGGAAGTAACGTTTTTTGGGATGGAGTTTTAAATCAAGCTCGTTTTTTAAAAAGTTTTCAATTTTTTTGATGTTCTTTTTTGTTTTTTCGTATTCTTTTTCGGGAGTAATAATAATGAGATCGTCAACGTAGCGGCCATAGTATTTGATTTTTAAGTCATGTTTTATAAAACGGTCGAGTTTATCGAGATAGATGTTGGAGACGAGCTGAGAGGTGAGATTGCCGATAACGACACCTTTGCCCTCGGGCTGGGAAAAGAGGGATTTTCGGGGCGGAAGGATATTTGGATGCCAGTTTTTTAGGGGGCCACGCTTTTTGGCAGTTTTGACTGGGTCGTCGAAGAGAGTTTCGCGCCAGAGATAGAGACAGATTTGATAGATTTTGTAACCGACAGGGTCTTTTTTGTAGAGCTTAAATTGCTGATTTAGTCCCCATTTAACATTTTCGAAAAGTTTTTGGCGTGGGAGCGACATAAAATAACCAGAAATGTCAAGCTTGATAGTGTAGGCTTTTTGTTGGCCGTTTTTTGAAGCATGGCGCATCATGGTTTGGATGCGTTTAATGCCGAGAAGAGTGCCTTTTTCGTTGCGACAGCTATAAGAATCATAAATAAAATGATTATCCCACCAGCCGGCCTGCATGTTGTAGAGAAAATGATGGACAACTCTATCACGAAAGGGCGCGGCAAAAATTTCGCGCACCATCGGGTCGAAAACGATAAAAGTAATTGAAGGGCTGGGATGATAGTTTTTATCTAGGATTGAATTTTTGAGACGATTTAGATTTTCGAATTGATTTAATTCAAAATCGTGCTCGTCTCTTGTTTTTCGTTTGCCTTTTCGGGCTTCGAGATAGGCGAGAAAGAGTTCCTTAAAAAGCCAATTTTCGAAGCTGGTTTGTTTGACGTTTTTGATAGCTTTTTCGATGTCGTAAGGTTTCATTTTAGGCGTTTCTTGAGAAGATTTTTTAGTTCGAGGATTGGGCTGATAACAGAGGAGCTGGTTTCTGCGCCCCAAAGCCTGGTTTCGGAGAGAAGCTGGACTTCGTAGATGATTTGGTTGATTTTTTCGAGAAATTCGGCATAGAGCTGGCGGTCGATTTTTGGGGTTTGGTAGTATTTTAGAATAATACTATCGATTAAATTAACGAGGCGAGCGCCATTTTGTTGACTGGAGAGTTTGTCGAGTTTGCTCGAGCAAGATTCATGGAGACGGTGAGCGGATTCGATGAGATGAAAATGAAAAATTGGGTCGGAGAAATTAATTTTGACGAGAGAGCGATTTTCCTCGCGACGTTTTAGCTCCAGGGCTTTTAGATTTAAGAGGTCTTTTTTGGTGAGGTTTAAATTTAGAGCAAAGGCGTAGCAATGATTTTTTTCTTTGGCATCTTTTAGGAGATTGGCGGATTTGATGCGAGTTTTGATAAGCTCGGGGCTTCGGAGGCGGATACGACCAAGCTCGTAAGGGTGATAGTAGCTGTCTTGGTCGGATTCGAAATTGACTTTTAGGTTTAGTGCTTCGCAAATTTTGTAGTAGTAGATAAGAGCAGAATTTTCTGCCATTTCGTACCATCCTTTGTTGCCAGAGCAGGGGATGATAAGGATTTTATTATAGTTGGTTTTTTCGGCGACAATTAATTTGTCTTTTAATTCCCGATATTTTTCGATTGAAATATCGGGGGGGGGGGGGGGGGGGGGG
>JAFWHT010000030.1 GCA_017511965.1 Candidatus Saccharimonadota bacterium
ATAGATTTGGGTATATTATTGTGGTATTTCATAACATTAATATACCCTTTTTGTTGGTTTTTAGTAACCATTTATTAGGCTCCCGAAGTATTATTTTTTATCAGCCGGAGAGTCTAATATGTGTTTGAACTTATGCAGAAATAATTTTTGTAGTCGGCAAAGTTGCCATCTAAAATACTTTCGCGAATTTTGTCGACAGTTTTGACGACAAAATGCTCGTTATGAATAGAAGCGAGAATCTTGGCGGTAATTTCGTCGGTTTTGAAAAGATGATGCAAATAAGCTCTGTTGTAATTTTTACAACATTCGCAATCGCAATCTTCCATAACTTTTGAAAAGTCGGTTTTGAATTTGGCATTTTTGATATTTATGCGACCATCTAGAGTATAGAGTGAGCCGTTTCTTGCCATACGGGTTGGGCCGACGCAATCAAAAGTATCAATACCAAATTCGGCACCAACAAATAAATCAATTGGCTCTTGGCCCATGCCAAGAAGGTGGCGAGGTTTGTCTTCGGGTAAAATACTATTGACCGTTTTTAGCATCTCATCCATACCGTTGGCCGTAAAAACACCACCAATACCAAAGCCGTCGACATCTTTGCTTGCGCAATAGCGCGCCGATTCTGCACGCAAGTCGTTGAATGTCCCGCCTTGCACGACGGCATATAGCGACTGTTTATTTCCCATTTTTTTATGTTCTGCGACACAGCGGTCGAGCCAGCGGTGGGTGCGGTCCATCGCGGTTTTCATGTCTTCGTAAGAATCGGATTTTGCGAGGTGGTCAAATGCCATGTGGATGTCGGCGCCGATTTTCCATTGGTCGCGCATGCTCGATTCGGGTGTCATTTCAAATTGATCGCCGTTGATATGAGATTTAAAAGTTACGCCGTTTTCGGAAATTTTAACATCAGGCAAGGAAAAGATTTGAAAACCACCAGAATCGGTAAAAGTCGGGCCGTTCCAACTCGAGAATTTAGCGAGACCGCCAGCTTTTTCAATCAAATCCGAGCCGGGTGCCAAAATTAAATGATAAGTATTTGCAAGGATGGCCTGCGAACCTAAATCGCGCATCTGCTTCATTGTTAGAGCTTTTACCGTTGCGCGAGTTGCCGCACCAACAAAAGCTGGGGTTTTGATGTCGCCATGCGGAGTATGAATCACGCCGACGCGAGCAAGACCTGATTTTTTCTCAATCTCAAACTTTAACATATTAACATTGAATCTCCGTAGCTTAGGAAATTATATTTTTTGAGTTTAGCATGTTCGTAGGCGTTTTTCAAATTGTCCCAACCGGCAAAAGCGGAGGCAAGCATCAAGACTGTTGATTTTGGGGCGTGGAAATTTGTAATCAGTGCGTCGACGAGCTTAAATTCATATCCGGGATAAATAAAAATGTCGTCTTCGCCTTCGGTTTTGCCAGTCATGGCGTAATACTCCAAAGTCCGAGCGACGGTAGTACCAAGAGCGATTATTTTCCGGGCGGCTTTTATTGCCCTAAGTGTTTCGTTCGGGATGTGGAACCATTCGGAGTGCATTTTGTGGTCTTCGAGATTTGTGGTACGGATTGGCAAAAATGTACCAAGCCCAACGTGCAAAGTAAGATAACGAACTTTTACGCCTTTTTTGCGAAGTTTTTCTAATAAATCTTCGGTCATGTTTAAAGAAGCAGTCGGGGCGGCTGCTGAGCCCATTTCTTTTGCGAAGATGGTTTGGTATCTTTTTTCGTCATTTTTATTTGCGTTGCGCTTTAAGTACGGCGGTAGTGGCACCTCGCCGTAAAGCTGTGCTAATTCAGAAAGAGAAGTATTAGACTCAACTTCCGCAATACCATTACCGAGGATGCCTGTAATAACGACCACCTCACTATCCACCCTCGGGCCGCGTCCGGCCGGCCCGTTTGCCTTCGGCAATTCGCGTCCCAAGGGGCGAGCGCCACGGGCGGCCGGCGCTCGTCCTCGGCTTGCCAGCCTCCGGATTCCCTCGGGTCGGACAGTGAGCTGGTCACCTACTCTCAACTTTCCGCGATACATGACGCGTTGTGGTTCGGAGCCGTGTTTTTCCAACACAACGAGCTCGCGCTTTCGGCCATCGGGCAATTCACAAAATAAGCGCGACTTAATTACGCGAGTATCGTTTAAAACCAAAACATCGCCAGGATTTAAAAAATCTACAAGATCTTTATAATAAGAGTCTTTGACTGCGCCGGTCTTTCGATCTAAAACGAGAAGATGAGTTGAACCGCGTTCTTTAGGCGGAAACTTTGCGATTCTATCTTCCGGCAAATCGTAATTAAAATCAGAAACTAGCATAATCCCTCCGGGCGGGTCCTGCCGCCGCATCTTCCCCCGTCGTCGCAGGGGCTCCGCCGGGGGTCCCCCAAGCGGCGTCACCCGCCCGTGTTATCTCTTTCTTATACCTGTCTTCTTCAGAAAAAATGCAACCACAATACTTTTGGCGATAAAGACCAAGCGCTTTGGCTTTTTCTTGCCCTTCGCGAAAGCCAACCCGAAAATCACGATACAAAAATTTGATACCAGATTCTTTGGCTAATTTTTCGCAAACTTTTTTTAATTCGTCGTGTTTTTGATATGGCGAAACGAGAAGAGTGGTGGTAAAAGCATCGTAACCATTCTCGACGGCATATTTAACTGTTTCGGCTAACCTTTTTGGATAACAATAATTTACACAACGATTAGAAATATCGCCGACCACATTTTTGCAAAATTCATCAAGACCATATTCTTCTTTTAGGATTAATTTTGCATTAATCATTTTTGCATAATCTTTTAGACAGTCACGGCGAACTTTGTATTCGGTGAATGGGTGAATGTTTGGATTGTACCAAAAAATAGTCGGTTCGATATTTTCGGCGCGAAGCGAGTCGACACAATAAACGCTACAAGGCGCACAACAAGTATGCATTAATAATTTCATTGTATTTATTATAACATTTGTGGTAAAATTAGTCTATAAAGGAGGTTTAATGTCTAAAAAAATTGAAACAGACTTGCATACTTTTATTAAATTTTGGCTGGTACCACTAGTAATTGCGGGGATATTGTTTTTTATGTACAAAGCAGTGACTGGTTTGGTTATTATTGGGATTTCAATTTTTTTGGCACTAGCACTAAAGCCATTAGTGCGAAAAGTAAATAGTTTCTTTACTAAGTACTTTGGGAAAGACAAAAAACACCAAACTCTATCGGCGGTGTTTGCTTATTTGATTGTTGTTTTAATTATTGGTGCGATTATTGCGATTGTAGGGCCGGTAGTCGTAAACGAAACTGCAAAATTTATCCAAAATTTTCCGGATACTTTTGAAAAGACTCTTGGTGGTTGGGAAGGAGTTAATAATTTTGGTAGATCGATTGGGATTGAGGATTTGCACGCACAAATCAATAATGCGCTGACAAATCTATCTAATAGTATGTTGGGGGTACTGGGAGATAATTTGGTCTCTAGTGTGAGTGGGATAGCCGATGCAATAATGAAGATTGTGCTGGTTTTGGTTTTGACATTGCTATTTTTGCTAGAAGGTCCAGAAATGATGGATACGTTATGGAAGAGCCTTGGTTCAGGGAACGATAAAAAACCAACGATGGTAGCGCGAAAGGTGATTTCAAAAATGGCAAACGTGATTTCTACTTATGTCTCGAGGCAGGCAATCGTAGCGATTATTGATGGCTGTGCTTCGATGACGATTGTGTTTATTTTGTCTTTGATATTAAGATTTTCGTCGAGCTTGGCGATACCGATGGGGATGATTACAATGTTATTCTACTTAATTCCGATGTTTGGGCAATTTATCGGCGGAACTTTAGTAACGATATTGTTATTCTTTTCAAGCCCGTTGGCGGCACTTATTTTTGCCATTACATATATAATATATGCACAAATTGAGAATAATTTTATCTCCCCAAAAATTCAAGGCGATGCACTAAATCTCCAACCGGTAATGATTCTTTGTGCAATTACGATTGGGATGTATATGTTTGGGCTCCTCGGTGCGATTATTGCGATTCCAATTGCGGGCTGTATTAGAGTTTTGATCGATGAATATCCAAACATAAAAACTGCTAGGGAATAAAATGTCAAAGCAAAAAAAGAAAAAATGGAAACGACCGCTTTTAATTACGCTTTTTATTTTGTTGAATGTTGCCGTGATTGTTGTGACGGCAACGGCAGAATTTGGAAATTCGAGAGATGCGGCAGAGCTTTCGGAAATTAAATTAAAATGGTGGTTTTTAATTCCGGCAGTAATATGCTTTTTGGTTGCGCTGATGCTCGATATTCATAAATATGTTTTGATGATGCGCGAGATGACTCATAACAAAAAAGAATATCAGCCAAAAGAAGCGCGAAAAATTGCGACGCGAAC
>JAFWHT010000031.1 GCA_017511965.1 Candidatus Saccharimonadota bacterium
TAATAGATTTGGGTATATTATTGTGGTATTTCATAACATTAATATACCCTTTTTGTTGGTTTTTAGTAACCATTTATTAGGCTCCCGAAGTATTATTTTTTATCAGCCGGAGAGTCTAATATGTGTTTGAACTTATGCAGACTTTTTAGCAAAATTTTTCGCGTAGCCATCCATCTGCCGGCCCCGCTGTCATCAAAACCACCAAATACCCATCTTCTATGTATTTTTTTAATCGCTCTGCTAAACTATCGTCGAGTTTTACTGCCTCTGCAATTTCTTTATTTTCTAAACTCTCCACAAATTCTTCTGGCTCAATAATTTTTAATTCTGGATTTTCTCGCGTGATATATGTCGGCAACCAAAAAACCTTATTCGCACCCAAAAATGCTTTGGTATATCCCTCGAAAACTTCGTGCTGGCGCGTATTTTGGTGTGGCTGATACACTACCACCACGCCTTTTAAACCTAATTTTTCTGCCTCATCTCGTGCCACCTCAATCGTTGCCACAATCTCCTCTGGATGATGCGCATAATCCGTATAAACCCCCTGCGCTAATCTTTCAAATCTTCTCCCCACCCCAGGAAAATCATTCAAAACTCCCTCAATTTCGGAATAATCATAGGCGCTCTCTTCAGCCTCACACATCTTTAAAATCGCTTCACCAGCCAATGCCGCATCAAACCTTCGCGCCTCTCCCGCCAGCATAAAATCTTCCGGCTTAAACCTCGCTGGCTCAGAAATCACTGTCTCACTTTGTGCCTTAAACTGTGAAAACGCCGCCTCATAATCTTCGCGCGTCGGATAAATATCCGGATGATCATAACTCACTGCCGGAATTACCGCCACCCATGGATGATATTTCAAAAAATTCCGATCATATTCATCTGCCTCGTAAATAAAATATCTATCGCCCGTTTTATACGAGCCACTTGGCGCAAATCCTAAAGTTGTCCCAACGATATACGAAACCGGCAAACCAAGTTTCAGCGCTGTCCAAATTATCATTGCTGTTGTTGTCGTTTTGCCATGCGTACCCGCTACCGCCACCATTTTAAGCCCTAGTTTTGAAACCAAAAACGCCGTCAAATCATCTCGCTTCGTAATTTTCGAAATCCCCGCTTCGCGCGCTAAAACTAATTCTGGATGTTCATCTTCTAAAGCCGATGTATGGCAAAACCAATCTACTCCCTCTCTTAATTTTTCACGCAAAAATTCTCCGTCTTGCTTACCTAACGACACCTCAATTCCGGCTTGCATTAACTCATCGTGAATCAACCCTTTCATCGCATCAGAACCAAAAACTTCAAACCCCGCAGCTTTAGCCATCAACGCAAGCGGACCCATCCCCGTCCCCTCAATTCCAGATATATATATCTTCATATGTTATAATTATACAATGATTATTCATTCCGAACAAGAAATGCTAGATTTTGCTGAAAATTTTACATGGGCGGGTGACGCTTTCTTGGCGAGGACCCCCGGCGGAGCCCCTGCGACGACGGGGGAAGATGCGGCGGCAGGACCCGCCCAGAGCAATGTTATCGAACTCATTGGCGATGTCGGTGCCGGAAAAACCACTTTCGTCCGTGGCCTTGCTAAGGGTCTCGGGATTAAAGAACCGGTTGTCAGCCCAAGTTTTACCATTTCTAAATCTTACGCCCTTCCCTCCGGCGGCTTTCTTGTTCACTACGATTTTTATCGCCTAAACGATCCGGGAATTATGCTTGACGACCTCGAAGAAAATCTTAAAAATCCAAAAAATATCATCGTTATCGAATGGGGCGAATCCGTCAAAGACATCCTCCCCAAAAACCATACTAAAATCGAAATCAAATATAACGACGATAATTCTCGGGAGATAATTTTATGAAAATGTATCTCGATACTAGTGCTCCCGAAACCATTTTAAAACTTGACGACAAAGAATATAGAGAGCCTTTAAAAAACGACCTCGCCGAAAAATTTCTCGAATTTCTACGCGATAAGCTCGCTGAAAATCATAAAACCTTTAGCGACCTTACCGAAATAACTTTCATGTCTGGCCCAGGCTCTTTTACCGGCCTTCGTATCGGTGCAAGTATCGTAAATACTCTAAGCCACGAACTAAACATTCCCCTCTACGACCATCATGGTAAAAAGCATCAAATTATTCTTCCCGACTACGGTCGTGGTGCCAATATCAGCCAACCCAAAAAATAGTTACTCCGCCGGAATACCCAATCTTTCATTCGACAATGTGTCTAAACTAAATGGATTTTCAAACGAATCAATAATTTTAGTCTCTGTCTCCAAATGTTCCAAATATCCTTCTAAAACCTCTTTTGTAATTTTCCCCGACTTTTCAAAATTAAAATTCTCTTCTGTAATCTCTTCCAACTCCAACTCCTCCTCATCCGGCAAAAAACCCGGTCGCGACCGATCTAGATAAATATCCCCCGAATTATGATAAATCACCAAAGAAATACTTGTTGCCACCAATGCAATCAATATCGCCCCCATTCCAAGCATTGCTAAATTCTTCCCACCTCTAGTCATTCTTAGTCGTTCTTTTGTCTCCATTATACTTCCGCTTTCATCTTTTCAACAAGTTGCATATTTTTAGTAATCAATTTTTTCATTCTCGCCACATCATTAAAAACTATCTCTCGTTTTCCTCGTACTACTTCTATTTTCTCGTAAAATTTCTCTGGGTTTGATTTGCAATCCAGCATCATCAAATTCTCCAACTCTTGTTGATAACTGATAAAATCAGCCGCAAATGCCGTTTTCTTACTCGCAAATTCATTCTGATTCTCAATCAAATTAGTATTCGACAAGCTATTCTCCACTAATCTTAAATTCAGTGGTATAATAAATTTCGACAAAATCGCCTCAAAATGTTGACCAAAAAACACTCGCATTCTAGAATCCAGTTTCTGTACATTTTTCAAATTCTCCCGAATCGCCTCGCAATTATCTATAATTGCTAATTTCTGCGTCTCCGAAATTGCCACGACACTCTGAAAATTCACGAAGACTTGACAAAACATAAGAAGTATGCTACAATAAAAGATTAGGCTCTTTTTCTTCATACTTCTATTTAATCACGTTTCAGCATCACTGTAAATGCTTCACTCGGAATATCAACTTTCCCAAACCTCTTCATTCTTGCCTTACCGCGCTTCTGTTTTTCTAATAATTTCGCTTTTCTATCTCTATCTCCCGTATGGATTTTTACTGTTACGTCTTTACGATACGCCCCAATTGTCTCCCGCGCGATAATCCTCGCTCCAATTGCCGCCTGCAGCGCCACTTCATAATTCTGTCTCGGTATTACCTCTTTTAACTTTTTCGTGACCTCTCGCCCAATTCCGTCCGCCTCACTCCTATGCGCCATAACCGAAAGTGCATCCATCTTGTGCCCCGCCACTAAAAAGTCTACTCTTACCAAATCTTCCGACCGATACCCATTTAACTCATAATTAAACGACGCATACCCACTCGTCGCCGACTTCAACTGATCATAAAAATCAGTCAGCAAATTCGCCATCGGCGCCTCAAAATCAATTACCGCCCGTTCCTCAATATACGACAAATTCGTCTGATGCCCGCGCTTTTTATTAATTAAATCCAAAACTCCGCCAATCATCTCTTTTGGCAAAATTATCTCGCCCTTTACCCACGGCTCTCGAATTTCCTTGACCTCCGAAACATCCGGCAAATCCGCCGCCGACTTAATCTCTAAAATCTCGCCGTTATTTAAAACTACCTCATAATTCGTCGACGGATTCGTTACGATTAAATCTAACCCAAACTCTCGCTCTAATCTTTCCTTGATAATATCCATATGAAGAAGCCCCAAAAACCCAATCCTAAGGCCGAATCCCAGAACCGGTGAATTCTCTGGCTCAAACCTAAGCGCCGAATCCGATAAGCTTAGCTTCTCGATTGCCTCTTTTAAATCTTTATATTGGTCATTCGAAACCGGAAAAAATCCCGCATAAACAAACGGCAACACATTTTTATATCCAGGAAGCGCCTCTAGAGCTGGACTCGCCGCCAAAGTCACCGTATCCCCAACTTTCGCCTCTCTTGTCGTCTTTAGGTTCGTCACAATATATCCGATTTCCCCCGCCTTTAGCGATTCCCTTGGGTTCATTTTTGGCGTCAAAATCCCAACCTCAAGCGCGAGCCCCTTCGTTCCCGCCGCCATCATCAAAATCTCTGCGTTTTTCCGAATTTCCCCCTCAAAAATCCGCACATACAAAACCACCCCCCGATAATCATCAAAATACGAGTCGAAAATGAGAGCTTTAGTGAAAGAGGAGGGAATACCTTGAACAAAAGAAGGTATTCCTCCTCTTTCTACTACAGCATCTAAAATCTTATCAACTCCAAGCCCTGTCTTACCACTCGCCTCAATAATCTCTTTTCTCGAACATCCCAGTAAATTCATAATCTGCGCCGCTACCCCTTCGACATCCGCCGCTGGCAAATCAACTTTGTTAATTACTGGAATAATTGTTAGGTTCTGTTCAATCGCTAGATACACATTCGCGAGCGTCTGCGCCTGAATCCCTTGCGTCGCATCAACGACGAGAACCGCCGACTCAACCGCCTGCAAACTCCTCGAAACCTCATACGAAAAATCTACGTGCCCCGGCGTATCAATTAAATTCAGCACATACCCCTTCCACTCCATCGTCACCGGCGTAAGCTTAATTGTAATCCCCTTCTCTCGCTCAAGTTCCATCGAATCTAAAAGCTGACTCTGCATCTCCCGCTTACTCACAGTCCCCGTAAGCTCCATCATCCGATCCGCAATCGTCGACTTCCCATGGTCAATATGCGCGATAATACAAAAATTCCGAATCTTTTCCATCCCTTAAATTATACAACATTCGCCCCTATTTTTCTACCCCAATCATCGAAAGGCTAAGTTTCCCATTATCAATCGCCACCAATCGAACTTTAACCTTCTGCCCAACTTTCAAAACCTCATCCACACTCTTGAGGCGCCTTCCTTCGACAATCTGCGAAATATGAAGCATTCCGTCAATCCCCGGCATAATGTTTACAAACGCCCCAAAATCCTTAATCGTCACTACCGTCCCCTCATAAACTTTCCCAACTTCCGGCTCTTCTGTCAAACTCTTCACCCATTCAAGCGCTTTCGCAATCGCCTCCGGACTATGCCCCGAAATCGTCACGAGCCCCGAGTCCTCAATATCAACTTCCGCCCCCGTCTCGCTCGTAATTTTATTAATCATCTCGCCCCCCTTACCAATCACCGCCCCAATCTTATCCGGATTAATTATTAGCTTCTCAATCTGCGGCGCAAACTCAGAAATTTTAGCACGCGGCTCCGCAATTATCGACTTCAAATGCTCTAAAATAAACATTCGCCCTTCGTGACTCTGTTTTAAAGCCTTCTCCATAATCTCAACCGGAAGCCCATGTACCTTCATATCCATCTGAAGCGCCGTAATTCCCTTATCCGTCCCCGTCACCTTAAAGTCCATATCCCCCGCAAAATCTTCCGCATCCATCAGATCCGTTAAAACATACGCCTTATCAACATCGGCCGAAGTAATCTCCGTTCCCTTCGGAACATCAACCATCAGCCCCATCGCTACCCCCGAAACCGGCCTAGAAATCGGCACCCCCGCATCCATCAACGCAAGACAAGACGAACACGTCGCCGCCATCGAAGTCGAACCATTTTGCGACATAATCTCGGTCACGCTTCGAATCGCATATGGAAAATCCTCTTCAGAAGGCAAAACCGGAATTAAAGCCCGCTCTGCGAGATACCCGTGCCCAATTTCCCGACGTCCTGGCGAACCCATTCGCCCCGGCTCCCCAACCGTATAAGACGGCGCATTATAATGATGCATATAGCGTCGCTTCCCCTCTGAAACTTCCATCGTATCTACCTCTTGCGAATAAGAAAGCGGCGCAAGCGTCACGATATTCATCGCCTGCGTTACCCCTCTTGTAAACAAAGACGACCCGTGGGTTCTCGGCAAAATCGAAACTTGCGAGGATAAAGGCCTCACCTCGTCTAACTTTCGTCCGTCCGGCCTCACTCCCTCTTCAACAATCCCACGTCGCACCTCTTTAAACAAAGCCAGTTCAAACGCTTGATTATAAACATCACGCAAATTCTCATCATACCACGCGACCTTCTCGTTATCCGTCTCGCCGTGTCCCTTAGAAAGCGCAAACTCATCATGCATCGCATACTTAAGCTCATCAATCGCTTTAGAGCGATCCATTACATTTCCTCTTACTTGCGAGCCAAATTTCCCAGCAGTCCAGTCCTCAACCTCTTTCAAAATTTCCTCATCTGGCAACACTAACTCATATTCTTGTGGGGTCGCCGCAACCTTTTCCGCCAACTCTCTCTGTAAATCTAACACTGGCTTTACTTCTTTAA
Source organism: Candidatus Saccharimonadota bacterium (assembly GCA_017511965.1). Lineage (GTDB taxonomy): Bacteria > Patescibacteriota > Saccharimonadia > Saccharimonadales > Saccharimonadaceae > Nanosyncoccus. The sequence goes on from JAFWHT010000031.1 coordinate 6,420, forward strand.
CTGCCCACTTCATCGCCTCGATAATCGTCTCTTCCGGGACCTCGTTCGCCCCCGCCTCAACCATCACTACTTTTCCATCTTTACAAGCCACTACTAAATCTAAATCAGACTCTGCTCTTTCTTCCGGCGACAAAAACGCCTTAAACCCGCCTCCGACTCGCCCAATTCGGACCCCCGCCACTGGCCCATCAAACGGCACGCCAGCATTCATCAGCGCCGAAGAAGCTGCAATCATCGCCACACAATCTGGCCTAAACGCCGGATCCATCGACAAAACCGTACAAACAACCTGTACCTCTTGTCGATATCCCTTCGGGAACAAAGGTCGAATCGGCCGGTCAATCAGTCGCCCAACCAAAACCGCCTCATCCGCCGGCTTGCCTTCTCTCTTAATAAATCGCGACCCCGAAATCTTCCCCGCCGCATACCATTTCTCTTCGTAATCTATCGACAACGGAAAATAATCTAAAACGACCGGCTTCGTCCCAACTACAACCGACCCTAAAACTACCGTATCCCCGTAGCGTACTAAAACTGAAGAAGTCGTCCGAAACCCCACTCGGTTTACCTCCAAAGTCAAATCCCGCCCCATCCACTTCGTCGAAAGCGTAAGCGTCTTCTTTCCGTTCGGATTTATAATTTCCATAAAAATTACCTTTCCTTGGGAAAACCTCAGAGATAAGCCCCATCTCATCTCTGCCGTCTTCCCAAATGTTAATTTACTATCTTAATTATACCACCTCTTGCAAAAATAGCCAAAGTATGATATAATAAAAGGTAGACGTCTTGACACTACACCAGAGAGGGGGAAATAATGAACAGAGACGAGGACCTTATCAAATTAGGAGAAGAATTTGACGATTATGCCGCCGAATGCGATAGCGCTTTAAGAATCGCCATGGCGGAAATTTTAAACGTCAGAGAATTCATGGAGCGCTCCGGCGAACGTAGCCCGTTTGACTCGGTCGATTCAAGACTCAAAACCTTCGAATCGACTATCAACAAATGTTCCGAACGTGGCTACCCACTAAACATCTCTATCATCAAAGAGAGAGTTCGCGACATCGCCGGCATCCGCATCGTCACGCCTTTTCGTGACGACATCGAAACGGTTATTAATGCGATTGAGCACATTCATCGCATTAATATCGACCAAATCAAAGACTATGTCGCAGAACCAAAAACAAACGGATATATGAGTATCCATCTCAATACTCAAATCCAAATTTTCGTTCCCGACAAAGGCTCGAGGATCATTCCGGTCGAAATCCAGGTTCGTGACAAAGCCATGGACCTCTGGGCAACGGTTGAACACGTTTTAAGATATAAGAACGATAACCCGAGTCCTGAAGTTTACCGCCAATTCAAAGCGGTCGCCGAAATCTTGAACGAATTCGACCGCATGGCAATGGATCTGCGCGATTTCGATCCCGAAATCGCCGCCGAGAACACACGCTCGGCGCTTTCCGGCCTTTCGACGCCAGCAACAACTCCCAACACCAAAAACCCCACTGATTAAAGTGGGGTTTTCTCTTTTACTATTATTTCCTGAGGCCTAATTTCTTCACAGTCTCCTTATATAGCTCAAAATCAGTCTCTTCAAGATACTTCAGAAGCTTTTTACGCTTCCCAACCATCTGCATTAAACCTCTTTTGGCCATAAAGTCATGTTTATTCTTTTTGACATGCTCGGTAACTTCTTTAATCCGCTCAGTCAAAATCGAAACTTGAACTTCAGGAGAACCAACGTCAGCTTTCGAACGCTGAACCTTGGCAATAGCCTTGTCCTTATTCTCTTTTGTTATCATGCGACCAATTATACCACACCGAGGTAAAAATGTCTAGCGTTTCCCTGCCTCAAGAAAACGATAAACGTACGCCGCTAAGATACCACCGACGAGTGGCCCAACAATAAATACCCAAACCGCTACAATCGGTGCTGTATTTCCAGAAATTGCCGCTACAATCGCTGGCCCAAGCGACCTTGCCGGATTAACGCTCGTACCAGTCAAACCAATCCCAAGAATATGCACCGCCACCAAAGAAAACGCGATTACAATTCCTGCAGTATGACCATAATTTCCTTTTTTCGACGTAACACCAAGGATCGCCATCACAAAAACAAAGGTCAAAAGCACCTCAACTAACAGCCCCGCCCAGATACTATCACCAACATTAGAAAGTCCGTTACTACCAAATCCACCCGTCATATCAATGACGTTGCCAAGATTAAAGATTCCTGCAAGAATCCCCGCACCGGCCAAAGCGCCAAGAACCTGCGCAATCACATAGCCAAAAAACTCTTTAACTTTGATTTGCTTATGAATCAACATCGCAATTGATACTGCCGGGTTAATATGGCATCCCGAAACATGGCCAATACTATAAGCCATCGTTAAAAGCCCAAGCCCAAACGCAAAAGCAGTTAAAATATATCCACTTCCTGCCGTCGGATCGCAACCAACCGCCATCGCCGTCCCACATCCAATCAACACCAAAACACAGGTGCCGATAAATTCAGCTATATATTTTTTCATATTTTTCCTCCATTTAATTACCTTCATTATAAATGTTATAATTGAAAAATGGAAGACCAAATTATTTTAATTGACAAACCCGCCGGGATTTCGAGTTTCGGCGTTGTCGCCAAAGTCCGTAAGAAATTGCGCGACGAATTTGGCCATAAAATCAAAGTTGGTCACACCGGAACTCTCGATCCTTTCGCAACCGGCCTTTTAATCCTCCTTTCTGGCAAAATGACTAAAAAATCCGGCGAATTCCTAAAGCTCGACAAAGAATACATCGCTGAGTTAAAACTCGGTTTCACTTCCACAACCGGCGACCCCGAAGGCGAAATAACAAAAGTTAATGATATCAATACAGATATCAATGAAATTAAAAATGTTTTAAATAATTTCATTGGCGAAATCGAGCAGACTCCACCAAAATTCAGCGCAATAAAAATCAACGGCCAGCGCGCCTACAAATTAGCCCGAAAAGGTCAAGATTTTGAAATCCCTTCAAGAAAAGTCACTATATATAATATAGAAATCCTAGACTACAACTATCCTAAATTAAAAATCAAATGCCACGTCTCCTCTGGAACTTATATTAGAACTCTCGCCGAAGACATCGGAAAAGCCCTCGGGACCGGCGCCTACCTAACTGCCCTTCGCCGCACCAAAATCGGCAACTATGATCTAAATAAAGGGGCAACTCCTTAGTTAGTTAGCGAGGCAACGGACTGTTAAGCCGTAGTCTTTATTATAATTTACTACAGCGGTAGCTGAATACCAACTACTACCAGTCGGATTAAGAAGTGATGCTCCTATTGTAGAAACTGTTGCATACTCATTGCCATTATTATTGCTCGCCCAATAACTCGCCCCACGCCCAGTCGAAATAGAGCCCGCCGATGTTATATGCCCAGCAGTAGCTGGGGTCCAGGTACTGGCTAGATTTGCGATGGTGTAAGCATTAAATAGAGTCTGGAATTCGGTCGAAGTTGGCAGGTGCCAGCCTTTCGGACAGACAGAGGCAGAGGCAGTGCCATAAGTCAAATTATATGTTCCAGTTCCAGCTGTGGCAGTATACCAGTTGTAATAGACGCCATAGCTAGTATTACCGCTATCCTTCAGCATGGCAGTGCCAGTCGAAGAATAACCAGGAACACTCCAATTTGTACTCGCCGGCAATGCAAAATTAGAGGATACGTTAGAGTCTGCAGAAGTAAGGGTTCTAGGACCAACTAACCTTAGGTTTTGCGTCATCCAACATTTGCCATCGGCCATTTTCTTGATAGTGTAGGTTTTGGAGTCTCTTCTGTCCGTGAGGGTCCTAGCAGTATTAACTGCGGTATTAGCACAGGCGGCACTAGTCATGTCTTGCATGTAGGATACGTTGGCAATAGTTACTGGCGTCCATCTAGCATAGTAGGTAACGTTACCAGTGACAGTAGTAGTAGTAGTAGCGGCAGTACCACCAGACGCAGCGGAAGTGTTATACCAACCAGCAAAGACATAGTTGGCTCTAGAAGAAGACGGCAAAGTACCAATGGCTTGGCCGTAGTTTCTGGTGTAGGCAGTAGGGGTAGAGCCACCATTGCCGTTCCAGGTGACAGTGTAATCTCTACGAGAGACGCTAGCTTGAGAAGTTTTGGCGGCAGTAACGGTGTAGCTAGTGATACTGGCAGCCTTCCAGGCGGTGTCTTGAGCTCTAGACCAAGAGATAGTGGCACCGTAACGATAGGCGGCGTTGATAACGTTGCTATATGCTCCCCATGTACCATCGGCGTTTTCGTAACGAACTTGGACAACTTGGGTGTAAGTATTACGATAGACGCTGACTTGAGTGGTTTTAGCTCCGGTGACGGTGTAGCTAGTGATGCTGGCAGCTTTGTAGGCGGTATCTGCTGCTCTAGACCAAGAAACTGTAGCACCATGATTTCTGTCTTCATTGATGACGTTATTATATGCCCCCCAAGAACCATCGGCATTTTCGTAACGGACTTGAACAACTTGGCGATAAGAATTAAGTTTCCACACTGCATAAAGCGTCTTAGTTTCACCATCGTTTAGTCCGCTAACGAGTGAGTTTACTTGTTCGGCAGTAAGAGCTTGGCTATTGGTGTATTCGGCAGTGGTAGCATTAGAAGCGGTAGACCAACCAAGGAAGGTGTAGCCAGTTCTAGCAAAGCCATTACTAGTTAATGTATGAGGAGCATCATGAGTGGCAACGGAAGTAGTGGTAGAACCAGTAGTAGGGCTAGCTGTAGTACCATTGCCATTATAGACAATGTTATATTGGTTACAACCAATCGGTGTAGTGAGTTGGTAAACAATCACATTATCCCCTGCACCAGCAGTTGATTCGGCTAGTTTGTAAGAACCAGCTTCGGTAGTAGGTGCAACACTAACACCATAGTAGACTGGGTAAGTGTCAGTTGTAGTAGCTTCCGAGCCAGTTAAGCCATTGCCTGAAGCAGATAATTTGGTAGTTAGTTCGGTCATAGCATCATTTAAGCCAATAAAAGTCCCAGTAGCAAGATTATTGGTCATACTATAACCCCAAGTACCTAAGAAACTTCCGCCACTACCATCCTCGCCTATGATGGGGAGTGGGTTTTCTTTGGTACCCATTGTGGGGATAATCTTGCTACTAGGACTGCTATTTGCTTTGTCAGCTAGTCCAGTTTGTTCGTTTACTTTATATAATGTAGAATCGGCTGGGCCTTTGATAGACAGAGTATAGCCCAAA
>JAFWHT010000032.1 GCA_017511965.1 Candidatus Saccharimonadota bacterium
TCCGCCAAAGACATCGTCACTCGCTCGCTTCCTTCCTTTTCGTTGTAGTAATTATGTTCAAATACTAACACTCTCACCACAAATATCAAAAGCAAAATCAAAAGCAGTGTATAAACCACCCATTTTACAATCGTTCGCCAATTATTTATCTTTAAGCTCATCTTTAAAATCATCGTAAGTTATCATTAGAGCCCTAGAATCCACCGACCTTAGATTCTCCAACGCAACCGTCACTACGATCAAAAGCCCCGTACCCGAAATCGAAAGCCCAATTGGCGCACCTGTAATCATAATAAAGATATAGTCAGTAATAAATGGCAACATTGCAATTAGCCCCAATGCCAATGCGCCAAACAAATCCAATCGATTCACTACTTTGCTCAAGTATTTAGCTGTTGAGATACCCGGCCTCACTCCTTCTATAAAACCACCTTGCTTTTGCAAATTATCTGCAATTTCTTTAGTATTAAAAATAATCGAAGTATAAAAATACGTAAACATAAATACTAGAAGAAAATACATCGCTGGATAAATAAACCACTGTGCTGTAATACCTTCTGGATACATTGCTGAAAAGTTATTCGCTGACGGTGCCGAGAAGATTGAAACCAATTTTGCCCCAAACTCATTTCCCGCATCAACCGAAGTAATCACTTGCCCGACCAACGCTGGCAACGACAAAAACGCTGTTGCGAAAATTACTGGTATTACACCCGCCGCGATCATCTTAATCGGCAAAATTGATTTAATTCCACCATAAGACGAATTACCATGCACTCGCTTAGCATAATTTATCGTGATAATTCTCTGTGCCTCATTCAACTTTACTAAGAAATAGATCACAATCAACATCGCAATTGAAAAACCTAGCACAATCCAAAAAATTGTTGGATTTACTGGCAACTCAAACCATCCAAATACATTCAACCCTCCTGCACTAGTATCAAACAAGGCTGTTCCTAGCGATGCCATGGTTGTTGGTAGCTGTGAAATAATTGATGCAAAAATCATCATCGAGATACCATTACCAATACCCTGCTCCGTAATCAACTCGCCCAACCACATCAAAATCACCGAACCAGCCGTCATTGCTGTAACCGACAACGCCCAATCTCCCATAGTCGGTGTAAAATCCGTCGCGATGTTAGCCGACAAAGTAGACTGATACAATATAAATATATAGGCAATTGATTGGACGATAGCCAAAGGAATCGTCAACATTCTAGTCCATTGGTTAATTTTGCGTCGCCCCGTCTCACCGTCATTAGACAACTCTTCAAGCGATGGAATCGCCTTAGTCAAAAGCTGTATTACAATTGAGCTAGTAATATATGGCGACAATCCCACCAAAATAATACTAAACGATGCTAGCCCACCACCTGAAATTAGATTCAAAAAACTCGAAAAATCCGACTTATCCAATAAATTCGCCACCGCTTCCCTAAAGGTGGATGCATCACCCATTGGTACCGGAATTTGCGCCAAAAAACGATAGACCACCACGATACCGAGTATAATCATCACTCGTCGTAGCATATCTTTATTCTTTAATGATTTAAAAATCGTCTTAAAATGCATAATACCTCTTTATAACTATATATAATATAGCACACGCAACCAAAAAAATAAAGGGCTTTTAGGCCCTTTATTTTTTATAGGTTCTCGAGATCTTCTTCGGTTGGTTCTTTCGAATCCGGTGTTTCAAAATCCTCGAGTGGAACTACTCCAGTACCTACCGGGATCTTTCGTCCGATGATTACGTTTTCCTTGAGACCACGTAGCCTATCAACCCGCCCATTGATAGAAGCATTGATAAGTACACGTGTTGTATCCTGGAATGACGCCGCCGATAAGAACGAATCCGAGAAAATAGAGACTTTCGTAATTCCGAGTAGCAAGTTAGTATAAACTGCTGGTTTTTTACCTTCCTTTTCAAGGTTAGTATTTTCCAACGTTACTGTTGCTTGCGAAGTTACATCTCCTGTGACAAATTCCGAATCGCCTGGATCGGTAATTTGTACTCTCGAAAACATCTGGCGCACCAAAATCTCTAAGTGCTTTGGCGAAATCTCATGTCCTTGTGCCGCGTAAACATTAAGAACGTCGTTCATAATATAGCGTTCGGTCGCCTCAATACCTTTGTACTTCATTAAATCTTGCAAGTTCAAAGAGCCGGTTGTCAGTCTATCACCTGCTTTTACTGAATCGTTGGCTTTTACCACAATTTCAGCATCACCAGGAATTTCGATTCGTACCGGCGATGAAGCTGCCGCCACTAGAATTATCGCTCCTTTTACAAGCTCGATAATCCCATCAAACGGTGCTTTGATCGTAGCATCCTTGCCACTCTTTCTAACAAGCGTTGTTCCGGCTTTTACGCTTTCGCCATCTTTTACGTTAGGCGTTCTTTCGCCGATCTCAAATCGCTCAATCGCTCCAGACTGTGGCGCAATTTGTACCACATAACGATTATTATCTTCCCAAACATCTACCACGCCATCTACCGGTGCTACATAAGCCTGACCTTTTGGCGATCTAACTTCAAGAAGCTCTTCAACACGTGGAAGACCTCTAGCAATTGCACCAGAACCCGCCACACCAGAACCGTGCTTAGTGTCGAGCGTTAGCTGAGTACCCGGCTCACCAAGTGATTGTGCCGCGATTACCCCCACCGGCTCGTTTGCCGCAACAAGCTCTCTAGTCGACATATCCACACCGTAAGCTTTACGCGGAATCCCATCTACTGCAGTTGTAGACAAAATCGATTGAATTTTAACCGATTCAATTTTTTCATCTGCTTCAATTTGATCCGCCATTTCTTTGGTGATCAATTCGTCAGCCTCTAGGTAGCCAGGCACCGCTTCTGCCGTGTAGCGCCCAGAGAGTCTCGCCGCAAACGAAATTCCCGAAAGCTCGGTTTCGTTACGATAAACCGCAAAGCCTGGATCATCAGCAACCTCATCTGTCGTAAATACATCTTGCGATACATCAACTAAGCGACGAGTCAAATAACCAGAGTCTGCCGTTCGAAGCGCCGTAGATACCTGCCCTTGGCGCGCACCTCGCGTCGCGATAAACGATTCAAGTGTATTTAATCCTCTCTTATATGATGACTTAACCGGAAGCTCGATCTCGTTGTTGTTAATATCAACCATGATACCGATTTCCGCCGAAGCCAACTTGATGTTAGAGATATTACCACGTGCCCCCGAATTTACCATCACCGCAATATCCGTATCAAGTTCTGACAACTTCGATGACAAAAATTCCGAAATCTTTTTGTCGATGTCACGCCAGTTCGCCACTGTCAACTTATGACGCTCTTCTTCAGTTACCAATCCATCATTAAATTGTTGCTGAATGAGAGCCGTTTTCGCGTCGCCTTCGGCGATAAAGTCGTCAATCTCATCGTATGTCGGATAGTCATCTTTTGCCGTCGAAATCGATGCAATCGTCTCATATTCAAACGCCAAATCCTTCAAATCATCTGCCGTTTTAACCATTACCTCTGCTCCATAAAGATCAAAGATATCAGCCATTACTTTTGATAAATGTTTCTTAGTTTGAACCGAATTATCGTATGGATAATCTTTTGGCAAAATTTCATTAAAGATTACTCGGCCCAAAGTTGTATCGCGAATTTCACGCTTCGTAAAGACTCGAATTGGCGTCTGGAGTGCGATAATTCCTTTTTCATACGCCATCTCTGCCTCATAAACACTCGAAAATGCTTTCGGCTCACCCGTATCCGTACCCGGCTTATCGTAGGTTAGATAATAAGCACCCAGCACAACGTCCTGATAAATTGCGAGGACTGGCGAACCGTCCGCTGGCTTCAATAAATTTTTACCAGCCGACATCAATTCTCTAGCTTCCGCCTGCGCTGCTTCCGACAACGGCAAATGTACTGCCATTTGGTCACCATCGTAGTCCGCGTTAAACCCAGACGCCACCAAAGGGTGCAATTTAATTGCCTTACCCTCAATTAGTCTCGGCTGGAACGCCTGAACCGACAAACGGTGAAGCGATGGAGCACGGTTCAAAAGTACATACTTACCTTTAATTACTTCGTCAAGTGCATCCCAAACCACCGTCTCTTTTGCTTCAATTAATCTTGATGCTGCTCGGATATTGTTTGCGTGTTCATTACTAATTAACCACGAAACTACAAACGGCTTAAAGAGCTCGAGCGCCATTTGCTTCGGCAAACCACATTCGTGAAGTTTTAGTTCTGGACCAACTACGATTACCGAACGACCTGAATAATCTACCCGCTTACCAAGTAAGTTTTGGCGGAATCGCCCTTGCTTACCTTTAAGAAGATCCGATAATGATTTCAGTTTTCGTCGTCCATTTGTCGAGTTCGCTCCTCTTGAACCATGCGCCGCCGAATTATCTATGAGCGCATCAACTGCTTCTTGAAGCATTCGCATTTCATTTCGGCAAATCACTTCTGGCGCATTTAAGTCTATCAACTTCTTTAGTCGATTGTTTCGGTTAATTACGCGTCGATACAAATCGTTCAAATCCGAAGTCGCAAATCGTCCACCAGGCAATGCAATCATTGGACGTAAATCTGGTGGAATCACCGGAATCACCGTAAGAATCAAATCCTCCGGCCTAATTCCCGCCGATTGCATCCCTTCTAATGCCTTTAGGCGTTTTTGCAATTTCTTTTCTTTTTGACCTCTCGATTCCTCAGCTTCTTTTTTCAACTCATCGATCAATTTATCGAGATCAATTTCGTCAAGCATCTTACTAATAGCCGTTGCGCCCATCTCTACGGTTATAAATTCTTCATATTCTTCTGGCAAATTACGGTAGTCAACTTCCGTAATTACACCACCCTTCCTAAACGATTCAAGTAGGCTCTTTCTAGAATTATAATCCGCTTCTAATTCTTCGATTTCTTTAGTTTGAGCTTCTGCGAGTGCTTTTATATTAGCGCCTTCTGCTTTAGCTTCTTTTTCGTAGCGAATTTTAATAGCATCTTTTCCGGCTTTAGTTTGACCTTCTAAATTCTCCAAAGCCTTCAAAATCTCGCTCGTTTTAGCATCAGTAATTAAATACGTTGCAAAATACACTACTTTCTCGATATTCTTTACCGTCATATCAAGAAGAAGTGACAAAGCCGACGGAATCCCACGCATAAACCAAATATGCGCAACTGGCGCCGCTAGCGCAATATGCCCCATTCGCTCACGTCTGGTGATCGACTTAGTAACAAGATTACCTTCTTTATCAACCGCCGCTTCCCTTGAGCGAACGCCTTTTAATTTCGAATCGTGTGGATTAATATCTTTGGTTGGCCCAAAAATTCTCTCACAGAACAAACCATCCCGCTCTGGTTTTTGGGTTCGATAGTTAATCGTTTCTGGTTTTGTAACTTCGCCATAACTCCAATTTAGAATATCGTCGCGACTCGCAACCGACAATCTAATCGAGTCAAAGTCCGAAGCTGAAATGAAATTATCCATCCACGCCATCTTAGAACTCCTCTCCGAGATCAACTGTGCCATCCTCTTCGTCAATCTCCGTTATTTCTATTCCCTCATCCGCCATCATCGCCTCAGCTTCTGCATCGTCAAGGTCGAGAATTTGCGGCTCGGTTTCTTTCTTATGTTGATCATAGATGGACTGATCATCTTTGCTTTTTTCAATTTCGCGCGAAGTTTTTTCAATCACGTCGCCAGCATCTGCAGCTTCACCGTGGTCAAGTAGGTCAACTTTAAGCCCTAAGCCCTGAAGCTCTTTAACGAGAACGTTAAAACCTTCTGGGAGCTTCGGTCCCTCAATTGGTTCGTGTTTAATAATCGCTTCATATGCTTTTGCACGCCCATAAACATCGTCCGACTTAATCGTCAGCATCTCCTGCAGAGTTGTTGCCGCACCGTAAGCCTCAAGTGCCCAGACCTCCATTTCCCCAAATCTCTGACCACCATTTTGTGCTTTACCACCGAGTGGCTGTTGGGTAACCATTGTATATGGACCAGTCGAACGTGCATGAATCTTATCTTCAACCATGTGGTGAAGCTTCAAGATATGCATCACGCCCACACTAGTTTTCTCGTTAAACGGCTCGCCCGTAAGACCATCAAATAGCTGTACTCTACCGTCTTCTGTAAATCCGGCTTTCTTTAGCTCTTCGCTGATTTTTTCATCTGGCACTCCGTTAAACGAAGGCGTTGCAACCTTATAGTCTAAGGCTCTTGCCGCCATACCAAGGTGCGTCTCAAACAACTGCCCAAGGTTCATACGTGAAGGTACACCCATTGGGCTAAGCACGATATCGATTGGCGTCCCGTCTTCCATAAATGGCATATCTTCTACTGGCAATACTCTAGAGACAACACCCTTGTTACCATGTCGCCCTGCCAACTTATCACCAACTCCAATCTTTCGCATTTCTGCTACAAAGATTTTAATCTGCATAATCACGCCAGCTTTTAGCTCGTGGCCTTGTTCGCGCGTATAAACTCTAACGTCAACTACCTTACCAGTCGACGAGCCATTCATCCGCACCGACGTATCGCGTACATCTTTAGCCTTCTCACCAAAGATTGCGCGAAGTAATCTCTCTTCGCTTGAAAGCTCTTGCTCACCCTTTGGTGTAATCTTACCAACTAAAATGTCGCCATTTTTTACCTCAGAACCAACTGTTACAATACCATCTTCACCAAGATGCCTTAGAGAATGTTCCGAAACATTTGGGATATCTCGCGTAACTTGTTCTGGGCCAAGTTTTGTTTCGCGTACTTCAACATCAAAATCTTTAATGTTAATCGAGGTTAAAGTATCGTCTTCAACCAAGCGATTCGAAATCACGATCGCGTCGTCCATGTTGTATCCACGCCATGGCATAAAGGCAACCAAAAGATCTCTACCAAGTGCCAATTCGCCATCATTTATTGATGCGCCTTCAATCAAGGTGTCACCTTTTTTAACCTTTTGCCCTCTTGCTACTACACAGCGTTGGTTATAGCAACGATCATCATTGGTCTTTTCAAAATGTTGCAATTTATATTCTGTTTCCCCACCCTTATCATAAACTACAACAACCGAATCGCCGTCGGCTTTCTTTACTGTCCCCGTTCCAGAGGCAACAACTAGCTGTGAAGTGTTTCTAGCGACTTCACGCTCAATCCCCGTCCCAACTACCGGATTATCGTTTCGAAGAAGTGGCACCGCCTGTTTCTGCATTGCACAGGCCATAAGCGAACGGTCAACTCGGTTTTTCTCGACAAACGGAATCAAGCTCGCCGACGTACCTAAAATCTCTTTGTGCGCCGCATCAATATGCGTTACATTTTTTGATTCTACTTGTGATGGCGTACCGTGAACTCGTGCCGAAACCCACTCTTCTACGAATTTGCCATTTTTGTCTAGTTTAACCGATGCATCCGCAATAATCATATCGTTTTCGGTATCTGCATCCATATAAACAACTTCATCGGTCACTTTACCATTTTTAACGACTCGGTATGGCGCTTCAATGAAACCATATTCATTAATTCGCGCATAAGTCGCAAAGTTTAGCACCAAACCTACGTTTCCACCTTCTGGCGTCTCAACTGTACAAATTCGGCCATAATGCGTTGGGTGCGCATCGCGTACATCAAACCCAGCTCGTTCCCGAGTAAGGCCGCCCGGCCCCATCGAGCTTAGGCGTCGTTTGTGCGCTAATTCCGAGAACGGATTAACCTCGTCCATCAGCTGTGAAAGTTGTGAAGTAGAAAAGAATTCTTTCACTGCTGCAACTACCGGACGAGAGTTGAGAAGCTGTGACGGCGTCACTTCTTCTGGGTTCGCCATTGACATTCTATCTAAAATGTTGCGTTGTAAGCGAAGCATCCCGAGACGAAATTGTCTTTGGACTAATTCGCCAACCAATTTCACTCGGCGATTAGATAACGAATCAATATCATCCGCTGGCTCCTGCGTATTGTTAAGACGGATAATCTCCGCAATAATCGCGATTACGTCGTCCATTTGAAGCGTTCTATACTCCGGCTTATTCGGCGTATCAAATTTCAAACGACGATTAATTTTAAATCGCCCTACATTTGAATAATCATAACGTTTCTGATCAAAGAAAGTTCTTTCAATCATCGACTTTGCGTTCTCAACCGTAGCTAAATCGCCTGGTCGCAGTTTTCGATAAACCTCAAGCAGCGCCTCGCCTTGGCTCGACGTGGTGTCTTTCTCGAGCGTCGCCTCGATATAGCTTATCTCACCATTATCAATTTTTTCAAACTTCGACTTAATTTCCGACTTCGAAAGCCCAAGAGCTCGGAGGAACGTCGTTACTGGGATTTTACGACGACGATCAATCTTTACATACATCGCCCCATTCACTGCAGTCTCAAACTCAAGCCATGCTCCACGCCCCGGAATTACCTTCGCGCCGTAATAATTCTTGAGTCCCACGGTCTCAGCATTAAAGAAAACACCTGCCGAACGAATTAACTGCGAAACAATTACCCGCTCAGTCCCGTTAATAATAAACGTTGCCCGCTCGGTCATCCAAGGATAATCGCCAAAATAAATATCCTGTTCTTTTTTCTGTCCGGTTACCTTGTTTTCAAGCTCAACCAGCACGTGCAAAGGCGCCTCATACGTTGCTAAATTATATTTAGCTTGTTTTTCCGACTCCTTTGGATCTTTAAAATAATAATCTTTAAAACGGAGAGATAATTTCTGCCCAGTATAATCATCAATCGGATTAAGCTCGGCAAAAACTTCCCTAAGTCCGTTTTTGACAAAGTCCGCCCAAGAATCTTTTTGGTGTTGAACTAAGTCTGGAATTGGTAACGCTTGGTCACCCTCAGTGAAAAATACCCTCTCACCTTTACTTAGGTTTGTAGCCATTCTACCTCTTTTTTATTAGTGTTGATAATCTTTAGCGCCGAAGATTACTGCTCGTTTTTCCCCTTAGGCTCGCCACGCCTATCAAGAATTACAAAAACAAAGCACACTACTTCTTACAAAAGAGTATACCTAATATATAATAAAAAGTCAATACCAAAAAATCCCCAAGACGGGGAATTTTTAGCCATATATAAAACTCTCAACGGTATATTGTGTATAAGCAAACTCGCAGTTAGTTAGCTTACTCTCTATTATACACAAGCTTTTCAAAAAATCAAGCCTTTTTTATAAAATTTTAGTTAGATATCTAAATCATCTAAATCTGCTAGCTCAGCACGAGTTTTTTCCGCCAATTCCGAAGAAGTTTCTTCTTCTTCAACCTCTTCTGGCTCTGCATCAAGACTCTCGACGGGTCCTGCCTCTACGGCCTCTTCTGCTTCACTATGCGCCACTGGCTCTGCCCTTAAGGCTTCACTTGTTGCCGAATCTCCCTCATCCGTATTCACGATCTTGAGATTAAAACGCGCATCTTGTTTTGTTCCTAAAGCTCTAAGCAAAACTCGAATCGCTTGTGCCGTTACTCCACGTTTACCGATCACTCGTCCGACATCCTCTGGGGCCACTGTCAAAGACAAAAGCACACCCTTTTCGTCTATTTTGCGCTCGACTGCTACTTTGTCGGGATTATTGACTAAGGTTTTTACGATATATTCTACGAATTGTTGGTCGATAGTAGCCATATTTTCTCCTAATTATTAGTTAATATCACCATTATAACACAAGAATAGTTTTTTGTCGGCATAATGAGATTTAGATAAGATTTGTTTGTCGTAATTTTTACAACTTAACAATGAAAAAATATCCCAAAGATTATAAGGATATTTTTTCTTGCCTTATGTTGTAAAAATTACAAGACAAACAAGTCCCCGCCGACAAAAAACTATTCTTGTGTTTCTACTGGAGCTTCTTCAACTGCTGGAGCTTCTTCCTCAGCTGGCGCTTCTTCCTTCGGTTGATTCTTGCGAAGTTTATCAGCGTGTTTTGCCGTTTTGGTTTTCTTTGGCGCTAATTTCACCCATTTTGGCAATTTAACACCATTTTTTGACAAAATAAACGCTACTCGGCTCGACGGCTGAGCACCATTTTTAAGATATTTTTCCACCGCTTCTTTATCTAAAGTCAGAGCCTTAGTAGCTGGGTTGTAATTGCCGACCTCAGCCACAACACGACCCGAAAGCGGGTGGCGCTGGGATTCTTGGACGACTATCCGGTACGTAGGGTAATGCGCCCGGCCTTTACGTTGCATGCGAATCGCTAGCATTTTTTCTCCTTAAAATTATTAACTTCCCCATTATATCATAAATTCACACAAAAGAAAAGAGGGAGCCTTTTGGCTCCCTATCACCCCCTTTACTTGAATTTAACCGACTTTCTCTGCCTATACAAAACAATCTGGACGATGTTTTGCATCGACATGATCCTTCCTTCTTTCAGAAGCCCAAAGGCTTCTGACCAGAACTGATAACGGTTTTCCTTGTCATGGAAAATCCTTACTTCAAACCCATAAGGATTTTCTCGCACGGCATTACCGTAGTCGTCTGTCCTGACCTCATAATCGAAGGTCAGCCAATTCAGAAAACCATCTACATTTCTGACGAGTTCAAGCCCTAATTCAGAAAGCGCCTGATTCAGCTCGACCACCAAACGCACACAGCGTCCATGACAGCCATCTTTGACTGCATGGTCGAGCGACTTAAACGCTTCTGCGAGCTGCGCCTCGCTTGCCGAGCTTATCCTTTCCTTCGGCAAAAACCGTTTTTGAAAATAGGTTTTTGCCCCGGACTCAACTTCAGACAGTGGCAGGCCGTATTGTCGCCAAAGGTTCATTTCATACTGTACATGGCGAACCTTGGCGTACTTCACCAGCGCCGCGTCCTTTGTCTGGAAGAGCTCTTTTAAAATCTCGTCAATTCCTCTCACCTTAAGTTTCTCTGCCATTTTCCTTTCCCCCTTTATTTTGTCGACAGCCTCAAAATACTATCTTAATTATAGCACACTTTCGTCAAAAAGTCAAGCCACTAACGGCCGAGCTACTGCTTTTTCTTCTGATATTTTTTCACCCCCTCGCGCGCCGCCTCAGTCTGGGCCTCTTGCTTCGAATGCCCCGAACCTGTCCCAATCAACGAATTCCCAACATAAACCCCTACCGTAAATACCTTATCATGGTCCGGCCCCTCTTCTTTCAAAGTCCGATAAACCGGCGTCACCCCATCAATCTTCTGTGCCAACTCCTGAACATGCGACTTTGGATCTCGCCACGACCCCTCTTCTAAAATCGTATCAATTTTCGCCAAAATATGCTTCGCAATAAATTCCCGCGAAGCCTCATACCCCTGGTCTAAATAAATCGCCCCAATCACCGCCTCAAAACAATCTGCCATAATCACCTCATGCGCTCGTTCCGACCCCTGTCTCTCTCCCTTCGACATTCGTACCAACGGCTCGTAGCCTAGCAAAAACCCGGCCTCGCCAATCGACTCAGTCCGAACCAGCGCCGCGCGAAGAGCCGTCATCACTCCCTCTGGATACTCATAATTTCGATACAAAAAATCCGAGGTAGCAAGCTCCAAAACCGCATCCCCTAAAAATTCCAACCTCTCATTATGCTCATGCGCCGATTTGTGCTCATTCACATAGCTTCGGTGCGTCAATGCTGTTACCAAAAGCGATGGGTCCTTAAACAAAAACCCTAATTTTTCCTTTGCAAAATTCTGATATTCGCTCACTTCCATCAAACCTCCTAAAAATCCCCCGCGCGAATCTTTTTCTTCGCAATTAACATTAATTTTTCAATATCTTCATATTCAATCAAATTCAACGCCTCTGTAAACGAAAACCACTGAATCCCTTTCATCCATTTTTCTGGCGTCGGTCGTTCGCGCCCATCTAAAGCTTGCACCAAATACACCTGTGTTGTCATCAAAACCAATTTATCTAACCGCCTATATTTAAAATGAATTTTTCCTAGCCAGGTCAAAATCGAAACATTTTTTAGCCCCGTCTCCTCTTCAATCTCACGACGCGCCGTCATTTTTGCTGTCTCTCCCGGCTCAATATGCCCCTTTGGAATTGTCCAGCGCTCTTTCGAGTCTTGAATTAGCAAAATCTCAATATCTTTTTTATCTGGCGTAAAACGAAAAACAATCCCACCAGAGGTCGGCTCGCGCACAATCTCTTGAATTGCCACTTTCTTACGAAAGACGGCAGATTTAATTTTCTCGAGGGGAGATTCCTTAATCCTTTCCGTCGGCAACGCTTCCGGAACTTTTAGCGCTCTCCTCGCCGTCGGTTCTTCCGGCGGCCTGTTTCTCACTTCCATCTTTTTTCTCTTCTTTAATTCCGAGCTTTTTATAAGCCGTTCCGAGCACTCCATTAATAAATTTTGAAGAATTTTCACTCCCAAAGGCTTTTGCTAGCTCTACAGCTTCATTAATAGCTACTTTCGGCGGAATCGTATCTCCGCACTCCGAAAGCTCATAAAGTCCCATCCTGAGCACATTTCGATCGATCGCCGAAATCGACTCAATCGGCCACTCTGGCGCCATTGGCGAAAGTGCCGCATCTAGAGTCTCAAAGTTTTCCACCACTTTATGCGCTAAATTATACACAAATTCCGTATCACCTAACGCTTTTTCGTATGGCTCGATATTTTTTGCGACGATAATGTCTAATTCGACTTCTGGGTCTTTTGCTAAAGTCCTTAGTTCGTACTCGTACAAACTCTGTAAAACAATCACTCTACCTAAATGTCGATTACTTGCCATATTCTACTTTCTTATTTTTTAGTTTTAACTTTTAAATTCGGTGTCTTTTTCTTAGTCTCAAACGCTTTTACAGGAGAAGTTTTATTTACTCTCCTCGCAAGTTTAAGCCTAAGATGACTCCGTCTGAGTCCCGTCTTTCGCGGACTGCTTTGTTTCTTAGGTTCAGGCATTTTACTCCTTAATTTTATAGATAATTTTACTTATTCTATCACTATTTTTGCATTTCGGCAAGAGCCTGCCTAATTGCCGGGCGATCAAACCCCACAATCTTCTTGCCACCAATTATCGTCACTGGCACCGTAGTAAAACCGTTTTCCCTGGTTGCTTGCTTTTCGACATATTCAATTCCCATCGAATCTAACCATTCCATTAATGCGTGGCAATAAATGCAAGTTGGTGTTGTATAAATTGTAATCATAAACTCATTATACCATACATTATTTTAATGGCATAAGACTAAATTTGCCTTATACAGATAATATGATATAATACAGTAAAGGGTTGGAGCACATTACAAAGGAGGAGAAGATTATGGCTGAATTAAGTAGTATTACAAAGCACTTCAAAAAAGGCGTACCGCACCATACCGTAGTAAAATTGGCTGACGGAGACAACATCTCGGAATACACGATACCCGCCGAAGATAGATTCAAGGTGTTTAATAAGGAGCGCTTTGTCTTCTTTGAGGACCGTTGCATACCGCTTCCGGAAGAATGCGAAGAGCTGGCCTTCATAGGGATTCGGGGTTCGAGCATAGTTTTTAGGTCAGGCCCATCTTGGGAAGACCAAAAAATGGTAAGCATATCGCCTGCCTCACCGCAGCCAATTGTAAGAATCGAAACTTTTGATCATCGTTTGGCTTATTATGCAGGACACTGCGAACATCCAGTAATAAGAAAACTGCTCGAAGTAAATGGTGCAACAGAGATACACATCTTTACCAACAGCAGTGAAGAAAGAGCCAACGAAGAAGCCGTGATGTTCGCAGTAGGGCACGATGATAAGATAACCCAGATTAAATTCCGTGTCTTCTGCGACTGGGGAGGGATCGATAGACTAATCCGGTCAGATGATTTACCGAAGAGAGGCCTTGTTAGAACACACACTGTTTTCAGTATCTCGGAAAGAGAAGCGTTTCTTCTTGGAAGAGCAGATGATGAAAGCATTAATCCCATAATCTGCGGACCCAAGGATGTCGCCGCGCCCGGAGAATTATTCTGGCAATCAATTTAGTTCATTCTTCAACCTTTTAAGCCCGCCTCTCCGGCGGGCTTTTTACTGGCTCGTAAGTCCGTATAGCGCAATTCCCGCCGCTACGGAGACATTAAACGATTCTTTTTTGCCCTTCATCGGGATTTCTAAAAACAAATCAATTATCTCCTGAAGTAAGTGGCTAATCCCCTCTACCTCTTCACCCAAAATCAATACTACTTTCTCTGACAATTTAGCCTTCAATCCCTTATCGTTCAATTTTACCAATTTGTCACTTTTAATGTTATTCTCTAACCCCACTATCTGCCAACCTTGTTTTTTAAAATTTTCCAAATCTGAAATTATATCATGAGATGCATAAATTTCTAGCATTTCCTCCGCCCCCAGCGCAGTTTTATGAATTTCTTTATTCAATTTTTCTTTTAAGTGTGGCAATAAGTTTTTATCATTGTATTTTGGCGTATAACCCGACAAAATAATTTTAGACACCCCCAGCCCCTCCGCCGTCCGGAGAATCGCCCCAACATTATAGGTTGACCGGATATTATCTAAAACTAGCACCAGTTCCATAAAAATATGATATAATAATTTTGATGAATTGTAAAGAAACTATTTGTGGCTTCTTCGTCGTTCCCACCGAAACCGTTGAAGGCTATGCAGTTAGATTAAACGACGAAAAAGGCATTCGTGATTTAATGAAACATAAAGAACGCTGGTTTGATTCGGGCAAGGTTTTTACTTTGGTGCCAAAAAACAAATCCGATATTAAAAACTATGCTTCAGTTCCAAAACTCGCTAAATCTTTGATCAAAAAATACATCCCGGGCGAGCTAACCTTAATTCTCCCCAAAAACCCCGAT
Source organism: Candidatus Saccharimonadota bacterium (assembly GCA_017511965.1). GTDB lineage: Bacteria > Patescibacteriota > Saccharimonadia > Saccharimonadales > Saccharimonadaceae > Nanosyncoccus. The sequence goes on from JAFWHT010000032.1 coordinate 14,765, forward strand.
TTCAAACATTTTTATTACGATCATTTTAACTCCATCGGCATCCGTATCCCCGACTATGAGCCTTTTTTAAAAATCTTGAAGAGTACCGGCCCTCTCCTTCTTACTTCCGCCAACAAAAAAGGTGGCACCCCAAAATCTATTACCGGCCATAAACCCTCAACGATTATTGATTTCACCGGGGAAACCCCCAAAATCATCCGCCAAGGCAACTTAAAAATCAACCTAAACGACTATATTAATTAACTTTGCCCGTTTTACAAAAATCGTCTTCTTGACACCACCATCAGTATATTTTTTAACTTTTTCGTCCGCAAGCGCCAAATCAATTATCTTATCCTCATCTTCTAAATCTTCCGTCGAAACCATAAGTTTCGCTCTAAGTTTACCATTTACCTGAACAACAACCTCTACCGTCTCAGAAACCAGATATTTTTCATCCCATTTCGGCCATTCATCATCTGCGCCTAATTTCTCTAGCATCTCGCTCGCTAGATGTGGCGCAAACGGCTTGAGTAACTTCGCAAGAACTACTAAATCTTCCTCTCCCGCGCCCGTCTTATAAAGCTCGTTCACATACTCCATCAACCCCGCCACCGCGGTATTAAAATTATACCGATAAATATCCTCGGTGACTTTCTTGATGACTTTATGTCGGATGGTGGTATTTTTATCTTGGCTCGGGGCATTTCGGAGCGCGGCAGCGCGAGAGTTAGCGCCGGCCGCCCGTGGCGACGGGCCGGCCGGACGCGGCCCCGAGCAAGATGAAAATACCAACCCCCAGCATCTATTCAAAAATCTATACACTCCACCAACACTTCTCGTGTCCCACGCCGCATCTTGGTCATACGGGCCAATAAACATCTCGTAAGTCCTTAAAGTATCCGCCCCATATCCATCATTAATTACATCCAACGGGTCAATTACATTCCCCTTAGACTTCGACATCTTCTTCCCGTCCGGCGCATTGATATAACCGTTGTATAGCAATCTCTTTACCGGCTCTCGAAATGGCAAATAGCCCATATCGGCAAAAAACTTACACCAAAACCGTATATATAATAGATGCGCTACGGCGTGATCGCCACCAACATAATAATCCAGCGGCTCCCAATAAGAAATCGCTTCTTTGTCCCAAGCCTGCTTTGTATCCCACGGCGACGCATAGCGCCATAAATACCACGACGAGCAAGCATATCCGTCCAGAGTATCGGTTTCTCGCGTCATCTCTTCGCCGTCAATCGTAACCTTTAGCCAATCCTTCGCTTTAGAAAGCGCGCTTCTCCCCGACTCATCTGGCTGATAATCACTAATCTCTGGCAACATCACCGGCAACTGGTCTTCTGGAATCGGATGTGGATTCCCCTCTTTATCATACGCAATTGGAATCGGACAGCCCCAATATCGTTGTCGAGAAATCAACCAGTCGCGCATCTTGTAAGTCGTCTTTGGCGTGCCGAATCGGTCAAAATCACAAAGCTCTGCCTCTACAATTGGCAAATCAAACTTCTCCGCAAACTCGCGGTCCCTCTCGTCATATGCTGGCACCGCCATAATCGCGCCCGTCCCATAACCCGCGAGTACATAATCCGCGACATAAATTGGAATTTTGCTCTTAGTCGCCGGATTAATCGCAAAAGCTCCCGTAAATACGCCAGTCTTCTCTTTATTTTCTTGCCGCTCAATCTCCGATTTTTTCATCGCCTGTTTTTTATACTCTAAAACCGCTTCTTTCGTATCGTCATTCACTAAGAATTCCACGCTCGGATGTTCTGGCGCTAAAACCAAAAATGTCGCCCCAAAAATCGTATCCGGCCGAGTCGTAAAGACTGTAATATCTTCTGCGCCAGCGACTTTGAACTCAATCTCCGATCCAACCGAGCGCCCAATCCAATTTTTCTGCATGGTTTTAATTTTTTCTGGCCACTCCAGCGCATCAATATCGTCAAGCAGTTCATCTGCATATTCAGTAATTTTAAAGAACCACTGCTTCATTTTTTTCTTTTCGACTTCCGAACCACATCGCCAACACTTCCCACCTTCAACCTGCTCATTTGCGAGCACCGTCTTATCTTCCGGGCACCACCATTGATAGGACTCTTTTTGGTAAGCCAAGCCCTTTTTGTATAATTGCAAGAAACACCACTGCGTCCAGCGATAATACTCTGGATCCGATGTATTAATCTCTCGGTTCCAATCTATCGCATAGCCGAGCTTTTTTGCTTGCTTTCGAAAATTCTCGATATTAACTTTTGTTACTTCCTGTGGCGCCGTCCCGGTTTTAATCGCGTAATTTTCTGCCGGCAACCCAAACGTATCATACCCAAACGGCCGTAAAACATTTAGCCGTTGTTGCTCAAAAAACCGCGTTAAAACATCGACAATCGTAAAGTTTCTCACATGCCCAACATGAAGCCCCGCTCCCGACGGATACGGAAACATCTCGGCTAGCATCATCTTTGGCACGCCAGGCTTTTCTTCGGCCCGAAACGGTTTCTCCTTTTCCCAAATCTTTTGCCATTTTTCTTCGATTTTCAGCGGTTCATATCTTTCCATAAGACATATTATACCACAAAAAGAGAGGACTTTGCTCTCAAATATGAGAGCTTCGGGATTTGTCATAAGAGTTTTTTAACGCGCGATACAGCGAACTGGAATACCATAAATACGATTCAATGGCGCAACTTTATCAGTATAATTATATGAGTTAAAAACTGAAATATAAACTCGAGCATTACTTTCAACCGAGCTAGACCAATAAAACCCCGTCGCCCCAGCATAATGTAGCGCTGACACCGCATTTATCGCGCCTGAACGAATAAAATAGAGAGGGGCTGTTACTAATCCTTTATCAAAATCATCAGTCGTATAATTAGAATCATATAAATAGCTCAACCTACCAAATTCGTTAGTGGAACCATCCATAGAAGGATCCTCGTTAGATACTGTTGGTAAACGCCAATTCTTTGGACAAATTGAGTTTTGGGGATTATTAACAATGTTAGTTGAAGTATCTGACGCGTAATTACTAGTGTCGTTACTCGCTACAGCAGCAGACCAGTTGTAATAGTTACCTACGTGTCCATGTGTACCATTGATAGCGTACGGAGTTTGGGAAAAGTAATTCGCATAAGTAGCATCAGATTTAATAAGATAATCACAGCCGCGATGAGTATCGCAAATTAACGATGAATAAAATGGCTCATTTTTCCAATACCAATCTCCAGGATTGACAGAATTTGGAACATTATTATTGTCTGTATAGCCAGATATCGCTCCACTAGTAGCGTCTACCGTATTGTTTACTGGAGTCCAAGAGGCGACAGTATTTAGGTCTGAAGTTTCATTAGTTAGAGCTGCGCTTATGCTTAAGTCTAGATCCAAGTTCTGCGTCATCCAACAATGTCCGTCTTGTAACTTAGTTGCCCAATAGACTTTGTTGTCTCGTATGTCTAGTAACTGGGTTTGTCCTGGTTCGTCTAGTACTTCTGTCATATTACAGATTTCTGGTGTCATGTCTTGAAGCTTATAGTAACTACTACTACCAACTGTAACTTTAGTCTTACCAGTTTTCTCATAAGCATCAGAAAGAGTAATTCTAGCAAGTGGGGCTGCTGCATCATTTGGATGCACCATAGTATATCTCACTTTACCTACATAACTACCAGCAGGTTGAGTAGGAGA
>JAFWHT010000033.1 GCA_017511965.1 Candidatus Saccharimonadota bacterium
GTGGATGTGCCGACTATACCGCGCATAAATATCCTCCTTTGTAGATATTAGTTAGTGTTGTTATATAACTATTCTACAATAGGAAGTGTCCACGATCTGTTTGAGTTTGAGCATCTAGGAGGCCAAGAATGCCTTTTAGGGCAAAGGCGGTGTCTTCGTGACTTTTGACGGTGATGGTGTCGATACCCATTTTTACGACTGGGTAATCATTTCCGCCCGGGGAGGTCATGTCGCCAAAATAGAGGACGTCTTTTTTCTCGACACGGAGTTCTTCTAAGAGGTGGTTCATGCCAAATTCTTTATTCATGCCAGGAGTGATGGCATTAATAGAGGTAGTGCCACCGATTTCGTATTCGAATTCGGGCGCGAGCTCTTTACAGCGAGCGACGATACTAGCGCGTTTTTTATAATCAGGGTCCCAAGCGTATTTTTCTTCGGTGCCGGCGGTTTGACCGAGAGCAGAGAAGGTGACTTGAGAGAGGCGATTTTCGATAATTTCGTCGCCAGGAGCGAGTTTGTCCTCTTCCCAGAAGCCAAGTTCTTTTGCAGAGGTTTCTATTGTTTCGGAAATCTTTTTAACTTGTTCGTCGGTTAGGGGATAATTATAGACTTGTTCCCAGTCGTTTTTTTCTAAATTAAAGCGGTAATACTGAGTGCCTTGAGCGACGAAAAGATGAAGATGAGTTAATTGCTCAGGAGTAGCATCTTTTAAACGGTCAACAATTTGGATTAAAAATTGGTCGAATTTTTGGCCGGAAATTGGGCAAATCTCGAAATGATTGAGACAGCGGGTTAATAAATCGGCGATTTCGTCGTTGATCGGCGTTTTTGCGATGTTTAAGGTTTGATCAATATCGAATGATAGAACTTTTTTCATATTTTAATTATAGCATGCTATAATTAGGTTATGAAAACTTATATCGTGGGCAATTTTAAGTTGAACTTTACAGTCGGCGAGGCTTCTATTTATCTTCATAAACTTTTAAAGGCAGTACCGAATTATAGAGACATAGAAGTGGTGGTGGCGCCTTCGACGGTAGCTCTGCAACCGTTATCTTTGCAAATTGATCGACACAAGATGAAACTGGCGGCGCAAAATGGATTTTATCGAGATTTTGGGGCGTATACGGGCGAAACTTCGTTTTCACAGCTTAGAGGGTTGGTGGATTATGTGATAATTGGCCATTCGGAGAGGCGACATATTTTTGGAGAAGATGATAAATTTATTCAGAAAAAAGTAGCAGGAGCGGTGCGAAATAAATTGACGCCGATTTTATGTATTGGTGAGACAGAATCGGAACGGGCGTTTGGTGAAACTGCTGATGTGATTCGGGATCAAGTTTTGGGTGGACTAGCGGATGTTTCGGCAGAAGATTTGGACAAGGTGATACTGGCTTATGAGCCGGTGTGGGCGATTTCGTCGACAAAAGCGGCTAAAGAAGCAACGCCAGGTGAAATTGCAGAAGTAGTAAAATTGATTCGGGAGATTTTGAAAGATACTTACGGAGTAAAAGTGGCCGAAAAGGTACCGATTTTGTTTGGTGGAAGCGTAAAAAAGACCAATGCGGGGGCATATTTGATGGTGCCTGGAGTGAATGGATTACTAGTGGGCGGGGCAAGTTTGATTTTGAGCGAATTTATTGATATAATTGAAATAGCGAAAAGAGTTAGTGCATGAGTAAACAATATATGGATTTTGCGCCGAGAAAGGGCGCGGTAAAGAGGCCGGTGGCGAGTAAACCAGTGGCAAAAAAACCAGTGGAAAGAAAACCAGTGGAGAGAAAGCCGGTGGTAAATAGGCCGGTGGCGAGAAAGCCAATAAAAAGAGCTGAAGAGCCAATGCTTGGGGTGATTGAGGAGATTGGTGAGATTGCAGTTGAAGAAACAACTTCAACAGCGACAAAAGCAAAAAAGCCGGCGGATAAAGTTTTTAAGATGCCAAAGCCGAATTTTATTAATCAAGATAAGGTGGTGAAGAGGCCGCTTTCGAAAAATGTTTATCGCAAAAAAGTTTCGGTACCGCCAAAAGAAGAGCCAAAAGGGCCAGTGACAATTATTACAAAGCCAGAGAAACAGGCGCATGTGAGTTTGATTATTACGATTATTTTAACGATAATTCTTGGTGCGGCAGCGGGGACGGTGGCGTTTTTGCTACTACCAAAATAGGAGGCTACATGGATAAAAATCCGCTACTTAAATACATGATGAAGGCGAAAAAAGAAGACGTAGTGCATAGTTCGGGGTATGCGATGGTACAAAATCAGGGATTTGGGGCGGCATCGACATCGAGTTTTGAGGAGCGTCGGAAATTAGAAGAGAATCGAACGAGAATTAAGGGGTATCGAGATTCGCAGTTGGCTTCGGGAGCGGTAAATATGCGACCAAAAGCGCAAACCTATACACCACCCGAACCGAATATGGGAGTGTCTAGCTTTAGTTCTAGTTCTAGGCCTAGTTCTAGTTCTAGGCCAGCACCAACACCGCCGAGAAATCCTGGTATTTCGAGATAATTTATGCTATAATATAATATATGGTGGGATTAGCTCAGATGGTTAGAGCGTCTGATTGTGGTCCAGAAGGTCACCGGTTCAATTCCGGTATCCCACCCCATTAACAATTCGGATTTGCGGGTGTAGTACAGCGGTTAGTATGCAAGTTTTCCAAACTTGAGATAGGGTTTCGACTACCCTCACCCGCACCATTTTTTGTGTTTTACAAATGTTTTATGGTATAGTTATTGACAATTTTGATAAAGTGTGCTATAATGAGGGTATAGTAGTTTAACAATGTAGTTTTTCACATTCACAGCATTCACGAGTCTAAAGGAGGGATGAGAAATGTCGAAGAGAGACCAATTTGTAACAGCTGAAGCGCTTGAAGCCAAAGAGACGCCTGTGACGACTGCGGCACCTGAGGCGTCAAAGCCTACATCGAAACCGAAACCGCTGACTTCGGCGGAGCTCTACGCTAGGGTGGAAGCCTTGGCAAAAGAGGCCGACAGAATGAAAGCCGAGCGAAAGGCAATGTTGGACGAGGCGCAAGCCTTGTTTGACGAGGCTCAGAAGTTGGAGGCGTCCGAAAAGGAAGCCAAAAAGAAGGCCGAGGCGGAAGCCCAGGCGCGAGTCCGAGCGGCGGCTAAGGCCGAGGCGGAAGCCAAGGCTAAGGCGAAGGCCTATACTGGCCCGGTGTATATCCCGGGCTGGTCCGAAGACGGATTTGTGAAGATTGGCGCTCGCTTTAACGGCGAGTAAAACTACAACTACGGCACCTTGGAAGAGGCTGGCTTTAATGCCGGCCTTTTTCATTTGCCATAAGCGCAAAAGTATGAAATACATATTGACAAAAAAGCTAAAGTGTGATACAATGTAATTAGTCTTGAGTTTTTGGTGTTTATCTTAAACAAGAAGACCATTAACAACCGAATCATCTCAGATTTCAAGCGAAATCTGTGAAAATAAATGCTATCTATTATACTGTTTTCTCCCCACACACTTAGAAAGGAGGTGACGGCTATGATGCTGTCATTGATACTAGCAGTTGTAGTTACATGCCTGATGGGCCTTGCCGAACAGAAGTTTGTCGACAAAGACCTGTGGAAAATCAGAAAGGGCGTGGACGTTGAGCAGCCGTTTGAGTTTAAATTGAAAAATTTAAATCAAAATGGCTGGCTACGCGCGATAGTTTTTGGAACCGTTCTTGGTGTCGTGAATTATCTGGCACCGAAGCTCTCAGTTGTTGCGATAGGGTTTTTTGTCTTAATGATACTAATGTATGTCTATCTGATATACAGATGGTATCACGAGGGCAAGACTGCCGCTGGATTCGCTGCTTTTGTTGCGATTGCCGTCTTAATGTTAGGGACGACGATGGCGACGGCAATGATGACGGTAGGTGGGCTAAAGATTGAGGGGCTTTCGAGGTCGCTTATTCTTTTTACTCCCATGGCGCTTCTGATTGCAACTATCGGTGGTCTGGTTTTCGACTTGCTTGACTTTAGAAGCACCAAATGTGCTTATGAAGCAAGCGTGTTGAAGTCGGGAACAAAGGCTGAAGAGCTAAAAGCTCGAAGCCAAACCATGAGATGGCTTAGCCGAGGGGTTGTCGCGATAACGATTCTTGCGATTCTCATCGGAGGATTCAGCTCGGCGGGTTTTAATTTTCCGTCTTGGTTTTCTAATAAGGCTAAGGCGGCGCAGGAACCGGTCGATACGGCGAAGGTCGAGTCAACAGCCTCAACGGCGGCCACGGCGATTGATGAGCCGTGGTATCACTTTTATAATTCGGATTTACAAGATAATGAGAAGCCGGAAGACGACTTCAACTTTGGCGTGAGTCCGATTGAGCCGAATACGAAACCTGAGGTCTATGACAAAGATCTCAGGTATCGTATGAGTCGAGACCCTGCGCTTGGTGCAGCGGCAACGGCGTGGTGGGATTCAATAACTGGAACTCGGTTTTTGGGCGAATTTTATGAGTCTTGCCAGCATGATTGGGCTAAGACCATAAATAAATCCAAGGAGGTTTGGATGAAGAATCAGAGTCAGTACAATGAGACTCTGAAAGCTTTTAACAGAACTCTTGACCGAGCGACAGTGCGGATTGAGACTCGCGAGGGTGGTCTGGACGACCAGATGTATATGAATCCGGACACACCAAACGGCGTGCCGGATGTGATCGTTATGGAGACAGTCGACCATAGTGGTACCTTTTTGGTATATGAGATTACCATAAAGGGACAGAAGTTTGAGGTGGCGTATCGGATCGATTGTGGGTATCAGCCCACAAATGTGGCGGAGATTATGAAAATCACGCCGCAGCCGAACCCTGGAAAGGGTTCGCCGACTCCTACGCCGACGCCGACGCCAACTCCGACTCCTACGCCGACGCCAACTCCGACGCCAACGCCGACTCCTACGCCGACGCCAACTCCGACGCCGACGCCAACTCCGACGCCAACGCCGACTCCTACGCCTGGTCCGAAAAAGGATCCGACGCAGGGGACGCAGGGCGATCCGGTGGCGCCTGGGGATAACCCCGGGCCTGGTCCGAACACCAATAATCCGTCGAATCCGAATCAATCGACGGAGGACAACGGTGGTTCTTCGCACGGGAACCTCAACGACTACAACAAGGCGATTGAGGAACTCAAGAAAGCGAACGAGCAGACCAAGCAGGGCGGCGAGCCCAACACTCCGACAACGACGCCCGCGCAGGTTAACGAACAGTTAAATCTGCCGCCGTCAACGCCGGTTAATGTCGACAACAATGCCGACACGGGGACGCCGACGAGCGCTCCGATAGATACACCGACTTCGGTAGCACCTCCTGCGCAGGTTGCAACGCCGAACGGCGGTTCTGCACCGATCACTTCACAGCCTGGACAGTCCTGGGGAGGACCGCCAGACTAAAGTAGATAGCATTTGTAGTACCTTGGTAAGCCTGGCGGGTAAACCGCCGGGCTTCCCCCAAGAATTGAGATTTGAGACGATTCGGTTGCTAATAAAAGACGAAAATTAACAATTCGGCTAGCAACCAAAAAACATAATTTATGATAATTAAGAAAGGATTTAATATGAGTAAAATTTTTAAATCTGTCATGAGTGTTTCGGCGGCGGCGATTATTGCGACTGCTTCGATTACGCCTGTGATGGTAAATGCCTATGGTGATAGTACTGGTACGATAGAAGGTCGTCCAGTTTATACTTACCAAGAGGCTGATCAGCTTGGTAATACGATTACCTTTAACTCTTTCACCAACGGTAAAATTGGTGATGAGCGAAATTTCGTTGGCGCGAAAGTTGCTGGGACTACTGGCAATACTTGGAAAGACGACGAGATTAACGTAAAAGACGGTGAAGTTTATACGATTCGTCTTTACGTTCATAACAACAGCCTTTATCATACCGCTAATGGTGTAAAGGCGACATTTAACTTACCGACTACGGTATCTAATCAACATACGATTGTGGGTTATCTCGATAGCTCTAATGCAACTCCGAAGCGTTACTTCGATGAAGTGAAGTTAGTTGCGAGCGAAGATATGTACCTTGAGTATGTTAACGGTTCGGCGCGTTATGTTAACGCTGATGCTAATAAGAACAATCGGGAATTTAAGCTTTCGGACAGCGTAATTACCTCGGAGGGTGCACTCTTGGGGTATGACCAAATGGACGGAAACATTCCTGGCTGTTTTAGCTACGACGGGGTCGTAATGATTGACGTAAAAGTTAATTATTCGGTCGCGGCTAAAGTTTCAAAAATGGTTCGCATTAAAGGTACAAAAACTTGGAGCGAATCAGTGGTTGCTAAAGTTGGTGATGAGGTAGAATACCAAATCGAATACGTAAACCTTCTTGCTGAAGAAGTGAAAAACGTGATGATTCGAGATGTTTTGCCAACCAACGTTGAATATGTAAAAGATTCTACTTATCTTTACAATTCTAATTATCAAAACGGTACGTTGCTTAAAGATAACACTTTGACGACTACTGGTATTAACATTGGTAATTACGGAACAAATGGTAATGCGTATGTACGCTTTACTGGTAAAGTAGTGGATAACTCTTTGGCGTGTGGTGCAAATCAGTTGGTGAACTGGGCCTCGGCTACAGTTAATGGTAAAGTGTTTAAGGATGACGCAAGCGTGGCGCTTGACAAAACCTGTGATACACCAACCCCAACCCCAACACCAACCCCAACTCCTAACGAGTTGCCACAAACTGGTGCTTCGACTATCGTAACTGGCGTGATTGGCGCGGGTTCGATGGCGACGATGCTTGGTTATTACATTGCTAGCCGTAAAAAATTTTAATTGACCGCTTCACGGGTGGTCTTTAAAGAAAATGAACCCCATTTAGGGGTTCATTTTTTGTGGGCAGGATTTTAGATGGCTTGGATGACGTGATCAAAAAGGGCAGTAACGGTAAGTGGGCCAACGCCACCAGTTTTGGGGGTGAGGGCGGTAAGATCGTTTCGCTCGCGGACTTCTTCTTTTAAGTCACCTTTTAGGACGCCTTTTTCTGAGGCGGTACCAGCATCAATAATTACGGCGCCGGGTTTTAGCATAGAACTAGAAATCAACCCCGGAACGCCCGTGGCTGTAATGATTATATCATACTGGTTAAGCTTTGTCAAGTCAGAGCCTTTGTGAAAGAGGTCGACATGGTAATTGCTGGCTTTAAACATTTTGTAAAGTGGAGCGCCAACGAGTTTGCCACGGCCAATGATGGCGATTTTTTTGCCTGCTAGTTTTATATCATAGCCGGCGAGAAGCCAAAGAATAGCGGTTGCGGTTGCGGAGTCGAATTTTGCGTTCTCTCCAAGACCGTCGACGTCTTTTTCGGGGGCAATTAAATTTGCTAGCTCGTCGGTGAGCTCTTTTTTGAGGATAGGCAACTGAATAATAATTCCATGAATTTCTGAATCTTTATTAGCATGAATAATTTTATCTTTAATTAAATCTGTATTTATGTAAGTATCAATAACCTCCACGCCGATATCTTCGCCGTACTGCTTTTTTAAGTTGACGTATTTTGTGATGACGGGATTGTCGGAGTCGCGAAGGATAAGAAGCTTGGGCTTTTTTGAGAGAGTTCGGACTTGATTTTTTTGGCGTTCTTTAATAAATCCGGCGAGCTCAGAACCGTTTAGGATTTTCACGCTACAAGCTCCACGGGTTCTTGTTCTAGCCAGTAGCCGAATTTATCATAGACTTTACTAACGATTTCGGCGCGGGCTTTGGAGAGATCGTTGTAGCTTCTGGCAGATTCGTTGATGAGGACTAAGGGAGCTTTGTCGGAGACGCGGATACCATGAAGAAGTTTGCCTTTGAGGCCAACTTGCTCGATAAGCCAGGCAGAACTGACTTTGTTTTGATAAGGAGAGCGATGAACTGGCACGCCCTTTTCGACAGCTTTTTCGGCGGCGCGATCATCGATATAAACATTTTTAAAGAAAGAGCCGGCAGAGGCTGTGGTGCGTGGGTCGGGGAGTTTGTCGGCACGGATTTGAGAGACCATCTCGCGAACACCTTTTGGTGTAAAATCGGTGAGCTTATGCTCGGAGATGTAGTTTTCGAGTGAATTATAAAACGGGCGAGGCATTTGGCCAGGCCTTAATTCGATGGTGATTGAAATGATAAAATAGCGATTTTTACCGGAAGTATTAAAAAGGCTTTTGCGGTAAGAAAAGTTGAGCTCAGGCTTGGTGAGGGTTTTGAATTCGTAAGTGACAGAATCGTAAACAAAAACTTCGGTGATGACGTCGGAAACTTGTTGGCCGTAGGCGCCGATGTTTTGGACGGGAGCGGCGCCGGCGAGGCCGGGGATTTTGCTGAGTGCTTCGATGCCGGTTAGATTTTTGTTGACAGCGTATTCGACGACCGCGTCCCAAGGCTCGCCACCGAAGATTTTTAGCCGGACGGGTCCTGATTCTGTTGGTTCTTCAACAATGCCACGCATACGGTTAATGATGATAACGCCTGGATAACCTTCGTCGTGGCCGAGCGTGTTAGCGCCGGCGCCGAGAACAAAAACGGGCATATTGAATTGACTGGCAAAACCATAGGCGTCAGAAATATCTTCGAGTTTTTCGATTTCGATGACGTGGCGAGCGATGCCACCAAGACGCATAGTAGTTAAACTAGAAATATAGATGTTTTCATGAGCTCTCATGTTTATATTATATCATATGTTTTAGCCTAAGAGGAATGGGGGGGTTGCAATTATTCTTCGTCTATGCTACAAGAGGTGGCAGAAATAGGGTGAGAGAATTATAAAATTTAATGTATAATATATAATATATATACAGAAAGGTAATACTATTATGGTAAAAAAGGATGCGGTGGAAAAGAAAAATAATAATGATGGAAAAAGTGCGGCTTTGGAGCTCGCGATTTCGCAGATTACGAAACAGTTTGGTGATGGTTCGATTATGAAACTAGGCGAGACGCCAAAGATGGATGTTGAACTTTTGCCATCAGGGTCTTTAGCGCTTGATTTGGCGCTTGGTGGCGGATATCCTAAGGGGCGCATCATTGAGATTTATGGGCCGGAATCGTCGGGTAAAACTACCTTAGCGCTACATGCGATTGCGGAAATTCAAAAGCAAGGTGGGCAGGCGGCGTTTATTGACGCAGAGCATGCTTTGGACCCAGCGTATGCGAAAAAAATTGGGGTTGATACGGCGAATTTGCTGATTAGTCAACCAGATAATGGCGAGTCGGCGCTGGAAATTTGTGAGACTTTGGTTAGGTCAAATGCAGTTGATTTAATTGTGGTTGATTCGGTGGCGGCGTTGGTGCCACAAGCGGAAATTGATGGCGATATGGGCGATTCGCAAATGGGGCTTCATGCGAGATTGATGAGCCAGGCAATGCGAAAATTAACCGGAATTATTAGCAAATCAAAAGCGACGGTGATCTTTATCAACCAAATTCGGATGAAGATTGGTGTGATGTTTGGAAATCCGGAGACGACGACGGGTGGAAATGCACTCAAATTTTATGCGAGCGTTAGAATTGATATTCGCCGGATTGGTCAAATTAAAGAAGGTGACAACATTTCGGGTAACCGTACAAAAATTAAGGTTGTGAAAAATAAAATTGCGGCACCATTTAGAGTTGCAGAATTTGATATTATGTACAACGAAGGGATTTCGAAAACTGGCGATGTTTTAGATCTTGGGGTTTTGTATGGAGTTTTGGAAAAAGCCGGCGCATTTATTAAGTACAATGGCGAAACTTTAGGTCAAGGACGTGAGGCGGTGAAAAAGTTGTTTAAGGAAAATCCGAAGTTGATGGCAGAAATTGAGAAAAAAGTGCGAGAAAAGGCGAAGGTGGTGGAGTAAATGGAACATTCGGGAGAAGTTTGGCAAGAGCTGGATTATAATGGCGAGAGACTGCGTGGGATTGTTCCCGCTGAGCTAGAAGTAGATAAAGTGAGGCTTTTTTACGGTGCGGCGGTGATGCTTTATCGTTTTAAGGATGGCGAAGTTGAGTATTTGTTTCAACATCGCTCGAAACATCTTAGAGAAAACGCTGATACTTGGGATGTTTCGGCGGGCGGGCATGTTAATTTGAATGAAAGCCAGATTGATTCGGCGGTGAGGGAAACTCGCGAGGAAATTGGTGTCGATTTAGATAAAAATAAATTGGAGATTGCGGGAAGTTATATTCGTTGGAAGATATTTGTGACACTTTATTTTTATGATTGGACTTCGCGGCCAGATGATTTTAAATTTAATGATGATGAGGTTGAAGAAGTTAAATGGATTAAGGCCTCAAAGCTAGATAGCTTTTGGCCGAATTTAAAATGGACTTTGCAAGACGATAAACTTTTTCGGATTAATTTAGAAGATTTTGCTGAAAGAATTGCAAAAAAATATGAAAATAACTAATTTAAAGCAGGGGGTGAAAAATCCAGAACGGGTGAATGTGTTTGTTGATGGAATGTTTTCGTTTTCTTTAGATATTTCGCAGGTGGTGGAGTTTCGGCTGAAGGTTGGGATGGAAATATCGGAAGAGGAACTAGCGAAGTTTAAAAATGCGTCGGATTTTGGAAAACTTTATCAAAGAACGCTTGAATGGGTTTTAATAAGACCACGTTCTGAAAAAGAAGTCAGAGATTATTTGGCGCGAAAGCTCAGAGCGTCTTCTGAGTTTTCTGAACAAATTATTAATCGGTTGATTGAGAAAAAATATCTTGATGACTATAAGTTTGCGAAGTGGTACGTGGAAAATCGGTTTGTGAAAAAGGGAATTTCAAAGAAACGGCTTCAGATGGAACTCATGAAAAAGGGAATTTCAAAAGATATTATTGATGAAGTTTTGGATGTTAGGAATGATGAAGAAGAGATTTTGAAAATTATTGCAAAAAAGCGCAATAAATATGCAGATGATGATAAATTAATTAGTTATCTTTGTCGTCAGGGTTTTTCGTTTGAACTGGCGCGTAGTCTTGTTCGTTCTTGCGAAAGGGATTAATGAAGTTCGGGATAAAATCTTCGGTTTCGGCTTTGGTTTTTAGGACTTTTTCTTCGTCTTTTACGATAATTTTGTAGTCGGTAATTTCAACAATTTCTTTGCGAGAAATAATTAGTTCGGGGTCGAGAAAACTTTTGATGGCGGGACGCTTAACGACGATTTGTTGAACGAGAAAATCCTCACTCGTTACGGTATAGTCGATGACTTTGCCGAGCTTAGAACCTTTTTTGGTTTCGACTTTAAGACCAGGAAGAGTGAAATTTAGTTTTAGGATGTCGCGAATTTTAACAACGTCGTCATCGGTGATTAGCTCGTCGATATCGTCGATAACCATGCCGTAATGAGAGTATTCACGGATGGATTTAACATCGAGAAGGTTGTTTTCTGATTTGGCGATAAGAGGGCCAGAAAGTTTGAAAGCAATAATTTTGAGAGTGTCGGGATCAATAATGGGTGTGGCGACGGTGGCGATTGGACTGCCGGCCTGGACGCTTAAGATTTTGGTGCCAATAAGTTTTGAGGCATAGATTAACATAAGTTAATTATAACACGATTACTATTATAGTATGAAAAAAGGCGGCCTAGAGTAGACCGCCTTTACCAGGCTAGTTGTTGTTGATTAGGTGCCATCTGTTAAGATAGATGTCTTGATGCTTGTCGTCGTTCCACCAATTGACCGGCGCTATCACCATACCTTTGTTGTCGTGATGTTCTGATAAAAATTGTGCCCACCATGAAAAGGTGGAGTTTGACATGATAAAATTTCGGCAAGCGCGCATGATGTACTGCACGATAAAATCCCATTCGATATCATCCACAAAAATTGTGTCTTGAGGTAATTTGAGATTTTTTCTTACCCAATCAGAATCATCAGAAAACACCGCAAATTGCAGTGGTGTGTGGTAGGGTGAGTGCGGTGGCATAATTCTGCCTAGGCGCTTTTGTAATTTATCTGCACGTATGATAGTATTGATAGCCTTTTGATAGTAGTTTATGCTACATACATCGTGCCGTGGATGACCGACAAAATCTCCGCGCCTTACATGTAGACAAACCGAATTTGAATTTTTGAGTTTTTGATAGATAGGTAATTCTTTGATTCGTTCTACACAATTTGGCATAAATTCATTGCGAAGGATTTCTAATACCCGAGCGTCATTAAAGTATTTTGGCGACTCGAAATATCCGTAAAACACTACGTTTTTGGTCCAGTCGATTTTGCTAAAATCAAACTTTCGATAACCGTTGAGACACCACAAGATATTGTGTTTTAACAATATGGGTTGCCAGCGCTCTTCGATTTCGTAGCAACGTTTTACGTTATTTTTGCTGTGCAATTTTTTGTCGATAAAAAGTATTGCAGACAGCATAAATATCAAAATCTTTTGCGATGAGGTTAACGGTAATCGTGTTAGCCTTCTGTGGTTGGTCCGGAAAAACAACAAACAGTCTTTTTTGGGTGGGCTGTGTTTTTCGTGGAGTTTACGACGAAAGGATAACACGATTTTGGCATCTGGTGCATAGGTTTCTTGCACTGCACGCATAAACGCGTACTGAAATAATTGATTGCCTAGCCTACCTTGCATATTTTTCATCAAATACATAAAGTCCCCCTTTCTTTAGCCTGGTTGTAAAAATACGAGCCCGTAAAGGACTCGTTTCTTATTATGTCACACTAATCTATAAAAGTCAAGTTTTTCAGATGTGGTGGTCGGGGGTACCAGGATCGAACTGGCGACCTCACGCCCCCCAGACGTACGCGCTACCACTGCGCTAACCCCCGATAAAAATGGTCTGGGTAACTGGATTTGAACCAGCGACCTCAGCGTCCCGAACGCTGCGCGCTACCAGGCTGCGCCATACCCAGATGGAAAAAAGGCTGTTGGCCTTTTTATGGTCTGGGTGACTGGACTTGAACCAGCGGCCTCGACTTCCCAAAAGTCGCGCGCTACCAACTGCGCCACACCCAGAATAATTTTATTATACCACAAGTTGAGTTTATATGGTAGAATATAATATATTAAGGAGAGAAAAAAGTGGCGGAAAAAATGACGAACAAGACACAGGGGAAACCTGCATCCAATGCAAATAATAAGTCTAATACGATTAGAAGTATTGCTTTTAGTTTTCTTTTACTTTGTTTTGCGGGATTTTTAATTGCGAATATGAATTACGAAAAAACCGAAAAGGCAGAAGTGCCAATTTCGGAAGTGATTCAACGCGCAAATGATCCGGAGGGAGATATTAAAAAAATCACAGTAACTGGAAATACTCTAGATATTACTTTGAAAGGAAAAGACCAGCCGACTGAAACTTCTAGGAAAGATAACGCTGGAACTTTATACGACCAAGGCTTAGTAAACTATTGTGATAAGTTGGAAGGCGAAGAGCTAACAAAATGCCAAGAAACTTATCCGGTGATTGAATACAAAGAAGCAGTTGATACGGCGGGGATAATTTTTGATGTATTGCTCACAATTTTGCCGATTATTGCGATTGTGATATTTTTCTCGTGGGTAATGCGACAAGCGAATGCGGCAAATAGTCAATCGATGTCGTTTGGTAAATCGCGCGCAAGGCTTTATGGGCCAGACAAGAAAAAGGTGACGTTTAAGGATGTGGCAGGAAACGAATCGGCAAAACAAGATTTAACGGAAATTGTTGACTTTTTGAAGAGCCCGAAAAAATACGAGAAATTAGGCGCAAAGATTCCACGCGGAGTTTTACTGGCGGGAGATCCTGGTACTGGTAAGACTTTGATGGCGCGTGCAGTGGCGGGTGAAGCGAATGTTCCTTTCTTTTCGATTTCGGGTTCGGAATTTGCGGAAATGTTTGTTGGGGTTGGGGCTTCAAGAGTTCGCGATTTATTCTCAAAAGCGAAGAAAAATGCACCGTCGATTATCTTTATTGATGAGATTGATGCGGTAGCGCACAAACGTGATGCGCGTGGGGGAGCAGGGCGCGAAGATGAGCAAACTTTGAATCAGATTTTGGTGGA
>JAFWHT010000034.1 GCA_017511965.1 Candidatus Saccharimonadota bacterium
GGGGGGGGGGGGGGGGGGGTGATATACTTGTCATATTTATATTATAACCCTAAGCGAGTTTGGGGGGTTGCTTTTCTAGCTTACCTATGCTACACCCGTAGCATGAAAAAATCTAACCAATATAAAGGGTGTATTATTAATAATCGCGAAGATATTCGTGATTTAGTTTCTGAATTAATGAATGATGGTTCTGTAGCAGCTAAGGGCTTTTTTAGATTAGCCAGCATGAGATTTAAGCGAGTAACTCTTACTGCGTTAACGCCAAATGAAGCGAAATTATATACAACGTACGGAGTCATTAATCAGAGAGCTAAACTACAAATGAAATCAAACGCTTTGCGACATCTTTTGAATTCTGGTCATATTGGTGGGAAGAAAAAATTCGGTGGAATAGATAAAAATCCTTTGACGCTAGAGGATATCAAAGAGATTCGTAGCGTCTACAAAAAACCAGACATAATTTATTTGAGAAACAATAAAATAATTGTAGAGAAAGTTTTAACTAATAAGCATCGTTTAGTGTTAGAATTGACACAGAATGGTAAAAATCTATCCGTAAAAACGTATTACAATTGCAACAAAAAACCTCCTAAAAAGAGGTTTTCCGGAAGTTAGAGATTACCTGAGTATTCCAGTAAGACCACGCCCAAAGCGGCTCTAACTCTCAGCGGGTGGCTCTGAAAGCTCCCTCGCTCCTTTTATTATAACAAAAATCGTTAAATTATGCAAGGTTTTTAGGGTAAAAAAATAATCTGTGGTATAATAAAAAAATGGATGCAAATACGATTAGAAAAAAGTTTTTGGAGTTTCAAGAAAAAAAGGGACATAAGGTGATAGCGCCGGCGCCATTGGTGCTAGAGGGTGATCCAACAACACTATTTACTGGCTCGGGAATGCAACCACTTTTGCCGTATCTACTTGGTGAGCCACACAAAGATGGCGTCCGTTTGGCTGATTCGCAACCTTCTATGAGGATGCAAGACATCGACGACGTCGGAGACCCTAGGCATACTACTGTTTTTGAAATGCTTGGTAACTGGTCGCTGGGCGATTATTTTAAAGAGGAACAAATCCGTAATTTCTTTGAGTTTTTGACTGAAGTAGTTGGGCTTGATCCCCACAAAATTTACGTTACCTGCTTTATTGGCAACGAAAAATATGGCATCCCAAAAGATGAGGAAGCTGCCAAAATTTGGCAACAAGTTTTTAAAGAAGCTGGGATTGAGGCTAAAGTCGCTGAAATCGGCTCTGCTAAAGACGGCGACAAACGTGGCATTAAGCCTGGTGAACGCATCTTTTTCTACGACGACAAAGAAAACTGGTGGAGTCGTGGTGGCGCTTGCGAAACTACCCCGATTGGCGACCCTTGCGGGCCAGATTCGGAAGTATTTTATGATTTTGGTGAAGATAAGCAAGACGAGGCTAAGTATGGTTTGGCGCATCCGGCGAGCGACGGGGCGCGATTTATGGAAATCGGGAACCAAGTTTTTATGCAATATCGCCGACTCGAAGATGGCAGTTTTGAAGAGCTTGCCAAGAAAAACGTTGATTTTGGTGGTGGTTTAGAACGGATTGCGGCGGCGGCGATTGGGTCGTTTGATGTGTTTAAAATCTCTTTGATGCGACCGATTGTTGAGAGATTGGAAAAAATTTCGGGGAAATCTTATGAGAACAATACCGATGAGATGCGAGTGATTGCCGACCATATTAGGGGAGCGTATTTACTCGCGGCGCAAGGACTTGCGCCATCTAATAAAGCACACGGATATGCGATGCGAAGGTTGCTGCGCCGAGCAATTTTACGAGCTTTGGATTTGGGGATTTCAGCGAATTTTTTGAGTGAGATTGTACCGATTGTGGCAGAGATTTATGCCGATTTGCCGGATTCGATTTTGACACATCGTGAGATGGCGTTAGACACGATGCTACGCGAAGAAAATGCTTTTCGTAAAACTTTAAATCGAGGAATAAGGGAACTACATAAATTATCTAGGAATAATAAAATTTTAGACGGAAAAGATATTTTTATGTTGCAGGATACGTATGGGTTTCCGTTGGAATTGTCGGTAGAGGAGTGTTATAGACAGGGAGTTGAGTTATCGAAAGATTACTTAAAGGAATTTGAAATAGCTCTAGGTAAACAACGTGAACGTTCGCAAACGGCAAGCAAGGGAATGTTTAAGGGTGGTCTTTCTGATCACGGTGAGACTACCGTAAAATATCACACGGCTACGCATTTATTGCTCGCTGCTTTGCAACAATTGATTTCGCCGGATATCGTCCAGAAAGGTTCGAACATTACGGCTGACCGAATGCGTCTTGATTTTAATTTAGACCACAAAATGACTCCTGAGGAGTTAGAAAAAGTTGAGAAACAGGTTAATGATTGGATCTCTGAAGATCACGAGGTTGTATTTGATGAGTATGAAAAGGATTATGCGCGAAATACCTTAAAGGCGCACGGGCAATTTTGGGAAAAATATCCCGACCAGCTTAAAGTTTATACGATTGGTGATTTTGAAAAGCCGGTGTCGCGCGAAGTTTGTGGCGGGCCACATGTTGAGCATACTGGAGTGATTGGTGGGATAAAAATCGTTAAAGAAGAATCCGTTGCGGCGGGAATTCGAAGAATTAAAGCTGAATTAATTTTGAAGTAGTTTGGCGATTTTGGCTTTTAGTTTGTTCTCGGGCTGGGCGCCAGCAAGAGTGTCGAGACCAACGCGAAGAAGGCCAAGTGCGGTGACATAGGAATGGTCAAGCTCAGAACGGCTGTCGGCGCTGAGTTTGGTGAGATTTAAATCTGGAAGAGTGCTAACGTCGATAAGATTAATGAGTGGCCGACGAGAGAATGGGAGATTTTCGTACCAGTCGGAAACGGCAAGAGTTTCTTGGAGTAAGGAGAGGCTAGCGCCACCACCACAAAGCATAATTTCGCGGGGGAAATTGCTGGCGTTGTTAAAATCTTCGAGAGCGACTTCGACGCCGGTGAGCCAAACGGAAATGTTGCGCGAGAGGGCAGTTTCGACTTTTGACTTGATGCGATCGTCTAGGTCGCCAGTGTCGTAATTTAATTTGTATTCTTCGGCGGTATCAAAATCTACGCCGAGATTTTCGGAGATTTGGTGAGTAAAACTGCGACCACCGATAGAAAACATCTTGGTACCCTCGACTCCACCATCTTCGACGACGGCGATATCGGTGGTACCCCCGCCGATATCCATGACGATGGCAGATAGATTGGACTCGAGGTTGTCACCGAGGCAAGCACGACAAACTGCAAATGGCTCGACGGCAACGGTGAGAAGGTCGAGGTTAAGCTCGGCACAGACTTTTTCGATGGCGGCGACGTGAATTAGTGGGGCAAAGGCAGTGTAGAATTGGATGGTTAAATCCGAACCTTTAAACCCGATGGGGTTGGATATTTTGTAGCCGTCGATAGTAAGAGAGACAATAGCAGAGTTAATTAGACGAACTTCAACGTTGTCGTTGCCGGTTTCTAAGCGGACGGTTTTTTTGGCAACTTCGCCTGATTTTTGTTGGACTTTTTTGATGATTTCGTTCATTTCGGATTCGAGGATGGGCTTGTTGGGGTTTTTGCGGGTGTAATTTACGGTAGTAGTATTGCCTTTGATAAGCTCGCCAGCGATGCCAACTACGGTGAGATTGGCGCGTTCGCCGGCTTGTTCTTCGGCCTCGACTAGAGCATCTTCGCAGATACCAACTACGGCGGGGATGTCGGCTACGGCGCCGGCGTTCATATTGCCCTCGACTTGCTTGGCTTTGCCGATACCAAGAATTTCGAGGCCCTTTTTGGTGGGTTTAGCGATAATAGCCTTAACGAATTCGGTACCAATATCTAATCCTAGAATAGTGCTCATACTTTAATTATAGCATATTTATTTGGTTTTAAATCACCTAGGCTATATTCTCCGAACTGGGTGCGATGGAGTTTGGTGACGGTGTAGCCAAGAGAGGCGAAAGTGCGGCGAATTTGGCGATTGCGGCCCTCGGATAAGATGACAATGAGTTTCTCGACGGGTCCTGCCTTTATGATTTTAAATCGCGAGGGGCCGTCGCCGATTTCGACGCCGTAATCTGTGATCATTTGTTGGTGGAGGGGGGCGAGAGGCTTGTCGAGCTCTACTTCGTAGACTTTGTTTTTTCTGAATTTTGGATGAGTCATTTTAAAAGCAAAATCGCCATCATTGGTAAGAAGAATTAAACCAGAAGAATCTTTGTCTAGACGGCCGACGGTTTTTAAGTGGTGGTATTTTTTGGGGAGAAGGTCGTAGAGGGTTTTTGCATCACCCTGAGCGCGGCGAGAACAGACATAGCCGACGGGTTTATTAAACGCTAAATAAAGAAAATCCGTATCAAACGGGACTATCTTTTTATTATAGCATACTTTGTCATTTTTGTCAATGTGTGCACCAAGGATGGCAGTTTTGCCGTTGATAGTTACTTTGCCGGCCTCAATTGCAGAGTCAGCTTCGCGACGCGAAAGCCCCAGTCGGGAAGCTAGGAACTTATTGAGCCGGAGTTGGTTGTCCATTTTGTACCTGTCGGTCACCTAGGACTTCGTGAATGGTGTTTACGACATCTTCGATACCGACTTGAGATTTGACGAGATAACGATCGCAGCCAAGCTCTTCACCACGACGACGTTGGTCGTCGGCGGAGAGAGCGGTCATCATGATAACTTTTATATTGGCAGTTTCGGGAGTGGAACGTAAAATATCTAACATGTCGAAGCCAGAAATTTTGGGCATCATTACATCCGACAAAATTAAATCGGGTTTTTCGCGGACAGCTACTGCTAGAGCTTCTTCGCCGTCGCCAGCCGAAACCACTTCGTAGCCTTCGGCGGTAATACGAATACTGTAGATTTCGCGCAAGGACGCATCGTCTTCTACTACCATTACTTTTGTCATTGTGGTTGTACTCCTTCGTTTGAATTATTAATAATTTGATTTTGCAAAGTAGCTTGAGGTGGAGTTGCAGGGGCTTGAGGTGGAGTTGTGATGGGTGGTGCAGGTGGTGGAGTTGGTTGATTTGGTGGAGTCGGTTGATTTGCTTGTTCGAGCTGTTTGGCCATTTGGGCTTGTCGAACGACAATCATGCGTTTTTCGTATTCATCGCTAGTTAAACGGGGCAGGGAGACATAAAAAGTGGAACCTTCGCCAAAAGCTGATTCGGCCCAAACTTTGCCACCCATTGCTTCGACGCGTTGCTTAGTGATGTATAATCCAAGACCGGTACCACCGATAGTGCGTGTGTCGGAGTTGTCGGCGCGATAGAATTTTTGGAAAATATGGGAGAGGTCGTCGGCGGAGATGCCTACGCCGGTGTCGGTAACGTTGATAAGGACGCGGTCGCCATCGCCACGCACATTGACGTAGATTGAACCACCTTCGGGGGTGTATTTGAGGGCATTACCCACGAGATTATCGAGAATTTCGCGCAGGAAATTGACATCGACGAAGCTGTAAACGACTTGGTCCATACGATGATTGCCACCCGGCTGGACTGAATCGTCGGAGCCAAAAGAAAAATTGATTTTTTCTTCTTTAGCTTTTTCGAGATAATCGTTGGAGATGGTTTTGACAAGGGCGACCATTTCGGCAGGCTCTAGGTTTGGACGAATACGGGCGTCGTCTAGTTTGGTGACATCGAGAAGATCTTGGAATAACTTACCAAGATGCTTGGAAGCGGCAGAAGCAGATGTGAGATATCCGCGGGCGCGTTCGTCGATGGTGGCAGTTTGGGGGTTGAGTGCGAGCGTAATGTAGCCGTCGATGGTAGCAACTGGCGTACGCATTTCGTGCGAAGCAGTAGAAATAAACTCGGTTTGCTCACCTTCTTCTTGGAGTTCTTTGGTGATATTACGGAAAGTGATGATGCGATCACCGCTTAGATTGTTGATAGGCAAAACGGAGATTGCGATAGGGAGACGTTTGTCGGTGGTGCCGACAATTAGACTACCACGGAAAGATTCGAGGGGTTGGCCGGTTTTCATGGCCTGAATGAGAGGATTTTCGTTTTCGGATAATTCGCGACCTTCTTTGGACTCGAGCTTGATAATTAAACTATAATCAAAACCGATGACATCGTTTGCGGATTTTGAATCGGTCATAGTTAAGGCGGCTGGATTGATGAATTCAATTTTGCCGGTTTTGTCGGTCATGATGACGCCGTCATTAATCGCTTTTAGAGCGATTTCGGCAAGTGCGGAATCTTTGCCGGCGGTGGGTTCTGTAGTTTTTTTGCGCTTAAATAAGTTCATTTATATATATTTTAACACAAACATTTTAAAATGTGGTATTATTTTTATATGGACAAAGATGTGGTTTATATTGAACCTGAAAATGATATTACGGATATCATTGCCAAAATTGAAGGTTCAAAGCAAAAAATCATTGCGTTAGTACCGCCAAAGAAAGCGGGGGTATTTAGAAGCGTAGTGAATATAAAATTAATTACTAAGGCGGGAGTTTCGTCTGGGAAAAAAGTTGTATTAGTAACAACGGACCCTTCGATTATGAAACTTGCGGCGACAACTAGATTGCCAGTGGCAAAAGATTTGAATTCGGCGCCAGAGATTTTGAAGCCAGAGACGGAAAGTGAAGAAGCAAAAGAAGAAGAAGCTAGCGACGAGGTAGCCGAAAAAGAGACAGAGACGGAAGCCGAGCCGGAAGCCGAAAGTGAAGATGAAGATAAAGACGAAGCTGAAAATGAAGACGAGAGCGAGGATGATAATAAGGGCAAAAAATCAAAAGAAAAGCCCAAAAAAGAACGTAAGGAATCGAAAAATAAATTGGTAAATTGGGTTTTGGCGCACAAGAAAATCTCGATTTTTAGTGGCGTGGGATTTTTGGCGTTGATTTTGTTGTTGGTTTGGGCATTTGTTTTGGCGCCGGCCGTAACGATAATAGTAGGAATTCGGACGGTTTCGAATAATTTTTCGGAAAATGTAAGTTTTACATCCAATTTAACTGAAGAAAAAGTCGAAGAAGGGCGTTTTTATTACGAAGAAAAGAAAATTGAGACGATAAATGAAGTTGGATTTGAGGCGACAGGGCAGAAAAACGTTGGAAAAAAAGCCGAAGGCTCGATTCTTGTTTCGACTTATTTTGAATATAATAAAGCAGGTTCAATTGTCTTAAAAGACGGCGAGGCCTTTAGTATTCGTGGTCTAACATATTACTCGGCAGAGTCGGTTGGGCTAGCTTACAACGGGAGAGGAAAAGAGGACTGCGACAATAAAGATGATGCGGCATCGCTTATTAATTATGGTTGCCAAGTATCGGCGAAGGTTAAAGTTGTGGCGGCGGAGCCTGGTTCGCAATATAATATCCCTGCTTCTGATACGGGTTGGGATACGACGGCAAATGTTGGAGTTAGATCCAAAGATCCGATGACGGGTGGTAGTGATGAAATGAAAACGATTGTTGCGGAGGCAGATGTTGAAAAAGCAAAAGGAGAAATCACAGCCGATAATGAAGCAGAAATGAAAAAGAAACTTTATGAGACGATCGATACAGAAACGTCGCTAATTATTGATAGTAGTTTGACGGTTTCGACGGCAGAGGCGATTTCGACGCCGGCAGTCGGTGAAGAAGTCGGCGAAGGAGTTAAGCCGGTATTAAAGGCGATAACGACAGCGTCGGTTTATGTGGTTGATAAAACGAAAGTTGAAGAGTTTATTGCGAAAAAAGCAAATCTTGGCGAAGGAATGAAAATTTATAAGATGGATAATCCGTTTGTTGAGAACTTTTCGAAAACCGACGAAGGGGTGATTGGTAAACTAAAGACAGCTTATTCGACTGGTCCGAAAGTAACGGAAAACGACGTGGTGGAAATCACAAAAGGCAAAGGTTTTGGTGTAGCGCAACACGATCTTAGAGATATCGACGGAGTAATTGACGTGCGAATTGATAAGTCATATCCTTGGGTGACATCGGTGCCTGGCAACGCAAATAAAATTACTGTAGTTTTGGAAGTTAAGGAATAAAAGTGCGAGTTTTAGGGTTAGATGTTGGAGAAAAACGAATCGGTGTTGCGAAAATCGATTCGGATACAAAAATTGCAGTGCCAATTGGGTTTATTTTGGTAGACGGAAATGAGTGGCAGGAAATTGCTAATCAGGCACGGTTTAATAATACAAATCTATTTGTTTTGGGTTTACCACGTAGTAACGAAGGAAATGAAACGGCACAATCGGTTTATGTGCGAAACTTCGCAAAAACCTTAATGGAGAAAGTGCCTGGGGCAAAAATTAGGTTTCAGGACGAATCATTAACATCAGTAACGGCAGAAGAAAGATTAAAAGCACGAGGAAAACCATACGAAAAGGGTGAGATTGATGCAGAAGCTGCAGTGATTATATTGGAAGATTTTATAGAGAGCTTTAATGAACCAAATAGTAAAATAAATGAAGAAATTAATATAATTGAGAAAGAAGCCAAAAAAATGAAGAGGAAAGCTAAAAGAATTACGACGTGGATTTCGGGGGGAGCGATTTTGGTGATTTTGGCGCTTCTTGCGGTGGGTGGTTATTTGTGGATTAAAGATTTGCGAGCAAAAGAACGGGCAAAACATTATGCAGAATTAGAATCTCAGATGGTGGCGGAGGTATTTGATTTTACGATTCGCCCGGGAGAGACGATTTTTGAGATAAAAAAAAATTTAATTGAAGCGGGATATACGGCGGAAGAGGTTGAGGAAGCCTTTGCTTTTAAATATGATTTTGATTTTTTGAAGTCACGGCCGGCAGGGGCTGGTTTGGAAGGATATTTATTTGGTGATACGCATGAGTTTTATAAAAGCGCTAGTGTTCAGGAAATTTTGGAGGTATTTTTAGGGGAAATGGGGCGAGTGATTGAAGAAAACAACTTGGTGGCGCGATATTCAGAACGAGGGCTTTCGCTGTTTGAAGGAATAACTTTGGCTTCAATTGTGCAAAAAGAAGCGCCATCGCCAGCATTTGACGCCGAGCAACCAATGGTAGCACAGGTATTTTTGTCGCGATTAAATCTTGGATGGAAATTAGGTAGCGATGTAACAGTTTCGTATGCTTTAGATGTTTTAAACCCAGAACGAGATAAAGAACATGGCGATAATGCTGGGGCATTATTGGTTGATTCTTGTTATAATACACGACTTTATGTAGGGTTGCCTTGTGGACCGATATCAAATCCGGGGCTTTCGGCGCTTATGGCGGTGGCCGAGCCGGCAGACACTTCGTATCTGTTTTTCTTGACAGGTGACGACGGAACGATGTATTATAGTAATACAGAAGCTGAGCATAATCAGAACGCGACCAACCATTGTCAAAGCTTTTGTAGTATATCATTATGACGAAAAAAAGAAATGAAAATAGATTTAGACGCTTAAAGCAGATTTTGCCATATTTTTTGATGAGTTTGGTGGCAATTTTAGTGGTAGTGCTAGGAACGGTAGATAAAAAGAAAGCCGAGATAAATATCAGCCTAGAGGCTTTGGCTGCAAATGATTATTCGGTTGATCAATTGTCGGAATTATATATTGTAGCAGATTTATCTAGCGCTCTAAGATTCGCCAGTGCAGATGGTATAGCGTCAAATTATATCATTGCAAATACGATGCGCGAGGCGGGGCAGACGTCGTCGGACAGAATTGAAAAGCCACCAATTACCGAGATTAACGTTAGACGAGGCGTAAATACTTATGTTGTATTAGAGGGCGAGAACGTTGATTCAATTGCTGCTAAATTTGGGCTTTCGAGCGATCAAGTTAGATGGTCGAATGGTTTGAAGACGGTTGATGTGGCGGCGGGGACCTTGCTTTATCTTCCGAGTACTCCTGGTATCGTTTATACAGTGAAGCCTGGTGAAACTGTTGGGGGAATTGCATCAAAGTATGGAGTATCGGAAGCTGATATTGTTGCTTTGAACGATTTGGAAGTGTCGGGAATTTCTGAAGGTATGAAGATTGTACTAAAAAATGGAAGTTTGCCACTACATGAACGGCCGGAATATGTGGCGCCAGCGCGATATACTTATACCTATACTTATTTGGGTGATACAGCTGGGCGACAAAACATTACGGTGTTAGGATATTATTATAATTTGCCTAGCAATGGTTACGCATTGGGACAATGTACTAACTGGGCGTGGTATAAACGTCAAGATTTGCCGAGAATGCTAGGCAACGCTAATTCTTGGGCGGCTAATGCGGCAGCGGCGGGATATCTTGTAGATAAAAATCCGGCAGCTGGGGCGATTTTCCAGACTAGCTCGGGATGGTTTGGGCATGTGGGATACGTAGAAGCAGTGAATCCAGATGGTTCGATTGTAGTTTCGGAAATGAACTACGGCGTGCCTTATCGTGTGATTCAGTCGACAATACCTGCAAATATGGTAGGTAGCTTTAATTATATTCACTAATAATCTTCGACTAAAGTAAATTCTTTGCCTGCAATTTCGATAATCGAATCGGGTTTTGCGCCTCTGCTGGTGAGTTCAGCGCGGATACCAAGTTTTTTCATGATATCGCGCAGACGGTTTAAACTTGCGTAGTTGTTTAAGTCGGTTTTTCGGGCAAATTTTTCGATTTTTTCGCCAGTAACGATAAATTTACCGTCTTTTTCTTCGATATTCCAAGTGTCTTTTAAGGAATTTCGATTTAAAGAAATAGTAGGGTAATCAGAATATGACTTCTCGGAGGACAACTCGCTCGATAAATTCTCTCTCAACCTCGCTCGTTCGCGCTCGTCGTCACGAGGCTCACTCGCTTCGAAATTCTCGTGAGAATTTCGGGACACGGTTTCGAGAGAATTTATGCGAGCGAGTTCGCGTAAGAGTTCATCAAGACCTTGCTTGGCGTAGCTAGAGATGGGGTAGATTTTGGCGTCTTTGTTGATAGCAAGAATAGAAGCCATCTGCATCTTTAAAATGTCTTCGTCGACACCTTCGCATTTGGTGAGAGCGACGACTTCTGGGCGAGTAGCTAGATCGGAATACTTTTCGAGTTCGTTTCTGATGGTTTCGTAAGATTCGCCGGCTTCGTTATTGTAGACATCAATTAAATGAAGAATGACGGCAGAGCGATCGATGTGCCTCAAGAATTCGTGGCCCAAGCCTTTGCCTTCGGAAGCGCCTTCGATAAGACCTGGAATGTCGGAAATAAGAAGATCTTTGCCGTCGATGGTGGCGACGCCAAGATTTGGGGTAATGGTAGTAAAAGGATAGTCGGCGATTTCGGGTTTTGCGTTACTAACAACCGAAAGGAAAGTTGATTTTCCGGCATTTGGAAGACCAACCAACCCGACGTCAACCATTGATTTTAGTTCTAGTTCTGCTTCAAATTCTTCGCCTGGCTCGCCGACTTCGGCAATACGTGGAGTTTGACGAGTTGAGCTTTTGAAGTGAGCATTACCAAAACCACCTGAGCCACCCTTCGCTATAATTGCCTCTTGGCCATCTTCAGTCAAGTCAGCAATTAGAACCTTTCTCGACCTCGCTCGCTCGCGCTCGTCGACCCTTCGGGTCGTCCGCGTCCCAAGGGGCGGTCTGTCACGAGGCTCACTCGCTTCGAAATTCTCGTAAGAATTTCGGGACACGGTCTCGGAAGGTTCTAATCTGCTAACTACTGTCCCAATAGGTACATCAACTATTAGATCTTTGCCTGAGCGACCGGCAGAGCGCTGGCCAGAACCATTTTTGCCATTTTCGGCCTCAAGAATTGGCGTAAAACGAAAGTCGATTAGCGTATCGGTATTTTTATCGGCGCGAAAAATAATATCGCCACCTTTACCACCATCGCCACCGTCTGGCCCGCCTTTTGGAATATAAATCTCACGGCGAAAAGAGACGGCACCGTCGCCGCCTTTGCCAGCTTTTAGACTTACTTTTGCTTTATCAACAAACATCTATTCTATTATAACATAAAATTTTCTTTCAAAAATCTCTTGACTTTTTTTTGCTTATGGTTTATTATAAACATAAGCTGGTACGCTTCACAGGGGTTCCACTGAAAGTTAGTGGAGTGTGGAGACTTACAAAAACAAACAGCGGATTAAAACAAACCAATGTGCCCCAAGGGTGGGCGCGTAACAGCGGGGAAAGAGGTAAGCGGCGACGCGCCTCTTTTTTATGGTATAATATAAACAAATATGATTAAATTTACGATTATTACATTGTTTAAAGAAGCGGTAGAGCCGTATTTGAAATCGTCGATGATGGAGAAGGCAGTGCAAAAGGGGTTGGCGGAATTTTCGTTTGTGAATTTGCGTGATTTTGGGCTTGGGCCACATAAATCAGTTGATGATACTCCTTATGGAGGAGGCGATGGAATGGTGTTTAGGTGCGAGCCGGTTTTTGCTGCAGTAGAATCTATTAAAGCAAAGGATCCAGACGCCAAAGTTATTTTACCAACACCGGTAGGGGAAATTTGGAATCAAGAGATGGCAAGAGAATTTACAAAAAATTCTCATTACATTATTATCTGTCCACATTATGAGGGGTATGATGAAAGAATTTTGCAACTAGTTGATTATAAAGTTTCGCTTGGGAAGTATGTTTTGACAGGTGGAGAATTGCCGGCGCTAATTATTGTTGATTCGGTAGTTCGGTTGATTCCGGGAGTTTTGGGTGGAGAAACTTCGGCAGAGATCGAATCGTTTTCGGAGGGGGATAATTTGGAATATCCACAATATACGAGACCGGAAGATTTTCGAGGAATGAAAGTGCCGGAGGTATTGCTATCAGGTAATCATGGTGAAATTGCAAAATGGCGAGAAGCACACAGTAAAAAAGTGGGTACAATATAAGCATGGATAAAAGTTTTTTCTTTTATGATTTAGAAACGAGTGGGCTTAACCCACGCGAGGACCGAATCATGCAATTTGCGGGGCAAAGAACGACGTTAGACCTAGAGCCTATTGGTGAGCCAGTGAATATATTGGTAAAACTTTCGAATGATGCATTGGCAAGCCCAATGGCGATTGCGGTAACTGGGATTACGCCACAGGAAACTTTACGAGAAGGCATAACGGAAGCGGAGTTTTGTAAGATAGCGACAGAAGAATTTTTTACGCCGGGGACGATTGCAGTAGGATATAATAATGTGCGATTTGACGACGAATTTATGCGAGCTTTGTTTTGGCGAAATTTTTACGATCCGTATGAGTTTGAATGGAAAGACGGCCGTAGTCGATGGGATATTTTGGATGTAGTACGCATTACGCGAGCGCTAAGACCGGAAGGGATAGAATGGCCGGTGAACGAAAAAGGAGTAGCGACGAATCGGCTTGAATTAATTACAGCTTTAAATGGAATTTCGCACGAGCATGCGCACGATGCTCTTTCTGATGTTTTTGCGACAATTGCGGTTTCAAAATTAATCCGAGAAAAACAGCCAAAACTTTTTGAGTATTTATTAAAAATGCGAGATAAAAATGAAATCAAAAAATTAGTGAATCTAGAAAATAAAAGGCCGTTTGTTTATACATCTGGGAGATATTCTTCGGAGTTTAATAAAACTACGGTTGCGTTTCCGCTTACGACGTCACGGAATGGAAACATATTGGTTTTTGATTTGAGATATAATGTTGAAAATGATGAAATGATTTTTCCGATTGTAAAGGAACTGTGCTTTAATAAGTGTCCGGCGGTGGCACCGATTTCAGTGCTAAATGAGGCAAATGGCTGGGAGAAGATTGGGCTTTCTAAAGAAATTGTTGAGAAAAATCTTGAAACTTTGTTAAAGCATCCGGAGTTCGCCGAGCGGATGCGAGAAGAAAATGAAAATCGTCCAGAGTTTCCGCTGAGCCTGGAGCCAGAAGCGGCAATTTATGAGGGATTTTTGAACGATGCGGATCGAATTAAGACGGCGGTAGTGAGGTCGGCTTCTGCAGAGGAATTGGCAGATTTTTCGCCGGAATTTTTGGACGAGAGATTACCAGAGCTACTTTTGCATTATAAGGGACGGAATTTTCCGGAGAGTTTAAGCGAGACTGAGACAAAAGCGTATGAGATTTATCGACGAGCGAGATTAGAGCGTCAGGCGCCAAAGTTTTTGGAAGAATTAGAAAAATTATATGAAAAGGATGAATTTTTGGGGGAAGAATTAAAACTTTATTTTGAATCGCTTGTTTGATATAATAAGCTTATGGATAATAATAAAGTGATGATTGTCGGGACTGGTAATGTGGGCGCAAGTATCGCATTCGCGCTTTTAAACCAACGGACCGCGATAAATGAAATTGTTTTAACAGATATAATTGCGAAAGATGCCGAAGGGGAAGCGATGGATCTTCGGGATGCGCTAGCAGTGGCGCCGAGCTATGTAAAAATTTCGAATGGGACATACAAGGACGCGAAAGATTGTGATGTGGTGGTTATTACTGCAGGGGCGGCGCAGAAACCTGGCGAGACACGGATGGAGTTACTTAATAAAAACGCCAATATATTAAAGGGGATGGTAGAGCAGATTATGGAGTCGGGTTTTAACGGGATTTTTTTGGTAGTAACTAACCCGATGGACGTATTGACGTATTTGGTATGGAAATTTTCGGGATTGCCGGCAGAGAAGGTGATTGGTTCGGGGACAGTGCTAGATTCGGCGCGATTAAAAACGCGAATCGCGGATTATTTGAGAGTAAATCCGAAATCTATCAATGCTTATCAGATTGGCGAACATGGTGATACAGAGCTAACGGTGTGGTCAAAAGCAAATGCGGGTGGGCAGAAAATTGAGGAAATGCTAGACGCAGATGTACGAGCTGGAATTTCAGAATTCGTAAAAAATGAGGCTTATGATATTATCGAAAAGAAGGGGGCGACGTATTATGGAATTGCAACATGTGTTGCGCAAATTTTGAATTGTATTTTTAACGACGAGATGCGGATTTTGCCGGTGTCGTCATTGGATGCTTTTTCGGATACTTATTTTGGATTTCCAACGGTTGTTGGTAGAGAAGGGGCGATTCGAAGAATTGATTTGAAGTTGTCGGAGAAAGAGGGGATACTGCTTCAAAAATCAATCAATGCTTTGCGTGAAGCGATTTCGTCTGTTAAAATATAAGTATGATGAAGAAAAAGTATCTATCTCTTTATTGTATCATACTTTCTGTAATTTGTCAAGCATTAGCGCTTTCGAATCCGGTTTTTGCAGGGGTGAATGATTTCTATTTTAGCGAATTTTCGGCGGATTATTATCTTTCGCGCGACACGGATGGAATTTCAAAGCTAGAGGTCGCCGAAGAATTGACTGCAGTATTTCCGAATTTTAATCAAAACAAGGGGATTTGTCGAGATATTCCGTTTACGAATCAAGATGGGGCGAATGTAACTTTGCCAGATTTAAATCGAAGTAATGTTAAGGTTTTTCGGAATTTTGCGCCAGAGCCGATTTATAGTATTGAGAAAGATAGGGGTTTTTATGAAGTCTGTACTGGTACAGAGGAGTATGTATTAGGTGAACAAACTTATACTTTTGAATATGAGTTTTCTAAGGTGGTGACGGATTTTTCGGATCATCAAGAGCTTTATTGGGATACAAATGGGAATGGTTGGGACCAAGAGTTTAAGATGGTTGGGGTGGATGTTTATGTTGACGAAGAGATTTTAGATGATTTGACTGGGGAGGTGTGGTGTTATGTTGGGAAATATGGGGAAAGTGGACAAGAGAGATGCGAGGTTGTAAAATATGACGACGGATTTTATTTTTCTGCAGAAAATTTAAAGCCGGGTGAGAATTTGACGTTTGACATTGAGTTTAAGCCGGGGACGTTTGTTGTTCCGGAACCAAAGAAAAATTATGTATTTGTATTTGCATTGGTGGCAACTTCGATAATTTGTGTAGTGGTACTTATTTATGCGATATGGAAGTATTTAAAAAATAGAGAGAAAGAAACTTATTTTAAAGGTTTTTTTGTGAAGCCAGAATATCAGCCGAGTACAAAATATAGTTTGGAAGAGCTGGCAGAGCTTTATATGGGTAAGAAAAAAGATATGAAGGTGGCGGTGTTTTTGGATTTGGTGGTGCGAAAAAGAATAGAGTTGATTAGTGAGGGGAAGAAAAACTGGGCGTTTAAGGTATTGGATTTGACGGATACCGGTAAAGAAGAACGGGTGCTTTTGGCGATTTTGAATGGAGGAAGATATCCGAAGGTTGGAGAGACGGTGTCAATTGTAGCACGAAAACCGTCGGTGACCTTGGCGGAACTAGGCAGGAGTTTTTATTCGACGATTAGGCAGGGGTTGGTTTCGGGTGGAATGGTGGGAGATAATTATGTAATGGGCGAAACTAAAACAAATACACTGCTAGCTGCCTTGATTGTGAATTTGGTTTTTGTTTGGCCGTTTTTGGCCTTTATGATTTTTGGGACGGTATTTACGTTTGCTGAAGATATATTTACTGGGTATGTCATGGTGCTAAGCAATGAGTTTGTGTTTTTGCTAGCGGCAATACTTTTTGTGACGGTTCTTCTTTGGACGTTTTTTAATTATAAGGCCAATAGGTTTAAAAACATCACTAAGCGAGGGATTGAAGCAGAGAAATATATGGAAGGGCTGGAGCTTTATATTCGAATGGCAGAAAAAGATAGGTTGCAATTTTTGCAGAGCGTGAAGGGTGTGGACGTTTCGGCGAAGGGCGTGGTGCGACTGTACGAAAAATTATTACCATATGCGGCGGTGTTTGGATTGGAGAAGAGTTGGATGGAAGAAATGGAAAAGTATTGCAGGATAGAGAATGTTGAGGAACCGGATTTCTTAATGACGGGAATTTTGGTTTCGGATATCTCGCGAACATTAAACCAAACCGTAGATATTGTAAATAGCTCGACGCGGATGACTTATTCGGGTGGTGGATCCTCATCAGGATTTTCTGGTGGTGGAGGTGGTGGATTCTCCGGCGGTGGCGGCGGAGGCGGTGGTGGCGGTGGACGCTAGGATTTTTGGGTTTTAAAAGTCTTGCAAAAAATAAACACAAGCGTTAAAATATGAATAGAAGTGATATTTTTTAGCAATTAATAATAAAGGACAAGAAAATGGATCCATTGAATAATCCAACACCAAATCCAACACCAAATCCGACACCGGAACCAACTTCGCCACCAGAGCCAAGCCCGTCGTCGATTTTGACGCCTAGCTCGTCATCGGAACCAACTCCGAGTGCGCCGACAGTATCAGGGCCAACACCGGCATCGGTTTTAACTCCCAGCTCGGCATCGACGCCTAAACCTGAATTAGTAAATCCAAGTGGTACGGCTCCGGCAAGTCCGGCTTTTCAGTCTGATGTTTCTGGCGTAGCGGCGACTGATCCTATTATGACGGCAGAGCCACCAAAAGCACCGGATCCAATCGAAGAAGAATTGAAAGCGCCGATGAAGGCTGCGGCACCAGTGCCTGGCTCGATTGGCTCAGCGGTTTCGGGACCAGCAAGTGGGACTAGCGTAACAAATGAAACTAACGCATTTGGTGGAATTGGTATGGCAAATGAGGCCGGTGCGACAAATGAAGCCGGCGCCTCAAATGAAGCTGGCGCTACAGGTGAAGCAACTAGTACACCAAGTGAAGCTAGTGAGACAGCGATGCCAATGGGAGGAAATCCTTTTAATAGCACTCCGCAACCAGAAGCGCAGAGTGTTTCGTTTAATGATCCGGCGATGACGCAAGAAGCGCCAAAAACTAAAGCGCCAATGAAATTGATGGGTAAGTTTCAAGACAAAAAGACTTTGATCATATTGGTAGCAGTAGCAGCGGTAGTGGTAGTGGTGTTGTTAATTGTTTTGATTATACAACTCACCAGTGGTGGTGGTTCACAGGCTCAAGCGCCAGCGAATAATACAAATTCGCAAGATAGCTCAAACGGCTCAAATGGCTCAAATGGCAATTCGTCTAGTTCGCCGGTAGTTTATGCAGATGCTTTAAGCTGTACGAGAAATATGACAACGGCAGAATTAATGTTGTTTAATGATGCTATTTCGGGCACGGTGAATGTGAGTGCCGAATTTGTGGAAGATGAACTTTCGCAAATTTCTTTGGTGAGGTCGGTGATATATCAGGATGAGGATGCGTCGAGTAATGAGCCAGTTGAAACAGAAGTACACGAAGCGGAGTTGGAAGATTTAACTCCGATTAGTGCGGGATTATATTACTTGCCACTTACTGAAGACAAAGAGATTATCACTGATCTTAGCGCGATTCAAGAAAATTACGAAGGACTTGAATTTACCTGCGAATTATTGTAAAATGTTTTCATGAATAAAGTCTATATTACGACGGCGATTCCGTATATGAACGGTAGCCCACATATTGGGCATGCGATGGATTATGTTCAAGCGGATGTTTCGGCGCGGTATTATAGATTGCTAGGTGATGACGTAAAGTTTCAGGTGGGAAGTGATGAACATGGGGGCAAGGTTTTTCAAAAAGCAACAGCACAAGGTGTGACTGTAGAAGCTTTTGTAGATGAAAATGTTGCAAAATTAAAAGATTTTATCGCTAAATTAGATGTGTCTTATACGGATTTTGTGCGGACGACAAATACTGACCATATACGACGCTGTCAAGAAATTTGGCGTAAATTATCTGAGCATATTTACAAAGATAAATATGAGGGATGGTATTGTACTGGATGCGAAAGATTTGTGACAGACAAAGAATATGAAGAATGTAATGGAGTATGTCCGGATCATCAAAAATCGTACGAGCGACTCGAAGAAGAAAATTATTATTTTAGGATTTCGGATTTTAAGGATCAAATCCGCGAAGCAATTTTAGCGGATAGAGTGTTGATTTTGCCAGATTTTAGAAAAAAGGAGATTTTAAAACTTCTTGAGGAATCGCCTGATGTTTCGATTTCTAGGCCTAAAGAGCAATTGTCGTGGGGGGTACCGGTGCCGGGTGACGACAATCAAACCATGTATGTATGGATAGATGCGTTGTCTAACTATATTACGATTTTGGGTTATCCGGAACGTGATATTTCGGATTGGTGGCCGGCGACAGCACAATTTGTTGGAAAAGATATTTTGAGATTTCATGCGATTATTTGGCCGGCGATGCTACTGGCTTTAGGATTACCTTTACCTAAAACAATTGTATCTCACGGTATGATATTGGTTGGTGGAGTAAAAATGAGCAAATCGGTTGGTAACGTAGTGGATCCGGTGGACGTGATAGAGCGACACGGTGCTGACGCATTTAGATATTATTTCCTGCGCCATATTGATACCTTTGCCGACTCGGATTTTACGTGGGAAAAGTTTGAAAATGCTTATAACAACGAGCTTGCAAATGATTTGGGGAATTTAGTTCAGAGACTTGCGACTTTAATGTCGAAGAATGATATTGCGCTACCTAGTGCAAGTGCTATATTGCCAAAAAAGTACCAGAGTTTAATGGAGAAATTTGAGTTTTCGAAAGCGTTTGATTTTGTTTGGGAAGAAGTCCAAGCAATAAATAAAAGAATTGACGAAGAAAAACCTTGGATGTTAGCAAAGAACGGTGAAAGAATAAAATTGGAAGAATGTTTGATTGGTTTAGCAAGAGAGCTTTTAAAAGTCAATTTGATGCTTGGGCCGTTTTTGCCGGAGACGAACGAAAAAATTGTGGAGATTTTTTCCGGAAAAATAACGGCGCCAAAGACGCCGTTATTCCCGAAGAATTAAATTTATTAATTCTCGCCAGATAATTTAGCAGTAAAGTCGGCAAGGTAGAAGCCGACAACTCCACCGAGCATTGGGAACAATGCATAGGCAGAAAGAGCTACGCAGATACCGCCAAAGATTTCGCCAAAACTTTCGCCTGCGGTAGGGAAAATTTGAAGCATCATTGCGATAGATGGGTTTAGAACCATGTTGTTTTGTAAACCGAGATATGCTGCCGAAGCGATAAACCCGACAAAGAAAGCAAGCATGATACCACCAGTAACAACTGCTGCAAAAGTAAAGACGCTACGCTTAAAGCTGAGAGCGCGAGCGAAGAAGAAGCCGATGATGATGGCTCCGACAAGCTCGAGCATTGCTACTGGCCAGAAACCATTTTCGCCAATAGCTGCCATAACCGGGACATCCATTGCGGATTCGCCACCTGCAAGGTGGAAGGCATTAACAATTAGCCAGCCAAACCAAGCACCGAGAATTTCGGCAATGATATACATGACGCCACGAATAACCGACATGCGTCGAGTGGACATCATACCAACGGTGACAAGCGGATTGAGACAAGCACCAGAGAGTGCGTAAACGCTTGCGATAATCGCAATAATTGCAAAAGCGTAGATTGCGACGTTGGCACCAGATGATTGACTCCAGGCTAAGCCAACTGGCCAGAGCGAAAGAATTAGCAATGTAATAAACATAGTGCCTAAAACTTCGCTAAGTAAGGCGCCATAAAACTTAGGGGTTTTAAAAACCGTAAGGATACTTTCTTTTTCTGCATATTTGCGAGTAAAGAAACCCTTAAAAAGTTTTTGATCGCTTTTTTTATCCACCGTGTTAGTTTTAGAGGCTTCGAGTTCTGGTTTTTTGACAGTCTTCGCAGCCGTTTTGGGTTTTGTCGAACTAGCCTTAACAGACTTGTTCGAGGTTTTCGACTTTTTAGTCGCCATTTTTCCTCCTTAAATTGTTATTAATGCTATTATATCATGATTTTGTGTTATAATTAAAAAATTAATAATTTATTTAGGAAAAAAGATGGGTATTATAGTAAATAAAGAAAACAAAAATGATGAACTCTCTAGACGAATTGATGCGGATTTGAGGACAAAGATGGGTGGCACGGGTGTAATTGATGGCGATACGCCTGATTTGGTGGACGAGGCAGAATACGTAAAAGATTTTAAAAAGACGAGTAAATTTGGGTGGGTATGGATAGTGTTAATTTTACTAGCGATCTTGAGCTTAATTTCTATCTTTGCATTTTAAGCTATTATTATATATAATATATAGGTATGGATGAGGTTTTAAAGTTAAAATCTAAATTAAAAGAAATTAATACAAGGGCACGGGGGATTTCTGATTTACCGGTAAGTGAACGAGCAGAGTTTGGGCGAAAGATTAATGCAGAGCGAGAACAGGTTTTAGCAGAGATTAAAGCGGTAGAGCAGGTGGCGCTAGATACGGAAGTTTCGCCGATTGATGTAACGGCGTGGTCGGGGGTAAACGAGGCGATGCCAGAATTTTATCCAGTTACCTTTGGCTCGAAACATCCTTTGATGACCGAGCTTGACCGAGTGATTGATATTTACCAGATGATGGGGTTTGATGTGGTTGAATCTCGGCAGTTAGATGACGAATTTCATATGTTTGATGTTTTGAATTTTCCGAAGGGGCATCCGGCGCGAGATGGGTATGATACTTTCCGGACGGAGGAAGGATTAATTCCGCCGGCACATACCTCGACGATGCAACACCGAGTTTTAAAAGAATACAAGAAGCGACTAGATGAGGGGGGTGCGATTGCAGTGGTGGTGCCGGGGCGAGTGTTTAGAAACGAAGACGTTGACGCGACACATGAGCATACTTTTTATCAGTGCGAGGGAGTTTACGTATCAAAAGATTGCACGCTCTCTCAAATGCTCGGGATTTTAAGAGAGTTTTTTGAGAAGTATTATGAACAGAAATTAAACATCAAGACGCAACCTGGGTATTTTCCGTTTACAGAGCCGTCACTTGAATTTATGATCGAGAAGCCAAAATCGCTCGGGGGAAAGAAAGGTGACTTTCTTGAGATGCTAGGGTGTGGGATGATTCATCCGAATGTGCTTAAGGCGGCGGGGATTGATCCGGAAGAGTATCATGGATTTGCTTGGGGTGGTGGGATTGATCGGTTGGCGATGCTTAGATATGGACTCTCGGATGTTCGCTTGTTTGAGAGTGGAAACCTTAATTTCTTACGGGAGTTTAGTTTATGAAAATTAGTTTGAATTGGTTAAAAGAGTATGTAAACGTGCCGGAGGGGATAACGAATACAGAACTAATTTCTTTAATTGGCTCACGATTGGTTGAGGTTGAGGGAGTAATTGACGAGACGCATAAATATGACGGAATTACCGTTGTTAGGGTTGAGAAGGCAGAAAAGATACCTGACACACATTTGACACTTTGTCAAGTTTATGATGGTTCGCCAGAATTAGTGCAAGTGGTTTGTGGGGCGCCGAACGTAAGAGAAGGGATGCTGGCGGCTTGGATTCGACCGGGGGCGATTGTGCCAGCTTCGGTACACGAGGCGGCCCCGTTTGTGATCGGAAAGCGCAAGATGCTTTCAAAATACGATTCAAACGGGATGCTCGCGGGAGCAGATGAGTTAGATTTTGGGGATGACCATTCGGGGATTGTTGAGATTGATCCTTCGATGGCGAAGCCGGGGGATACGCTTGCGGATGTTTTTGAGCTTAATGACTTAATTTTAGAGATTGAGAATAAATCGTTAACACATCGCCCGGATTGTTTTGGAATTATTGGGTTTGCAAGGGAAGTTGCCGGTATCTTAGGGATAAAGTTTGATTCAGTTTCCGAGACCGTGTCCCGAAATTCTTACGAGAATTTCGAAGCGAGTGAGCCCCGTGACGACGGGAGCGAACGAGCGTGGTCGAGGGAACTGGAATCAGACTTTATCACAATTGATTCTGATGTTTGCTCGCGCTATACTGCGGTTGTTCTCGAAAAGCATGGGGAGTTGGGCAAGAAGTATTTGACACTTCAAGATACAAGGCTCGCAAAGGCTGGGATGAAGCCGGTTGAAAGAATTGTGGATGCGACGAATTATCTGATGCTTTTAACAGGGCAGCCACTTCATGCGTTTGATTTAGATAAATTTATTAAAGTTGGGAATACAGAAAAGCCGAAAATTATTGTTCGATTAGCGAAAAAAGGCGAAAAATTAGTTTTGCTTGATGGAAAAGAAATTATTTGCAACGAAAATGATGTCTTAATTACGTCAAACGATGTGCCGGTGGCGCTAGCCGGAGCGATGGGTGGCGAATCGACGATGATTGATGAAAATACGCGGAATATCTTGCTTGAGTCGGCGACATTTAGTCTTTATAATCTCAGAAAGACACAAATGGATCACGGAATCTTTTCGGAGGCGATTACGAGATTTACGAAAGGGCAACCACCGTATCAAACGATGGAAGTAGCTTTAGAATGTGCCGAAATGTTAAAAGATGGTTTTAAAATCGCCGGGATTGCAGATAATTATCCAAAACCAGAAGAAAGTAATGTTGTAAAAAATACAACGACTGAAATCAATAATCTTCTTGGGACAGATTATGAAAAAGACTTAATCATTCAGACACTTACGAACGTGGGATTTCAAGTTAATGTCTCGACGGGTCCTGCCGCCGCATCTTCCCCCGCCGTCGCAGGGGCTCCGTCGGGGGTCCTCGCCAAGAAAGCGTCACCCGTCGATATATTGTCTATCGAAAGCCCAGCCTGGCGGACGGATATCCATATTAAAGAAGACATTATTGAGGAAGTTGGGCGACTGCTCGGATATGATAATATCGAGCCAACTTTGCCTCTTCATCGAACGGCAGAAAAGAACGCCAGTCTAGAATTGAAGCGGGAAATTCGGAATTGCTTGTCGATGTATGGCGCGAATGAAGTTTTGACCTATAGCTTTGTTAGTGAAAAATTACTTGAAAAAGCGAAGCAGGACAAGAAAAATTCATATAAAATTGTCAATTCGATTTCGCCGGAATTACAATATATTAGGCAGTCGATTGTGCCGAGTTTACTTGAGAAAACGTTTTTGAATGAGAAATTGCCAGTCGAGAAGTTTGCGATTTTTGAGATGAACCAGGTTTATCGAAAAGAGTGGGGGGTAACAAAAGAAAATGTGCCAGTTGAAAGAAATTCGCTTGGGTTTGTTGTGGCAGAGAGAAAGGGCGAGGGGACAGCGTTTTACAAGGCAAAAAAATATGTGGAACTGATTTTTAGAGAAATGCAGATTGTTGCAGAATATGTTCCGATCAAGAGCAAAACGGCAGACACAAAGCCGTTTGAGCCAAAGCGCTCGGCAGAGATTTTGGTAAATGGTGAATATGTAGGGGTGGTGGGTGAATTCAAAAATTCGGTGCGACATGAATTTAAGTTGGCAGATTATTTGGCAGGATTTGAAATTGACCTTGATTTGGTTTTGGAATATCGTTCGAATAAAAAAGAGATTAAAATTGGCGCGAAAAAGACAGAAGATTTAACGGTTGCGACGACGAAGAGCTACGCAGAAACTTTAAAAGAAGTGCAAGAAAAATATCCGGAAGCAGAGATTAGCCCGCTATCAATTTATCAGGCTGAAGGCGAAGAAAAGAAAAACATTTCATTTAGAATTGCATTTTAGAATGCTTATGCTATAATATATAGCATGATATTACTTGATTCGGTAACGAAACAGTATTCGGGCGATGCGGCGCCGGCGCTTGATAAGGTGTCTTTGCATATTGAGCCGAACGAATTTGTTTTCTTAGTCGGTAAATCTGGGGCGGGGAAATCGACGCTAATTAAAATGATTACTAAAGAGGAATCGCCAGATTCGGGCAAGATTATTATTGGTGGAATTGACCTTGATCACGTGAAAAAGCGTCATATTCCGGGCTATCGACGGCGACTAGGTGTGATTTTTCAGGATTTTAAATTGTTGCCACGAAGGACGGTTTATGAAAATGTGGCCTTTGCATTAGAGATTGCCGGAATGAGCAATAAAGAAATTCAGAAAACCGTACCAAAAGTACTGGATTTAGTTGGATTGCTTGACCATGCAAATAAATTTCCAAATCAATTGGCTGGTGGTCAGCAACAGAGGGTGTCGATTGCGCGTTCGGTTGCTAGACAGCCAAAAATTTTAATTGCGGACGAGCCAACGGCGAATCTCGATAAATTAACTACAAGTGAAATTATTGATTTACTCAAGAAAATTAATGATTTTGGTACTACGATATTGGTAACTACACACAATGAAAACATCGTAAACGATTTGCAAAAACGCGTGATAACCTTAAAAGACGGAAAGATTATTAACGATCAGAAAAATAACGGAATTTATGAACTTGAGGAAGTGCCGATTCCAAAGATGCCAAAAAGGGTGGTGCAGACTCCTGGGCATGCGCTGAAACGAAAGAGGAAGGTGATTTAAATGACAACAAAAAAGAACGATAAAAAACAGAGTGCGTCAAAGAAAAATTTAAAAACGATGCAAAAAAATCGGACGCGACACATTATGCGCGAAAAAGCGCGAATTGTAAAATATGGCACAAAAGGTTTTGGACGAAACATTTGGTTGTCGATGGCGGCAACGGCAGTAATGTCGGTAACGTTGATTATTTTATTTGTAACAATTGTAGCAAGTGCGATTTTGACCAATACGGCTGAGATGATGAAAGATAAAATCGATATTACGATTTATTTTAAGCCTAATACGTCGGCAGAAACGTTGGGGAAACTTTCGGAAATTATTAGTGAAGATTCTAACGTAAGAAGCGTGGAAGTTTCGACTTCGGAAGAAGAGTACGAAAAACTTTTGAAAGAAAACGCTGGAAGCGAGAATATCCTTAATATCTTAGATGATGAAATGAAAATGCGAACGATTGGCAAAATGCAATCGACGATGCGAATAAAAGTGCGCGATGTAGAAGATTTGAGTGGGATTATTGATATTGAGGAGAATAACGAGCTGTTTGTAGAAAATATGGACCCGAATAAAGAGCCGACGCACGATGTGAATCGAGCTGAGATCGCGACAATTACAAGTTGGGCACGAATTGCCCGGACGGGTGGGATGATTTTTGCGGGTGTGTTTTTGGTGATATCGGTTCTCATAATTTTTTCGACGATTCGGATGGCAATTTTTTCGAGACGAGAAGAGATTTATATGATGAAATTGGTTGGTGCAGACAAAAGCTTTATTCGTGGGCCGTTTTTGGTGGAGGCGGAAATTGGTGGATTGGTAGCAGGTGTAATTGCTGGAGTGGTTTCGTATTTTGGATTTAAGTTTTTGGCGCCGAAGCTTGCGGGTTACGGAATTGACGTTTCGCAAATCAATGGCGTGTTAGATTCAAACAAGCTGGTTTTGGTATTTTTGGCATTTATCGTGGCGGGAGTTTTGATTGGGCGAGTTTCGGCGAGATTAGCTGTATCAAAATACTTAAAAAAGACTTAAAAACTCTTGTCAAAATAATACGCTTATGCTATAATTGAAGCATGAAAACCAGCAAAAACAAACATTTGAAAAAGATTTTAATTTTCGCTTTAGTAGCGATAATGATTTCGCCAGTTTTTCGAGGAATTTTTAGTTCAAATTTGGAAGACGCAAGTAGCATTTCGATTGAAGAAATTTGTCGACGTTCGCCAGAATGTCAGGAGGCAGTAAAAAAGAAGCAAGCGGCAGAAGCGGCTGCAGCGGCGGCTTCGCGTTCGGCAAATGCTTACCAGGCAAAAGTAGCAGAGTTGGCGGCAGAAATCGCAACGAAGGAATACGAAATTGTAGAGTCGGAAGCAAAAATAGAAGATTTGACGGCAGAAATTCGGGCGGCGGAAATGAAATTAGCGAGTCAGCAAGATGCTTTGGCAGAATTATTAGTAAATATGCATTTTTCGTCAGACGCAGAACCAATTAAAATTTTGGCAGGTGCGAGTTCGATTTCGGATTTGGCAGAAAAAGCGGCTAGGGAAGCAACGGCAAAAGAGCAGATTAGTATCGCGGCAGAAGAAGTAAAAACAGCAAAAGAAGCACTAGAAGTTGATAAAGCGGAAGTCGAAAAATTGTTGGCCGATCAGCAAGCGGCACGTGAAGCGATGCTTGCGAAAAAGACCGAACAAGAAGAATTAATTAGAAAATACGAGAATGATGCAGAAGCT
Source organism: Candidatus Saccharimonadota bacterium (assembly GCA_017511965.1). Lineage (GTDB taxonomy): Bacteria > Patescibacteriota > Saccharimonadia > Saccharimonadales > Saccharimonadaceae > Nanosyncoccus. The sequence continues at coordinate 26,846 of JAFWHT010000034.1, forward strand.
TATAACCAAGTAGCTAAACAAGCGGCTAAAGAAAGGCAGGCGGCGATTAGGTCGTGGCAAGAAGCTAACCCAGAGTACTTTAGCGGTAGTTATTATGTAGGTGATAATACTTATCCTTGGCAAGGTGATTGTCCACACCGAATAGATGAATACACGACTTATTTAGAGAATCGTCCAATGGGTGGATACGTGTGTGAATGTGTGAGTTATGCAGGATGGAAGGCTTATGAATACTATGGGTATATTATAGCTTGGGGGAATGCGTATTCTTGGGATGATTATGCGAGAGAAGATAGCAGAGTACGAGCAGTAAATCGAACGCCGGCGGCTGGCTCGATTGGGCAGGCAGACGGTGGGCCTTGGGGGCACGTGTTTTGGGTAGAGAGTGTAAATGGCGACGGTTCAATTAACGTGACCGAGTATAATAACGCTTACGCGACACAACTTTATTCAGGAAATTATCATTATGGGGACTTTGGAGCGAGGACGATTCCAGCGTATGAAGTAGGCTCATATAATTATATTCATTTTTAACTTTTTGAAAATTTTTGTGCTAAAATAGAATAATGAATAAGAGGAAGTGGGAAGAAAAAAAGGTTAGTTTAGGCTCGGCAATCGTATTATCTGTAGCGTTAGCGATAGTTGGTGTGGTTGTAGGAGTAAATTTTAGAAGTTGGTTTTTGGGCTACGCACCGTTTTTTGGAATTAATGGCACAACGAATGGAGATTGGTCGGAACTAAATGAAGTATATAATAAATTGGCAAGTTCGTATAATGGCGAGATTGATTTTGCGGCAGCGGTAGAGGGGGCAAAGAAAGGCTTGGTGGAGTCGCTGGGCGATGTATATACGGTGTATATGGATCGCGAGGAGACCAGTGATTTTTACGATGATTTGCATGGCAACGTGGGAAGTGGGATTGGAGTTGAAATGGGGCTTCGAGATGGGTATGTAAGAGTACTTCGGACTTTGCCAGACAACCCGGCTAGGGAAGCGGGAATTCTCGCGGGAGATATTATATATAAAGTAAATGGTGAAGAAGTATACGATTTATCGACAGACGAAATCTCAAAAAAAGTGAGAGGCGAGACGGGTTCGGAAGTAACGGTAACGGTTGTACGTGATGGAGAAGAGCTTGATTTTACGATGAAGCGAGAGGCGATTAATAATGTATCGGCATATGTGGAATATAAAGGTTCGACGGCGATAGTGACGGTGACGCGATTTGATAATGATACGGGCATCAAAGTACAGGGCTTTGCAAAAGAATTTAAAGATAAGGGAATTTCTAAAGTGATTTTAGACCTTAGAGGAAATGGTGGTGGTTATGTATCGGCGGCAGAGGATCTACTCTCTTTATGGCTTGATGGCGAGAAGATTTTGATTCAAAAATCAAAACATTTTGGTAATTCTTCAAATACAAGCTCGTCTGGCAAAGCGATTCTTTCCGACATGAAAACGATAGTGTTGGTTAATGGTTCGTCGGCGAGCGCGTCGGAGATTGTAGCGGGAGCATTACAGGATTATGGTAAGGCGACAATCGTGGGAGAAAAAACTTACGGCAAAGGTGTAGTGCAAAATCTTTATGATCTTTCGGGTGGGACGGTTCTTAAAGTTACGACAGCGGAATGGTATACGCCAAACGACCGGTCGATTAATGGTGAAGGGATTACGCCAGATATTGAGGTTGAACGAACCTACGAAGATATAAACGCAATGCGTGATCCGCAATTGGATAGAGCATGCGAATTGTAATTGCGACGGCGGTTTATTATCCACAAATAAATGGAGTGGCGGTTTTTTCACATAATTTAGCGAAAGGTTTGGTGGCACGGGGGCACGAAGTGATGGTGCTATGTCCGTCGCAGACAGGTAAAAATTATACTTCTAAAGAGGATGGTGTTTTGGTAACGAGATTGAAATCGATTGATGTAAAAGTTTATCCAGATCAAATTCATGCAGTACCGAAAAAAAAGCGATTTTGGTATAAAAAGGGTTTTCGGGTTTCGGTTTTTCCGGGAAGAGAAGTTCGGAAAGCTTTAAAAGATTTTCGGCCAGATGTGGTGCATATTCAAGTTTCGGATCCGATTGGGTTGGCAGTAGTAGCGGTAGCGCGCAAAATGGGAATACCGGTAGTAGTGACCGAACATAATCAGCCAGAAGTTTTGACTGAACCTTTGAAATTACCTGGGATATTGCGGCGGTCAATTAATGCAGGGCTTTCAGCGTATTTTCGAAAACGTGGAAAGAAAAGCGATTTTATGACGATGCCGAGCGAGCGAGCGATTGATAATTTAATTTTGTCGCGGGGGAAAGAATTTCCGGTGCCAGTGGCAGCGGTATCAAATGGAGTGGATTTGTCGCATTTTAAGTCTGGGCGAGTTGACGGCGAGATTTATGATAAATATGAAATTTCGCGCGAGGGACTAAAGGTATTATATATTGGGCGAGTGGACCCAGAAAAGAAGGTGGGACTCGCGATCGAAGCATTTAAGAAAGCGCGTAAGGTTTTGCCGAAAAATACTGAATTTTTAATTGTGGGAGATGGGGTTGATAGGACGCGATTAGAAAAATTAGTGAGTGATTTGGGATTACTTAACTGTGTGCGGTTTTTAGGAAGAGTATTGCCACCAGATTTATATGAACTATATCGAATAGGTGATGTGTTTATAACGGCGAGCGAGATTGAAACTCAGGGTATCGTGTTGATTGAAGCGGCGGCAACGGGCTTACCCTTAATCGCAGTAAATAAGGGGGCGGTTTCTGAAATATGTATTGATGGTAAAAATGGGATTTTGTGTGAGCCGGGTAATATAGCGGAACTTTCGGATGCTTTAGTGAAAATTTTGACGGATACGAAATTACGTGAAAAATTTGCGAAGGCATCGTTGCAAGTGGCTTCGCAACATGATTTTGAAAAAACATTAGATAGGTTTATTAATATCTACAAAAAAGTTTCCAAAAATATGGTATAATGTGGTTATGTTAGAAATTCGAGGTGTGAGCAAAGTCTACAAGACTGCGGGGGTTGATCGGAAAGTCTTGAATAATGTGCGAGTGAATTTTAGAACTTCGGAATTTGTTGCGATACTAGGGCCGTCGGGTTCGGGTAAGACGACACTTTTAAATATCGTTGGTGGATTAGATAAATATACAAACGGCGATTTGGTTATTAACGAAAAATCGACGAAAAAATTTCACGATAAAGATTGGGATTCATATCGCAATCACCGCATCGGGTTTGTGTTTCAGAATTATAATTTAATTCCGCATCAAACGGTGCTCGCTAACGTGCGGCTGGCTTTGACTTTGTCGGGGATTTCTAAACGTGAAGCAAACCGACGGGCGAAGAAAGTCTTAAAAGATGTTGGACTTTCTGAACATATAAATAAATTGCCATCGCAACTTTCGGGTGGGCAAGCCCAACGTGTGGCGATTGCGAGGGCGCTCATAAATGATCCGGATATTCTGCTTGCAGACGAGCCGACGGGGGCATTGGATTCAGAAACTAGCAAGCAAATTATGAAATTACTGAAAAAAGTTTCCGAGAAAAAGTTAGTAGTGATGGTAACACATAACCCGGAACTAGCACGGGAATTTGCGACGCGAACGATTAAAATTAAAGACGGGAAGGTAACGCATGATTCGAAAGTTTATGATGGGAAAATTAAAACCGATTTAGATTTAATTGAAGCGGAGAAAAAATCAAAAAAGACGCGGATGTCGTTTTTTACGGCGTTTTCGTTGTCGCTCAAGAATCTTTTGACGAAAAAAGCGCGAACAATTTTAGTTGCGGTGGCGGGTTCGATTGGGATTATTGGAATTGCACTAATTAGCGCAGTTTCGACTGGGTTTCAGAATTATATTGATACGATTGAGCGAGATACTTTGACTTCGTATCCGCTAACTTTGATGCAAGAGTCGACAGACGTGACTGGTCTATTATTATCAATGACTGGAGAGAGTAAAAATTCGGAAACAGTCGAAAACGGAGTGCGCGAAAATCAAGTAATTACTTCGATGCTTGGAAATGTTACGACGAATGATTTAAAGAGTTTTCGTGAGTATGTGGATGAAAATTATGCGGAAGTGCGCGATGATTTGAGGTTAGTTGAGAATCGGTATAGCGTGGACCCGTTAATATATACGGTTGATGCGACGGGCGACGTGGCAAAAGTAAATCCGAGTTCGCTATTTACGTCGCTGGTTGGTGATGCGTCGATTTTGTCGTCGTATTCGGGTTTTACGTCGGTTTATACACAATCGCCGTTAGAGTTGTTGGAAAAAGATTTTGATGTGGTGGCGGGGAGATTTCCAAAAGAATATAATGAGATGGTGATTTTCTTAAGTAATCCACATGAGATTCCAGATCTTTTGACTTATTCTTTAGGTTTTCATAATACAAAAGAGCTTTCAAATGCAGTAAAGGGGCTGATGAGTGGAGAAAAAATTAAACTTGGGAATAAGCCACTTGAAATTAGCTATGATGAACTGATGAATATAGATTTAAGATTAGTTTTGCCAGCGGATATTTATAAATATAATGCCAAATATGATGTTTATGCAGACATGAGTGGCAACTCTGAATTTATGGAGAAAATATATAACGAAGCAGAAAAATTAAAGATTGTAGGAGTTATTACTGGCAAGCCCGGCTCAGTGTTTTCGATGGAAAGTGGAGTCGCATATTTGCCATCACTGCCGGTGCATATAATCGAAAGAGCGCGCGAATCAGAAATCGTTAAAAAACAACTTGCCGAGCCGACAGTTGATATATTTACAAATCGAAAGTTTGGCGAAAAATGGAATGTGAGCGATTTCGAAATTGATATTCAAGATTTGATGACAATGAGTAGTGATGAGATTATGCGAGTAGTAGAGACCGTAACGAGCCAAAAAGACACGACACTGTTTTCGAATTTGGTGGCGATGGGATACCAAGAACTAGATAAGCCAACGATACTGGCACTTTATTTTAATTCCTTTGATGGCAAGACGCATTTCATTGACTTTTTGGAAAACTACAATAATGCTAGAAGGGAAGCAGGGGCTGAAGCGGAAGTGATTGAATACAATGACGCAACAGGAATTTTGATGTCGTCGGTTAAAACGATTGTGGATGCGGTAAGTTATGTTTTGATTGCGTTTGTTTCGATTTCGCTGATTGTTTCGTCGATTATGATTGGTGTGATTACTTATATCTCGGTGTATGAGAGGACAAAGGAGATTGGGATTTTGCGGGCGATTGGCGCGAGCAAACGAAATATATCGTCGATATTTAATGCAGAAACCTTTATTATCGGGCTTTTGTCGGGATTAATTGGCGTTGGAGTTTCGTATGCGCTAATTCCGGTTATCAATATGATTCTTCGGCACTTTACGGGAGATATTCCACTTTCAGCGATGCTTGATATTAGGACGGCAGGATTTTTAATTATACTTAGCTTTGTCTTGACGGTTGTTGCGGGATTGATCCCGGCACGTTCGGCGAGTAAAAAAGATCCGGTTGAAGCACTAAGAACCGAATAATATGATATAATTAAAATGCGTTGGGGATTCGCCAAGTGGTAAGGCACTGGGTTCTGGTCCCAGCATTCGGGGGTTCGAATCCCTCATCCCCAGCCATATAGAACGACCAGGACACAAAAAGAGCCCCTCAAAGGGCTCTTTTAGGGTATAATGGACGTTTTCGCCGTCAAATTGGAGGTTCGAGAGTAGCAAACTCAAAATCTGGCGTTTTTCATTCACTTTCGCAACCTTGAAGATGTCGGCAGCATGCTCAAAGAGGTTTAGCAGATACGATACAGTTACGTAGTAGCTTTGGTCTACCTCATCTAACTGACGTTGCCTTTTCTCGATTTCTGCTAGCTCCTCGGCATACCTGATGTTATTCTCGTCATAATCCTCCTGTGTAATACCCAGACCGCCACCAGCCTTGCTATCCATAAACGTATCAAACAAGGCTCGCTGGCGTTCTTTGATGCGTTGCTTACGGGTCGCCAGTTCGGCACGTCGCTTGTCATAGAATTCGTTTTTCTCGGCGTGCTTGGCCACGAGCTCCTTTTTTAAGACAGCCATACGCTCTTTTGGTGGGCGTAGCTGCTCAAGCAAGTCAAGCATAATAGCATCAAGCTTAGTCTCGGATATACTGTGCACACAGCCCGTGTGTTGGCCTTTACCGTTGGTGCAGCGATAGTATAGATAGCGGTGTATATTCCCGTTCTTTTGCACCTTCTTTTTTGGGTCGGGCGTCAGTGTGCATCCGCACTCCGAACAGGTCATCATAGCCCTATATGTGGCCTCTACGCCATAATATCGTTGCCTTTTAGTGCTATGTCCTTCCAAAATATCCTGGACTCGGTCAAAAGTTTCTCGGTCAATAAGCGTCTCATAGATATGGGGATACTCTTTTCCAGTTTGCTTGTCGACAATGAGCCCGATATTGAACTTGTTTGTCAGTATACGGTAAACGTTGTTTTTATGGAAGTTGGTGCCAAACTCCTTGTTCAGCTCTTTTGCGAGCGATTGAACTGAATATGTGCCAGTGGCATAGCGACGATAAGCCTCTCGGGCGATATGTGACTTGTGCCCATCGAGAATTACGCTGCGGTCACCGTTGGCTAGTGTTACATTTTTATAGCCATATGGTGCGTTCCACGGTAATTGCCCAGCTTTCAGTTTCGCCATTTTGGAATTTTGCCCATCTTCTTTGATACCCTCGAGGTATTGGCGTGCGATAAGAACCTTCATATCCCACTGCAAAAGCTCGTTCCTCTTGCTGTCCTTATCTAGCACAAAATGGTCATCAATAAAATGGATACGCTTGCCATTCTTGAGTCGCAAGTCATCAATGATAACGGCATCATGAAAGTTGCGAGTGATACGGTCCACACGGAACACAATAATATCTGTTATATCTTTGTGCTTCTTTACGTGTTCAACCATTTCGTGAAACTTTTTGCGGATTTTATATTGTCCGCCAGTTTCGCTGACGCTAAACACCTCTGCCACTTCAAGGTTATTCTCCTCGGCATATTTTTTGGCCCGAGGGAGCTGGATTTCGCTGAGAGAAAGCCCCTCCTTTTCTTGTCGTGCCGTTGATACGCGAGCGAAAATAGCTGCTTTACGTTTAGTGCTTTTAGTTTTTTCTGACTGCTCCGCAGTCAATATAGTTTTACTCATGATATTTCCTTATAATTATACTATTATTTAATATAGTTCTCAAGCTTAACTGGCTCAAAATCGTTAATTTGATTGCGGGCTTCTTTGAAGTAATCGAGCGGAGCGGCTGGCATTTTTAGAGTCTCATATTTATTCTTAATATACCGCCACTCGCTTGAATCGTGTGCCCCAATCAAGAGCCGTGTGTCCCTTAAGCCTATATTTCTTGATATTTCAATTATGCCCATCACAAGAGCAATGTCTCTAGCCTTAGCTTTTGGGTTAAGAATACGCAAATGCTCGGCAATGGCTTCAGGCGGCTCTCTGCATCCGATAAATGGCGGAACAGCAGCTTCTAATGCACCAAGTTCGTTTAATATGACCGCTTTTCCTAGGTCCGCTTTGAATAAATCTTCAAAGTTAGGATTGGTCGGGATTTGGATTTTTAGTTTGGAGAAACGCTGCCGAATGGCATTTTTGGTGCCTAAACGGCTCTCTAATCTAATAACTTGAAATGGTTGCTTAATATCGGTCTCAATTTTCTTGAGCATATCAAGCTGACACCAGCTGTCTTTTTCGATGTTGCCTTTTTCAGTTTGCTTTGCAATTTTTAGCTCGGCAATTTTATCATACAAACAAACGCCTTGTTCATTCGTATAAATATGGAGCCCTCTGCCACCATTAAGATAGGTTGTGGTATTGACGCGTTTTTTAAGCGTAATGTTGGCTTTTGCAGCGTGATTGATAATCATCGCGGGCGTCATGTAGTTGGTTAGTATGATGTTTTTGCCGTAATGAATCGTCTTAACTTGGCATTTTTTTAGTTCTTCGTCGGTGATATTGACACCCATGCGGTGCAGGTAATAACTCAAGCCGAAACAAAGCATATCGAAGTCGTCCTCCTCGATTTCAGTGAAATTATTGTTCCATATAATTTTTGGAGCCGAGAATTCAATATAGAGTAGGTAAAGAAATCCACCTCTCACCGCACGCTTGTAAAGAGTAAGCCGTGGCATATACCCATCTTTCTTGCTTGGATTTAAGCGACAAGTAATACTTTTGCTTGGACCGAGCTTGTTGTAGGGCGGGGTTAATACCCCGTGCAGGCTTGGCGACCATTTATCAAAAGTCGCCTTGCTGATGATTTTTTGGGTATTTGGGTCTCCGATTGTTACCACCAAAACTACCGTGTCTGGCATTTGTTACTCCTTTCGTTACATTTTGATAATGTTTTATTACTTCTTGCTCGATAGCCGACCCCACATTTCGGTTAAGAGGGTAGAAGATACTAACAGTTTGGCTACCGACTTTTTTAGTCGGATAGACCAATCGATATCCACCAAACGGACGAGTGATAATTGCAACTGAGGTGCAGCCGATGGCTTCATAAACAACAAAGTTGGCGAATGCCACCAGCCCATCTTTAGGGTGGACTGGAATGATTTGCACGTTACTTACTAGCGGCGGCATCTTTTCGCTCCTTTCTTTCGTCTTCTTTAGTTGGTATCGCGACGAGAACATCCTTGCCTTGTCGTCTGTTCACTCCGTCAAGCAATTCAGCCAGCCGAGTTAAGCCGTCAATTTCGGCTTTCTCTTTCGGGGCTGATGCACTTGATTTTGTGTTCATATGGACATTTTTTCAGGTGCTCGTAATCGCTAGCGTTTACAGAGGTAAACCATCAAAAAAGTGGCTTTCGCCACCTATTAGTTGGAGCGTGTTTAGTTTTTGGGTTTTAAGAGGTGGTGATTGACTGCAATCCCGTCTTCAACAGAGACTAAAGCCTTTTTCTCGCCTAATCCTAGCATTGAACCTATACGATGATTTAGCCGCCCCATATCATCCCTAAGTCTTTTATTTTCCGCCTTTTTTTGACTGTCGGATAACGAACCGTATAGCCCATAAGATTCATTTACCGAGTCATAAATCTCCTCGTAAAAAATCGTCTTACTTAAGTCTCGCCTCTCCCCAAATATAACTTTTGCGAGCCTTGCTTCATTTTTCGCATCCACGCTAAACGCGTTTGTTAGTTCGCCAAGCTTAAGATATGGCTCGCCGCCGCCAATAAACCGTAAGCCGTTAATATATTTAGGTAGGACTTTCTTGCCTCTGTTATCTAAGACCTCGTTAACTTCACTGTCTGATAAGTCCGATATTGCGTTGGATGGTAGCTTATTTAAGGCACTCCGCACAAGTTTTTTGATGTTGCGTGGCGTATCAGTTAGTAGCCGATAGTAAAGAATTGTCTCATCAGAAACTACGCCATTTTTTTCTACAGTCTCAATGCCCGTAATTGCAACTCTTAAATCGTCAAGATTATGATAGCTGATAAAATCGGTTTCGACGGGGTCACCGTCTATCACTTCAATCACGGTATCCCCAGCCGAAAACACACTATCGTGCACGTCGGATTTGCGAAACGTGACAAGAGTGGCTTTTTTGGAATAGTAAGCCATCCGCTGTCCAGCTCCGTTCACTAGCTCAAGTTCGATGTCGCCAAGCACCTCGTCATAAGATATTTTGAGTTTTAGATTTTTATATTTACATGGATTTACGTCGGCAAATACCTTACGTGCTTGTTTATCTAATTCGGCCAACTCAAAGCCGTCTTGGATGGTAATTTTTTCGCTCCAATCTTCTAGCGGATATATAGGTTCTCTCTTACCTTTTTCGTCCCAATGGTTGCGATACTCCATAAAATTGAAATGCACATCATCCAAATTGCACTTGGCTGGTATTGGCCATACTGCCGTGAGCGGCTTGCGTTTTCCAAAGTAATTTGCATCTACATGACGCAATTTAGAGTTTACATCTTTAACCATAATTTACTTCTTTATTATTGCAACTATTATACCACACTACCCCAGTAATACCTGCAGTGCGTAATTTAACCACGAAAAGTTTGCATTTTATAAAAACCTTATGTTATAATTGCTAGTAAATGAGGTCAATAGGACAAAAACTTGGCAAAATCATTCTGTGCGGAATTTTCGCACTAATCTTTATCATCGGCAACGGAAAATCAGTTTCGGCCCTTGATATCGAACAAAAAGACCTTTCCGTCTCCGCCCACAGCTCCACCCTAACCATCCATAATAACGGCATCGGGACCAACGACTTCCAAATCACCCCACAGCTAGAATTCAATAAACTTGGCGACTTCATCACCTACAAACTCATCCTTCATAACAACGATGGCAAGAGATACAAAATCACAAGCGTCAAAGACGACAACGCTAACGACGCTATCGAGCTTACCTATATCTACCCCACAGACCTAGATACTACCGACAAATCCCTAGAGCTCACCATTAAATACGTCAAAAAATCCACCACTCCACTCCAGACCGTCACTGCTACTATTAGCCTGGTAGATGAAGACGACGTATCACAGCAAATTACCATCGTCGTCCCAAATACTGGCACCAACACCATCACTGACACTCGCTCTGCCACCATCCGTAATACCATCTTTATCTACGCCGCCGTCGCTACCGCTATCATCACCATATATATAATAGTCCGCCGCAAATACCAAAGAGCCAGAAAATCCACCAAACTCCCTAAAATCCTCGTCACTACCACCCTACTTCTCGGCCTTATCCCTGTAGCTGTGATTGCCGCTACTGCCAAAGACCTCCAATTTATCATCGAATTTAACAGTATCACGCTTAACGGCCCTTACACTATGACTTTTGAATCAAACGGTGGCACACCTGTCCCAACTCAAACCGTAGACCACAACACCTACGCTACCAAACCACAAAATCCAACCAAACCAGGCTACACTTTTTCCAAATGGTTAGATGAAACTAACACCGAGTTTGATTTTACGGCCACCAAAGTCACCAAAGATTACAGCCTCACCGCCACCTACACCCTAGACACTTACCAGCTAAACCTAGACCTCGCAGGCGGCACCGCAGGCACTCCAGCAAACCCAATCAGCTATACCTACGAAGACAACGACATTACTCTTACCAACCCCACCAAAGACCACTACGATTTCGCAGGCTGGATTACCCCAACCGACAACACCCCACATCTCACCGTCACTATCCCCAAAAACTCCACAGGCGACAAATCCTATATTGCCACCTGGACGGAAAAATCATACACTGTCACCTTTGACACCAACGGCGGCACCCCCACCCCACAACCTCAAACCATCAAATACCAACAATACGCCACCGAACCTACTACAAACCCATCCAAAAACGGCTACAACTTCAAAGGCTGGCAGCTAAACAACGCCGACTACGACTTCACTAACACTAAAATCACAGGCGACATCACCCTCACCGCCAACTACGAAGCCATCAAATACACTATAAACTACAACCTAAACGGCGGCACGGAAGGCACTCCCGCAAACCCCACCGAATACACCATTGAAACCCCAGATTTCACCCTAGCAAACCCCACCAAGCCAAACGTCGCCTTCGCAGGCTGGACCACCCCAACAGACAACACTCTCCGAAAAACCGTCACCATCACCCAGGGCTCCACTGGCGACAAAACTTTCATCGCCAACTACAAACCAGCCTACACGGTCACTTACGACACCAACGGTGGCGACCCGATTAACCCATCCAGCTTCCTCGTTGGTGAAAACGACCAAATCGGCACCCTTATTGACGCCACCAAAGACCACTACGATTTCGTTGGCTGGTATATCGGCTCCACCCCGATTGACGAAACTTACGAAGTCACTGGCGATATCATCATTACCGCTCACTACACTCCACACAAATACACGATTGCTTATAATCTAAACGGCGGCACCGAAACCACCAACCCCACCGAATACACCATTGAAACCCCCGATTTCCCTCTCGCCGAGCCTACCCCGCCATCCACCGACAAACGCTTCAAAGGCTGGACCACCCCGACCAACAACACCCCGACAAAATCTGTCACTATTTCACAGGGCACCACGGGCGACCTCACCTTTACCGCAGTTTATCAAACCCTCTTTACCGTCACCTTTGACCCAGGTAGCGAAGGCACAATTCCAGACAGCGATAAAACCAGACAAGTCTGGGAAGATGACCCAATCGGCACTCTGCCAGCCAATCCTAACGTTACAGATCCATTAAAAATATTCAATTGTTGGGGAGTAAATAATGTTTGTATTGATGCTACTTATACTGTTACTGGCGATACAACAGTAGTTGCCATTTATAAAGATAAAACAACAACTACGGTTATTAACGACTTAAACGGTAAAAACGTTACTGATACCTGCACTCAAGCATCATACGTTGCATCTCTTGACTATAACGGCAACAGAAGATATGTCGGCAGATGCCCTAAAAACTACGTTTACTTTAACTGTGACAGAAATAAAGGTAGCCAATTTGATATTTACTCCACTGAAGCCGAAGAAGATGCTGCTCGTTGTGAATTGTGGCGTATCATCGGCACCTTTGATATATCAAACGGCACTAAAACCGAAAAAAGAACTAAAATAGTCAGAGCAAGTTCTATTGGCAATTTCGTGCTTGATAATGATAATTATAGCGGAACTGCTCAATGGGGGAAGAACGCACTGTCTATTAGATTAAATAATACAGGTAGTGGCGGATACCTAAACAACGATACAAGTTACGGTCTAAAAAATCCTGCCGCCGAAACTGGTATATTCAAAAGATATTACAAAGCCCAAGATTACATAGAGGATGCTCTTTGGCATATTGGTAACCCCACTGGAACTTCTAATGATGTTGGAAAAAGATTTGCCTATACGCTAGGAAATGATATGTATGTTGGACAAAAAACAGTCCCTCTGGACTATGTGGATGGCGATACGAACGTTTTAACCTGGAAGGGCAAAGTTGGACTACCAAATATATCGGATTTTATGTTTGCTTCTGATAGGGATGTTACTTATTCTCATTGTGGCAGAACTAATCTGTCGGTATACTCTGGCAACAATTGTGTGGATGCTAGCTGGATGCCATACACTAGATTAATGAGTGTTGTAGGGAATAATGGTAGTAGTCGTATGCTTAGCACTTGGAATGGAACGTTTAGATATGTCTATAATGGTTCTTTCCCTAACAATGCGGAACCTACCGCTCCAGCAGTTTACCTAAAAGCCAACGTCACGATAAAAGACGGCGACGGCTCCCTCGCAACCCCATTCATCCTCGGCATCGACGAGTAACCTCTCCATCTGGCACCCCGAAAATCTACCCCTTATTTAATAGTTTTTAGTCCGCTCCGCCGAGCAAGTCATATCTTGACCCCACCTTGTTGACTTGCTGAATAACTTTCACTTGGTCCAACATTAGTCTCCCCTACCTCTGTAAAATCCCCAACCTTTGCGTAGATTGGCCCTAGTAAGCATTGTTGATACTTTGAATCAACCACAGAGCATCATCGTCCGATAACTCATCAAGCATAGCCCTAGTTGGGTCTGGCTCTACGGCTGGAATTGCGAACGGCACGTTACCTGGCGACTGGTAGCTTTTTGATGGTCGGTTAAGGCGGCGTCGCCTGTATCGACGGCAACCATGCTTCACACGCCAAGAGGCATACTTCCACTGAAGGTCGGTAGCCTCCACCACTGCCTTATTAAAATCTGGGTAGTCGCTGAGCCATTTATAGTAGGTGCTACGACCAATACAGGCTAGCTCGCAAACATCCGTGATAGTGCAACCTTCCAGCACCCCATTTACAATTATTTCCCAAGTTTTCTTGGTTAGCTTCGTTTTTTTACTCATATTTTCATTATATCGCTTGGGGTCTCGTAATTTTTTGGGAGTAAATATTAAAAAAGCGATTTGGAAAGTATAATAGGTCAAAACCCTACAATGTGTCTATTTTGTCTATTTTCGTTTTGGCAAAAGTCTAACATTTGAAACTTTGTAGTCTGCAAGCATCAACAGGGGTAGATTACGTTAATTTACTTGTGAAATGTTGGCGATAAGAGCGGCGTTTTTCTCGGCTAACTGGCGATAGTAGGCTGGATAGGCTCGCTTAAAAGTCCCTACTGACAGGCTAACTTGGATATATCTACTGCCTTTACGTTTGAGATACTCCACGGAGCCGTTGCTGTAATTCACGCAGGGCTCAAATGGGTTATCGTCGGTCCAGACATTGTTGTAGCGAATTAGAAACCCCTCGTGGACTAGTGGTTTACCTTCTTTTATTAGTTTTTGATGTTTCTGCTTGATTTTCTCGCTCTCTAGCCGTTTGTGGGCCGTTTGTTGGAGCTTTTCGGCATTTCTGCGATACGTCCTAACTCCGAGCTTTCGGAGGGCTCTAACGCCCTCGTGTTGCCTTTTAACGGCATTTATGTATTGCTCATCAAAGTCTGGGTAGCGACGCCGCCACCTGAGCAAAGTCATATCTGAAATTCCTATGGCCTGGCAGATGTCTTTGACCGTCCGCCCATCCTCTACATACATAAGCACTTTCGCACGGATATTGCTGTTATATTTTGAGCTTCTCATACCTTTGATTTTACTATTAGTTTGGGGTGGATTTTTTTGTAGCTGTCGGTGTTTGATAGGGTGACGATGCCCGATAAAAGTTGGTCCAAAAAAGGGCTCGGTTCAAAGCGACCCATATATGAGGCGGGGGTAGATTAGTTTGACAACTCTACTTTTTTATTGTATTACACCGCCATTTACATATCCGTAACTCTCCAGTATGGATTTTGAGGTCTCGACACCAAAGCCGTTTAGGTATACAATATACTTGGCAGGGTTGAGAATTAAGTCCCTCAAGCCCAGCCACGCAACTTATTTAGGAGATATTAATGGCAAAAAAGAAAATTTTTACAAAAGAACAGCTGAAAGAACTTTCAGCGGAAGAAATCATTGATAAATTACAACACGAAAATTATTCTTTACTTGAAACTTTTAATGCGGGTAAGCTTAGGCGTGAAATGGTGCCGGTTGGAAAGATTTGTAACACAGCGATTAATTATTTTTTGGGAACGACGGGGCCGAAAGATGACGAGAAGAAACACAATCGAAATGCGCGACGAAAATTAGTTAAGGTATTGTCAAAGATAACACCAGGTAGTTATGCTGGGATGCCAAAAAATACTAAAAATGGGCTAGTGGTTGGGTTTAATCATCCATCGCTTGGTGAAATTGCGCGAATTTTAATGATGAAAATTGATTTGATGGGTGAATCGCCAATGTATTTTCCGGTTAATTTGCCGTGGTATGAAGCCTTAGCGCCAAATTACGATCGGATTAAGCGGCTTGGTATTATTATTACCCCAACGATTACGCCGGCGACTTGGAAGAAATTAAACCTAAAGGAAGGAACTTATCTTTTTGAGGCCGGAATGCGACTTAAAAAAGAATTTCGCGATATTTACACTAAGCTATCACACGATGGCTTGCTCGAGGGTGGCGTGATTTTTGTTGCTCCTTCGGCAACGCGTCAAGCGACTGTTTTTAAAACCAAAGATGTTTATAAAAAGAAAGAAGAAATTATTCCAACGATGTCGATGTTGGCTTTGAAATTATATACTGATCCAAACATAAAATGTGATTTTTTGCCGATGGCAATTTTACCGCCAAAAAATTATAAACGAGGCTTGAATTTTCATAAGAAATACAAATTGATACCGGGTAAAATTATGACGGCAGACGAGATTCGTGAAAAATACTTTAAGGTAAAAAACCCAAAGCGACTTGAAGGATTTGACTATGAATTTCATGAAAGAATTGCACACGAATTGCCCAATGAGTTTTGGTATTAAAATACTTATGCTATAATAGATACTATGAACGATGATGGGCAATTCTTTTATCATCCTTTAGAAAATATCGAAGATACTGATGTTTTTTATGAGGCGGTGGAACGGAAGCATTTAACAAAGGCGATTAGCCCGGAGAGACCGTATACTTATTGGACAATTGAGATGTATGACCAAGAAAACGGTTTGCGTGGAGGTGGCGGGCTTGGGGTACTCGCGGCTGATACAAGGCGGGTGGCAGAAAAAATGGGAATACCATTTGTGGCAGTGACACCGTTTTATCCCAGTGAGTCGAAACAACTGATGAAAGATGGGATGCTGACAGACGAACATGTGGCAAAGGATTATCGAAAATTTGGTTTTAAATTGGTAGATAAAATCTATATTAAATGCGCAGGGGGGATGACTGAACTTGAAGTGATTGAGAAAAAATTTAAAAATACGCGAATTTTGTCTATCACGGAACCTAATTTTGGAGAATTATATTCTGACACAAGTGGCTCGGACCATCGACTATATCAAGAAGTGGCTTTGGGGTTTGGTGGGTATGCAGCACTAAAATTGGTAGGGCTAAAGCCGGCAATTATACAGCTTAATGAAGTAGCGACTTTCTTTGCGGCGTTGGCTCGACTTGACGAACTCGCATCAAATGGGATGGATTTTTATGAGGCGGTAGTTTATACGCGTAAACATACTTTATATACAAATCATACTTTGGTGCAGGCGGCAGAAGCGGATTTTTCTTACGAACAATTTGAGCGATATGTATTTCCAAATCTAAAATCTTTGGCAGTGAAAAAATGGTTGGCAGATAAATTCCACAATGGGCGAATTCGTTTAAGTTCGGCAACAATTGAAATTGCAGAACTTCGAAGTGGAGTGTCAAAACTTCATGCAAGAGTGGCAAATTACAAAGACGTAGCGGGCGAGCGAGTGAAATTTAAGGCCATTACGAATGGAATCGATTTAGATAAATGGGTGTTGCCGGAAATTTTGCAGTTTTATCGCGAGAAAGGGATTTTGGATAAAGCAAATTTCTTGAGTGAAAATTATACAGAAATGGTGCAAAAAATCGAAGCAGAAGAAATTCGAGATTTAAAATCGCGTGGGCGGGATATTTTGAATAAAATTTTAGCAGATAGACCAGATCAAAACGGGCGAATTTTAAAATTCTCTGAGACGGATTTTATCTTTGATTTTAAACGACGGTTTGTGGATTATAAGCGCCCGGATTTGCCGTTTCGTGATCCGTTGAGACTAAGGAGTATTTTGGAAAAACGTGGGGCGCATTATATTATTGCTGGGAGAATTCACACGGGCGATACTAATATGCTAGCGAAGTTAAATAGTGTGCTAGAAGTAATTCGGCGCGATGATTATTTGCGCGATCACGTGCATTATATCGCAGACTATGATGAAAAGTTGGCTTATGGGCTTTCTTCGGGGTCGAACGTGGCAATTAATGTACCGATTGTAGGGTTAGAGGCTTGTGGTACGAGCTGGATGAAAGATGTGGCAAATTTGAATCTTTTGATTTCGACGCATGACGGTGGAGTGGCAGACGCTTCAAAGGATGCGTACTTTAATGTATCCGGCGGAGATGACCACGAGGAATTTAATAATTTATTGCAACGAATGGAAGAAGCAATAGCGGTGTGGGACAATGATTTTGATTTGGAATATATGGTGAAATTACAGTTAATTGGATTTTTGCCGGTAGTATCTGGGACAAGAATGATGCAAGATTATCTTGACTATTTGTTCCCAGCATGATAAACTATTGACAAGTCTGGTATCAGACTTTTTTGATGCTAGAAGAAGGGAGTTAAAGCGTGGCAAAAGTTACGAGAATTAAGGCGAGCGACTCTTCGCGAAAAGAAGTAGAGAGCGAGCCGGCGATTGTGCGCAAAAAAGTGACAGTCGCAGACAAAAAATCTGAAAAAAGCAAGAAAAAAACCGTTCGCAAAGCCACCAAAAAATTGGGCGCCGAAAAATCCGGCAAAAAGCCGTTTATATTAATTCGGCCGGTGGTATATCTTTTTAGATATCTTGGTGATTCGTGGAAAGAACTCAGACAAGTACGTTGGCCAAATCGTAAGGCGACTTGGAAAATGGTGCTAGCGGTGATTATTTATACAATTTTGTTCGTAACAATTATTACGTTACTCGATATGCTTTTTGCATGGTTATTTAATTTAATTTTAGGAAAGGGTTAAAAAATGGCAGTCAATAGATATGATGATACACGGGCCTGGTATGCGATTTCGACCTACTCGGGCTACGAAGACAAGGTGGCGGATTCGATTAATCAGCGGGTGAATACTGTTGAGATGGCAGATAAGATTTTTGAGGCAATTGTGCCAAAAGAAAAACAGATTGAGATTAAAAACGGTAAGCGAAAAATTGTGGACCGAAAGATTTTGCAAGGGTATGTGCTGGTTGATATGAAACTTTCGGATGAAACGTGGTATATTATTCGCAATACTCCAGGAGTAACTGGGTTTATTGGCACTGGTACACAGCCGACGCCAGTTTCGGATAAGGAAGTCGCAAAGATTAAAAAGCGAATGGGAGTTGAAGATCCAAAGTTTTCGGTTAAATACGAGGTTGGCGAAGTTGTTTCAATTACGGATGGTCCGTTTAAGGGATTTGATGGATCGATTTCGGAAATTGATGCGGCTAAGGGTAAGTTGAAGGTTATGGTTAGTATGTTTGGGCGGGAGACACCGGTAGAACTCGACGCTTTACAAGTAAAACAATTGTGATATAATATAATAGTTACGCACTAGAAAGGTTTTTATTTATTATGGCAGAAAAGAAGGTGATTGGAAATTTGAAACTTCGAATCCCGGCAGGGCGTGCGACGGCTGGGCCACCAGTTGGTTCGACGCTTGGTCAATGGGGTCTTAATATGATGGATTTTATCAATCCATTTAATGAGGCAACGAAGGATTTGATGGGGAAAGATGTAATTGTGCATATTCGAGTTTTTGAAGACCGAACGTTTGATTGGAAGTCTTTAGGTCAACCAGTTGATGATATGATTCGCGAGGCGATTAAAATTCAAAAAGGTTCGGGTAAGCCGAATGTTGATAAGGTAGGAAAGATTACTCGAGCGCAACTTGAAGAGATTGCTGGGAAGAAAATGGAACAATTGAACGCAGTTGATTTAGATGGCGCAGTTAAAGTTGTTGCCGGAACGGCACGTTCGATGGGGGTTGAGGTCGAAGGATAATCTGAGCATCTATTGACTTTTTAACGTAAGTGTGATATAATAGATAGGTTGAATCCTATCTATTATTTTTTCGGGGAAAGGGGGATGGTAATGAGAACAAAAGGATTGGAACATTTAGTGTTGGTAGAGATGGCAGAGAAGTTATGGCAAAAACATGGGAAACGGTACCGTACGTTGATACCAGAATACCATGAGCTAATTGCCAAGAAGCGAGAGCTTAAGATTTTGCCTTTAAATCGGGTGAAGCAGAGCACTCTGGGAGAAATTCCGGAGATTGAGTTTCTAAGTGTTAAGAATAAGAAAGAGCTTCACTCTAAGTTAAAGGGGTATAGCGTAGAGCGTCTGTCGGCAATGATTATTGCAACAGAGATGATGCTCGATAGCTACGCTTTTCGTACGATTGAATCTCATATCTTTGACTATAGATATGAGATTAGCCACCTTCATCAAAAGAAGGGTGGCGCCGGGAGTATTGATCCGAACTACTGTCGGAATTGTAGTATTAATACTCGGCATTCTCATGCTGAAAACGGCTAAGTCTCCCTCGGCAGTTTCTAACACTGCAAACCATAATCTACCCACCGCACATCGGGGAGCCGTTCGGCTCCCCATTTTCTTGCTTTTTTCTGGAGTTTTTGGTATAATTATTAGGTTATTTAATAGTTGGGAGGGTTTTACCCGCTTGTACCACAGAAAGGAAATTATGGCTAAAAAAGAAGCCGAGA
>JAFWHT010000035.1 GCA_017511965.1 Candidatus Saccharimonadota bacterium
TATATATATGAGATTGTTGTTTTACTCTATGCATAGGTTTATTATAGCATAAGTTTTTTGTTAGCGGTAGTGCTTTAATGATTCGATTGGGTTTTTACTGGCAGCTTTAAGGGCTGGATAAATGCCAAAGAGAATACCAACAATGAAAGTCGTGAAAAGGGTAATAAGAATAATTTCAAGACTAATATGTGGAACGAACGGCGTAATAATTGATAGGAGAAATGCTAGAACATAGCCGAGAACAATCCCAAAAATACCACCGAGCACAGAAAGAATTAACGCCTCGAAAAGGAACTGCATTAGGATATTACGCGAAGAAGCGCCAACGGCCTTTCTGATGCCAATTTCATGAGTGCGTTCGGCGACTGAAACCAGCATGATATTCATAACGCCAATACCGCCGACAACAAGAGAAATTGCGGCGACAATGGTTAGCATGCCAGAAATAATCGTAAAGAGCGAGCTGGCGGGATGAGTGATAGCGTCGCCGTAGGCAACGGTGAAGTTTTCGTCGCCGTGTTTTTGGGTGGTGAGGGTGGTTTTAATTTCTTCTGAAATTTTACTGAGACTGTCGGTGTTTTCGCTACGAACGTTAATTTGTTGGATTTGAGTCGAGCCGGTAATTCTATCGAGATTTTTAATATCCATAATAAGAGCGTTATCAAAATCAACATTGTCAAAATTAATTGATTTTTCGATTTCGTTTAAAACTCCGACTACCATAAATTTTTCGCCCATGATGGTAACGGTGCGACCAACAGTATTATTAACGGTGTTAAAAAGTGCAAGAGAAAGAGTGCTACCAAGTACAACTGTGTTTTCTTCGTTGGTTTCGTGTAAAAATGAGCCGAATTTTAGAGCAAGGGGTTCAATTTTAATGAAATTATCGTTGGTGCCAAGAACAGTGATGGAAGAAAAAGTATTTTTTTCGGAAATGATTGTATTGACAGAGATTGAAATTGGCGCAGCGGCAACAACACCATTAATAGCAGAAATGGCCTCAACGTCAGAAATCGCGAGATTAGATTTTTGAAAAGTATTTGAAGAAGTTAATTCTTCGACGATATTAGTAATAGAATCTTTGGTAGAGCTTGGACGAACGACGATAAGGTCGGAACCGATATCGCTAATTTCTTTTTTAACGAGATTAGAGATGCTTCCCATTAGAGAAAGAATAAGAATGATACTAGCAACACCAATCGCAATGCCAAGACAAGTCAAAAATGAGCGAGTGCGATTTTCTTTGATCGCAGTTTTGGCGAGTTTGTAATGGGTTTTAAAAAGGAGTGTCATTTTTTGCCTCCCTTCTTGGATGACTTAGATTTTTTTGATTTATTTGGTTTTTCGGAGGCAGGAAGTTCGACGGTTAATTTATTCTCTGAGCGTTTTTTGATTTTAACACTGATGGGCTGGGGAAGGTTTGCGTCGGCGACGGTTTTGACATCGGTATCAATATGGCCATCTAACATGTTAATTACGCGAGTCGCATAAACAGTAAGTGAAGGATTATGAGTAACCATAATAATCGTATTGCCTTCTTCGTGAATAGCTTTCAATTCTTCCATAACGATGTGAGAAGAGCGGGAATCGAGATTGCCAGTTGGCTCGTCGGCAAGAATAATTTCGGGATCGGAAACAATGGCACGAGCAATAGCAACACGCTGTTGTTGCCCGCCGGAGAGTTGATTTGGAAAATAATACTCACGCTCTTGAAGATGAAATCTTTTTAGCGCCGTTGAGGCATTTTTAAGACGTGAAGTTTGGGAGTGGCCGGTATAAACTAGTGGGAGAGCAACGTTGTCTAGAATTGTTAAATCTTCGATAAGATTAAAATTTTGAAAAATGATACCGATTTTTTTCGCACGGAGTTTAGCTTGACGACGAGAAGAGATGCTGGCGACGTCTTCGCCATTTAGGATATATTCGCCGTCGGTGGCGCGATCTAATAAACCGATGATATTAAGTAAGGTTGTTTTACCACAACCCGATGGACCCATAATCATAATGAATTCGCCACGTTTGATGGTAAGATTAAAATCTTTTAAGGCAAAAGATTCGGTGTCGCCGTAGCCATAGCGCTTGGTGAGCTCTTTTAGCTCAATTACGATATCGTTTGTCATTTTGCTCCCCGTTTATTTTAATATGGACCCCACCACATGGCGGAAAGGACAGGATTTGAACCTGCGAAAGAGTTGCCCCTTTACACGCTTTCCAAGCGTGCGCCTTAAACCACTCGGCCACCTTTCCAATTGCTTTTATTCTACCATAGTTTCATCTTAAAATAAAGATAAAATTACAAGATTTTCGATATGAGGAGTGCGAGGAAAAAAATTATAGGTTTTAATGGTTTTGATTTGGTAATTTTGTAATAAAATTTTGATATCGCGAGCCTGCGTTGCGGGATTACAAGAAAGATATATTATTGTTCTAGGTTTTACTTTGTTTAATTTTTCAAGCAATTTTTTGTCACAGCCGGCACGTGGAGGATCCAAAATAACGGTTTGGTCGGGGGCGATATAATTTAAAACATTTTCTGATTTATCTAAGATAGCTTTTGCATGATTAAAATTTTTACTATTATTTAATAGCTCATTGAAAGCAGATTTGTCGACCTCGACTAGAGTGAGGTTTTTGCCTTTAGCAACGGAGAGGCCGATAGTACCGACGCCGGCATAGAGGTCGAGAACCTTGTCGGTATTAATGTGTTTTTTAATTTCTTTGAGGGCGAGCTCATAGACGGGAAGATTGATTTGGAAAAAACCGTTGGGAGAGTAGGAATAGGTATGCCCTAAAATTTTGTCGGTTAAGTTTTTGAATTTTGGATGTGGTTTTTTGTTTTCGTAGAGGCCACCAGAAATTTCGCCATTTTGATTAGCGCGTAGTAGGAGTGATTGATATTTGCGGGCTTCTTCGTGTCTTGAATTT
This sequence comes from Candidatus Saccharimonadota bacterium, assembly GCA_017511965.1. Taxonomy (GTDB): domain Bacteria; phylum Patescibacteriota; class Saccharimonadia; order Saccharimonadales; family Saccharimonadaceae; genus Nanosyncoccus. Next base: position 2,926 of record JAFWHT010000035.1, read on the forward strand.
AGCTCGGCGACAATTGCTTGAGCTTTTTGAAAAATTTCAGGTTTTTCAATAGAGGAAGTTTTAATTGGAATTTTTTGATGGCTCCCACGTGTATGAAAAGCTAATTCAATTTTTTCAAGCTCGTTGTTCCAATAAAGTGCGTACTCCATTTTGTTGCGATAAAAATAATCTTGGCCATCAGTGATAATTTCGGGTGTTTCGATTTTGATTTGATGCTCGCGAAAAATTTCAACGACAAGCGCCTGTTTTTGTATTAATTCATAATCATAATCCATGATTTGCCAGGGTGAAGTTGAGAGAAAACACTCGTCTTTTGGCTCAACACGAAAAGGGGAAGGCGAACTAATTTTAGTTGCTATACCTTCGGTATAGTGAGATTTGTTTTTGGTGATTTTATATTCCAAAATTTCTTCGCCAGGTAGCGCATTCCAGAGAAAGATTTTTTTGCCGTTTTCGTCAGTTGACAACGCCATTCCACCAGGGATGAGTTTTTCGATTTTTAACATATGTATATTATAGCATAAATTTTGCTTTTTTAGGGTAAGTGTGTTATAATAATAGATATGTCATACAGTGCGGACGAACTAAAATCTTTTGATACGGCGGCGACAAATAATCGCCAATTTGTGTCATCGGTAAGTGGAAGAGAAGCGTCTAAACAAAAGAAATTCTCAAAAATAAAAAGTTTTTCGGCGAGTATGTTTTTAATAATAATGGGGTTAGTGGTTTTTGTATTGTTTGGTTCGGGCAACATTATTCCTTCGGCAATTTCGGAAAGGTTGATTGAAGAAACAGACATGCAATATGCCGATGCGGTAGAAAGTAAGATGTTGGTTTTTCAACAAGCGATGAAAGAAGGGAATTTACCCAGTAGTACGATTGAATTATTAAGAACAGAGAAGGTAGAAGTAGTAGAGAATGGTAGCGAATTAGCATTAAAAATGGGTGATAAAATTATTACGGCGGATGAATTTGTGACGGCAGTACATAGCGATATAAAATTATACCAGGCTTTTGAAGTGGCAACTTATGGGCGGGCAGAAGGATGGTTTGATGAGCCAGCGCAAAAATACTTTCGAGAAATTGGCACTAGTCGCGATAACTACACCAGCCAGACATCGTTTGAGTCGGTGATGGATGGTAAAGTAGGAGTAGGTAGTGATATTAATGTAAACACAGTGGCCTTGGTAGAGAAAAAACGTGTCAATGAAGAAACGGGTGAAGAAGAAACCTACCAAGAATACGAAGAAATTGGCGAGCGTGCTAATTCGGGTAGTGCAGCGAGTGAATTTATAAACGCAGTACGCGAAAAAAATCCGGCAGAGTCGGCAACTGATTCGGCATTATTTACGGCCAATGCTCTAAATGTGGCAGATACGATTGCTAAAGAAGAGCGTTCGGGATTGTTTTTTATAACTTTTATGGAAAACATCAGCAAAATGAAAGCGGGGGAAGGAAATGAGTCGCAAATTAATGAAGCGATGAATTATTTATATGAAAATGCAGAATCAGAAATACTAGATGTGCGCACGGGCGAAATAGTAAAAAGCTCTGGAACGCCTTTAGAATCACCGAGTCTTTATGCGGTATTGTCGGGCACAAAAATTAAAGCTGAAGAAGTAGCAAATTATTCATCGGATAGAATTTTGAAAACAATTGAAAACCAAACGGGTGGCTCGGGAACAAAGGCAATCGCAGAAACCGTTACTTCTACTGCACGAAAAAAGAGGGGTTCGATTGGGCGATTTATCGAATCGGCTTTGGCAGTAGCAGAGCAGGCTTTGATGGAAATTGTAGCCCCAACGGTTTCGGCGTCGCTGGTGGATAATTCTTTTGCTACGGTAAAAGGAATTAATGCTGGTGAGTTTTTAGTAGAAGGGGCAATTAACATTGGCGGAGGTTTAGCTAAAGCAAGTGGAGCGACGGGTGGAGATGCGGCAGCGGCGGTTTCGTATGCGCGACTCAACAACACTATTTTGGCGATGGATGCGCAAGTTGACCGGATGAATAAAAGCCCATTTGATATTACTTCTAAAAATACTTTTTTGGGTTCGATTGTATATAATTTTGCAGTATTTTCAAGACAATCCGGCTCAGTACTGGCAAGATTTTCTAATTTAATAAAAACCGCGGCGACAGCAATTTTGCCACGAGTTTACGCAGATGGAGTAAATGGTTATTTAACTACTTTTGGAGATTGCGAAACTTATGGTTCGATTGGCGTGGTAGGCTCAGCACAGTGTGCAGAAGTGGCAACTTTTGACGCTTCTACATTAAATAATCCTTTTTCTGATCCTGGATTTATGGCGTTTGTAGAGGCTAATACGGTTTTGGATGCAAACGGGAATCGCTCGGTAGTAGATGGCTCGGCGCTATCCAATTTTATTATTTATAATAACGAAAGAAAAACTCCACTTGGAGTAATGGATGGAGGGATTTTAGAAGCTTTGGCAGGGGAAAGGGCAGGGAAGATTCCATTTATTAGCGATATTTTGAAAATGATTTTAACGTTTTTAGAAGCGCCAGAAGAACATAAACGAATTGCATCTGGCGCAGCGTTTGTAAACTCTAGTGCAAATCCGGATTGGCAAACTTACAAATATGCCCAAAGATATGTGTCGCTGGCAAGAGCGACGGCGGCGCTCAGAGGTCACGCCGATGACGCAAACGCCTACAATAATATAAAATTCTTTGAAGGCCAAGAAAATCCAGTGATGGCGTTTATAAATGAGTATTATAGTAAGGTGGCTGGAAAGTTTTAGCCTCCTACACTCGTAATAATCACCTGATTGTTTTTGAAATTATTAACTAGGGCGTCACGGCGGGATTGGTCGAGTTCAGAAAAGACGTCGTCGAGGAGAATGATGGGTTTTAGGTTTAATTCTTTTTCAATCAATTCTGCTTCAATGAATTTAAGAGCCAAAATAATTGAGCGAGTTTCGCCACGCGAAGCAGAGCCGTCGGCGAGTTTTTGATTAAATTCAAAAATA
>JAFWHT010000036.1 GCA_017511965.1 Candidatus Saccharimonadota bacterium
AAAAGAAAAGATCGACGCCAAAGAATTAATCGCCGGCGAAACTGGCGGCCTCGCTCTAAAAACCGCAACAAAAATTGAGCTAAACATCGGCGATCGCCTCAAATTCTTCACCCGCGAATCCAAAAAACGCTCGCTCTGATAAAACTTGTGCTATAATATAGCCATCCACATGAAAAACAAAAAACAACTTGCCTTACTTAGCCTATTACACAAAATCGTAGATGTTTTTTCAGGATTTTTTCTCAATATCTATCTATTCAAAATCACCGACGGCAATTTTAATTTCATCCTCTTTTACGCCATCACTGTCTCTGTCGTCAATATATTTCTTTATTATTTTATCTTGCTCAACCTTTCCTCCAAAAATGCCAAATTCATCTTTCGTTCCGGTTATGTTTGCGAGGTTCTATCAATTTTATTGCTTCTTATTGCTAGAGAAAATATCATCAATTTCATCTGGGTATTTATTTTACTAAGTCGCTACTCGACATCAGCCTACTATTCAGTTCATGAAATTACACTAATCGGCTCTATCGGCAAACATAGCGTCAGTAGCTATCAGGCCGGTGTTAGCATCTTAAGCTCTATTATTGGTCTCATTGCTCCTGTATTTTTAGGCTTTCTCATCACTGATTTTTCTTATTCGGTAGCCATGGTAGTTATTCTTATTGTCGCCCTCATTTCATCATTTATCGCCTCGAAGATGAATTTTACAGTTATCGATCGGGATTTTCACCTCTTTAGATATTGGCGAAAAGTTGCCAAAAATAAAACCATGAAAAAAGCCTATCTAGCTTTCTATCTTAGGCGACTTTCTGGTCCAGACGGTATGCTTAAATATCTCATTCCGATTTTATTATTCCTGTCTCTCGGTACAGAATTTAGCGCCGGCAGTTACGATAGCCTCTTCTCTGTAGTTTATATTATTCTTCTCGAAATAGTCCGCATCTTTAATAAAAAAGGTCTCGCCAAACGCTTTTATATCCCACTTGCTTTATTATGTTTGTGCAGCGCGCTAGTAATGGTGGCAAACTTTAATACTATAACTATTTTGCTATTCTATTTCACTATCAATACTGGCGCGCATCTTATTCAAACCGAATCGGACAGCATGATATATGCCATCGGCAAAAAAGAAGGTATGTCACGCCACACTAAAGAACATAAATGCACTTGGGACTTGTGCCTCTCTTTGGGCAACATCACTGGCGTTTTGATTGCTTATATCGTCTATAATCATTTTTATACCCAAAACGCTTTTGCTGTCATTATTACAATCTTTATGGCTATTCAGGTTGTGTATGCTTATTTTCTCCAAAAAATCGAAATTAAACTAAAAAATAAATAAAATGTTATAATAAAAATATGGATTTTGACGAACAATTTTTACAAGAAATGGGACTTTCCGCCATGCCGGAAAACGAAAAACAGGATTTTCTTAACTATATCCAAGAACAACTTGAGATTAGGATTGGCGAGCGAATTTCAAAGGGATTGACCGAAACACAGCTAAACGAGTTTGATCTTATTGCCGATCCAGCTGAAGCCGCCAAATGGCTCGAGAGGAATCGCCCGGATTATCGGGAAATTGTTACGCGCACCATTAACGAAATGAAAGACGAAATTCGCGCCAATCGCAATAAACTTGTCGGCGTTTAAACTCATACATTTTTGACATCCCTCGGGGGGGGGTATAATAATAGACGAAAAGGAGGAAAATGATCAACCCTAATGCTATCGGCGAAAACATAAGCGAACAAATTTCCAACGACGACGGACCATGGGGTCGAAAATATCAAGAATCCGTCCCGCCCTTTAACCCAGGGCAAACTCAAGAGATTACTGAAGTCGAAGACTATTATTTTGTTGACGGAGTTGAGCAAAGAAATCTCAACACGATAGATATTTCTACCGAGCAGGGCAAGTATGAGTATTTAGACAGTCTCGTCGATAACGCAGAACAGTGGCACGAAGAAAACTCACAAGAAGATGACGAAAATCGAGCAGTCGTCGCAAGGCAAAGAAGGATTTTGCAAAACTTAGACATCAATAACCAAACCGTCGAAAAAGCATTGGAACAAAGAATAGCAGGTTTCGATAAAATAATAAATAACCCGAGCGTTTCAAATGAATCTCAGAGCATAGCCCTCGAAGATAAACGCGCCGCTCAAGATTTATATTCAATATTAAACTCTGAAATTTCAAAAAGAAATCCAGAAAACCCTCAAGAAACACAAAAAGAACCCCCAGTGTCTTATCATTTTGAGGGTGGTTTAGTTGATAAGGATGCTACAATAACCGTAGGTCAAGAAATTCCTGACGAATGGTTCGAATCAAAAACTCATGGAGATGATACTGGTAGTGGTCTTGGAGTAAAAATTGTGCGACCATCGCAAATCGAGGATTATCTACATCAAGCCCTAAACATCGAATTCGGAAAACTTTCAGAGGACGAACGACGACGCTACGATTATCCAGCTCTTTCTAGAGCGATTATGGCTGAAGCGAAAAGAACAAAGAAAATACCAGATATCATAAGTATCATAAATCGTCAGCGAACGTAACCGTTAATAAACGCTTTTGCATCCATAGTTTTCCGCCCCTCGGGTTGCAGGGAATCAATCGCGAGATTTCGCCCGTCTGCGCACGGTAGCTCTAAAATCGCCGTCTCACCAGGCTCTAATAAATGCGCACTATGAATAATACAAGTAACTCCAAAAAATTCATACTTCGCTTTCGGAAATCCCGAAAATGCGATGATTTTTCGCAAAGTTTTTTCTGCCGAATCTACTTTTGGCTCTAAAAATCCCATCACCTTCGAGAGCTTCCCACAAAAGGTCGCTTTAGAATTATCTTGTAAAACCGGCTCTGGCAAATTATTCAAATTAGAACAAATCCACTTCGCCCCTGCTTCTGCCAAAGCCCGATAAATCGCATCTTTTTCAAGTGGCAAACCCGACAAAGTCGTTTGATAATAAATTGGCCCGGCATCTATCGCTCGCACCAGCTTCATAATCGAAACCGAAAAATCATTAGCCCCGTCTAAAATCGCACTCTCAATCGGCGACGCTCCTCGATACTCCGGCAAAAGGGAAGGATGAATGTTCAAAATCCCTTCCGGTTCAAAAATCTCTAAAACCGACTCCGGGATTAAAACTCCAAACGACGCCAAAACCCCGTGAATTTTTGGAAAATCCCGCTTTAATTCACACGCCCGCTCTAAATCCTTTCGCTCTCTAGCATGAAAAACGATTTCAAACCGCGATTCTAAAACCGAAAGCGCATACTCTGCGAGCGCCCCATTCCCGAAAAAAATCACTTTCTCGCGCGAGGTTTTATTCATCGCCCCAAAGCTCCGTGTTCCCTAAAATCTCCTTTTCATAATCCACCGGAATCAAATCACCATTATCATCCATCTTGTAAAATGCGTCTTTTTTGTCCCGAATATGATCAATAAACAAAATCCCATTCAAATGGTCAATTTCGTGTTGCAAAATTCGTGCTAGCTGACCATCAGCTTTCACTCGCACTTCTGTTCCATCCTCGAGCAAGGCTTTAATTTTTACCTTTGAAGCTCGCGGTACTTTCCCGTAAACAAACGGAACCGAAAGGCACCCCTCAAAATCCGTCTCAATTTTGCCATCAGTCTTTATCACCTCTGGATTAATCAACGCCGTAAATTCCGCCTTCGACTTATCTTCCATGTCATCTCGCACGATGATAATTCGTTTCAAAACCCCCATCTGAGGCGCCGCCATCGCCGCTGATAGTTCATGTGGATGGTCCTTCTCCCAATCGAGCGACAGCTTCCGCATCTTCTCAATAATTTTCAAAACCTCATCATCAATCACGCCAACTTTTGTTGACTTTTCTCGGAGTCTCGGATCTGGAGTAGTGATAATCTTCATATCCTAATTATATCACATCGGCATATGTTATAATAGAGGTAAGCATTGAACGAAAGGAAACTCATGAAAAATCGCTCTGGGCTAATTTGGGGACTAGCACTCATCGCCGTCGGCATAATCTGGGCCGGCAACACCCTCGGCCTATTTAACATCAACCTCTTTTTCGATGGTTGGTGGACACTATTTATTATCATCCCGTGCCTCTGGGGCCTTATTGCCGAATCCGAAAAAGTCGGCAATCTCATCGGTCTCCTCATCGGCGTTCTCCTGCTTCTCTCCGCGCAAGACGTCATTTCGTTCGGTCTCATTTGGCGCATCTTTATTCCGGCGGTTCTCGTTATTATCGGGCTTAACCTCGTCTTCAAAAACCTTTTCAATCGCTCTATTAACGAAGAAATCAAGAAGCTGAACAAAAATCTTAATAAAGACGACGAAATTGCCGCGGTTTTCTCTGGTCAGAAATTAAATTTCGACAAAGAAGAGTTTAGGGGTAAAAATTTGGACGCAATTTTCGGCGGTATCGACCTTGATCTTCGCGGTGCGAAAATTACTAGCGACGTTGTAATTAACGCCAGCGCAATTTTCGGCGGTATCGACATTATCGTCCCAGAAAATGTCAAAGTCAAAATTAAATCCAATGCGATTTTTGGCGGAGTTTCCGATAAAACTAAAAAATCAGAAGGCAAACACACGATTTATATTAACGCGACCAGCATCTTCGGCGGAGTGGAAGTAAAATGAGTAGCTTTGTTCGCGTAATTAAATATCTCGCCATTGCTTTTGCGCTTTTCCTTATAGTTACGATTTTTACCGGTATTCTTGGCGTTGGGCAGGGAATTATTTCTTTATCTGGCTACTTTGATGACGATACGGTTTTAGAATTAGATGCAAAAACTAATTATCTCGATATTGATCTAAGATGCGGCGACTTAAAAATCAAAAAATCCGCCGATGAACTAAAAGTCGAAACTAAGAGCGATAAAATTAAAGTCGAACAAGACGGCGAAAAAATCAAAGTCAAAGACGAAACAAATTCAATGTTTGGCTGCAATAAGCAGGAAATTTTCGTTTATTTGCCGGATATGACTTTTGAAGCGGTTAGTATTAAAAGCGGCGCTGGGCGTGTCGAAGCGGAAAGTTTGAAGGCTGACGAGACTTACCTTTCGCTCGGTGCGGGCGAGGTGATTATCGATGAGTTGATTTCAAAAAACCCACGTATTAAAACCGGCGCTGGTGCATTAACGATAAAGTCTGGCGAACTCGCAAACTTGAAACTCGAAATGGGCGCCGGCGAAGCAAAAATCTCGGCAAACCTAACTGGTAAAAATGAAATCGAATGTGGTATCGGTCGGTTAGAATTAAATCTCACTGGCGAAAAATCCGAATACACCTTCGACCTCGATAAGGGTCTCGGCCGCATTCTCTTAAACGGCGCCGAAATCTCAAACGACACTAACCTCGGCACCGGCGAAACCAAAATCGAAATCGACGGCGGCATCGGCGAAATCGACATTAGAACAAAGGAATAATACATGGGTGATATATCGCCTAGCGCAAAGCGACAAAGTGTCAGAAAGATATATAACCAAATTGCTAAACAATATGCTAAGGATTTTGGGTGCAAAATTAGCGACAAAAAGGTCATCGGAAAATTTATCGCAGAACTAAAACCGAATTCTAAAGTTCTAGATTTGGGCGCTGGTATCGGCAACTTCGCTAATTATTTATCAGAAAAAGGATTTGACTGCGTTTGTTATGACTTTTCCGAAGAAATGATGCGAGAAAGCCGAAAACTCTACCCAGATCTAGAATACATTCTTGATGATGCTGTGAACATCCGTAATCATTTTAATCATCAATCTATGGACGGAATTGTTGCTCTCTATTCCTTATTCCATATTCCGAGACAAGATTTGGATAAATTATTTTCTGAATTAAATTATATTCTTAAAATAGGTGGAGTTTTTTGTCTCATTATCTACTCTGGTGGGGAGAGTGATGATTTTGTCGATGAGCCATACTTAAACGAGGAGGGGAAGAAGGCATTATATTTCAATTATTTTGAATTAGAGGAGATTTTGCAGCTTCTTGACCAAAATAATTTCAAGGTTATATCAAAAATAATAAAACCAATTTCAAGATGGCGTCTTGCGTCTAAAAAAGATAGTGTAGATGCGCTTGCTGGTAAAAACACGACAAAGATCTCGATAATTGCGCAAAAAAATAAATAATATAATATAATATACTAAAATCATAGGGGCGGACCCTAGAAATTCGCATGGGTAGCTAGTTACTGTTATCTTCTACGATAACAGTAACTTTTTTATTTTTTGGCTTTTACGTGAGCTTGTGATATAATTAAAGCATAAGAAAAGCGCGTCTAGGCACGCTTTTCAGGTTTGGTTCTAGGTAGTCTTACGGCTACTTAGATTTTTTCTTCGGTTCGGATTTCCGCCGCGGAATTATGATGCATAGCAGATTAATCTGTATGGTCATTTTCATCTCCTTCCCGGTAACCTGGCTATCCTAGACTAGTCGTTTAATGGCTACCTCACACCGCAGGAATATTACTATTTCTGCTAAGGACCACTAAAGCTCCGAAACCAACCCGCCGCTATTATAGGCACAACTCCAAAAAAATTGCAACCCCCATGCACTAACTCACTACATCGTTTACACTTTTTGTTTGTAAAATAGCTATTCCTATTGTAGCACAATACTCGGCTGGAGTGAGATAATTTAATGCCTGATGTGGTCTATAGAAATGCCAG
>JAFWHT010000002.1 GCA_017511965.1 Candidatus Saccharimonadota bacterium
ACGTCATGAAGTTAGCCGAAAGCCTGAGCGAAGAACAACTATTCACTAAAGGCATGTATCCTTGGGTTGGCGGTTCCGTGCTGGGCTCGTATTTTGTGAGTTGTTTGTCATCGCATTATGACTGGGCTATGAAAAAGTTAAAGGCCCATAAGAAGAACTGCGCATAATGGCTAGCGCGCCAACTTTTGAAACAAAAAAGAACCCGATTGGGTTCATCTTGTTTCCGAAATGGTGATCCGGGTGGGACTTGAACCCACGACACCAAGCTTAAGAGGCTCGTGCTCTAACCAGCTGAGCTACCGGACCAAGTGAATCTTATTTAGATATCGAAATACAATGTACTTATAGCGCCAGAGGCTCGTGCTGTCATGATTTAAGCCAGCTGAGCTACCGGACCAACCATATTATTATACCACAAAAAATGATTTTTGGGAATGGAGATGTGGTATAATTATTTTATATTAAATGGAGAAATTTTATGTGCGGAATTGTGGGGTATGTTGGTAATAAAAATGCGCAGGATTTTTTGGTTTCGGGACTCAAGCGATTGGAATATCGTGGATATGATTCGGCGGGAATTGTTACTTTGTCGGACGAGGGAACTGCAACTTTGATTCGGGCGAAGGGAAATATCTCAAATCTTGAAGAAAAACTTGCGCAAAATAAGCGTAACGATAAAATCGGAATTGGACATACGCGTTGGGCGACGCATGGCGAACCTAGCGAAATAAACGCGCATCCGCATCAAGCTGGGAAAATTTTTTTAGTTCATAATGGAATTATCGAAAATTATAAAGAATTAAAAAAGACTTTGAATGAGCATGAGTTTAAATCAGAGACGGATACAGAAGTTTTGGCGGCGCTAATTAATTCGTTTTATAAAGATGGTCAACATCCTTTGACAAATGCAGTTGTTCAGGCTTTGAAGCTTGTTAAAGGGACTTATGGAATTGCGGTTGTCTCAGAGTTGGACCCAACAGAAATTGTTGTTGCGCGATCGGGCTCGCCACTTATTGTTGGGGTTGGGCATGACGAAACTTTAATTGCTTCGGATGCATCGGCTTTAGTTGGTCATACTAAGCAGGCAATTTATTTGAATGATGGTGAAGTAGCTAGATTAACAAAAAATAGTATTGAAATTAAAACTTTGAGCGCAGAGCCGGTTTCGGCAAAAGTTGAGGAGATTGAAACGAATCTTGCGGCGATTCAAAAAGGTGGCTACGACCATTTTTTGTTAAAAGAAATTATGGATCAGCCAGAATCTTTGACCGAGACTTTGCGTGGTCGAATTCATGCTGAGGATGGAACGGTGAGGCTTGGTGGGCCAGGGCTTTCAGAAACGGAGCTTCGAAAAATTAAACATTTAATTATTGTTGGTTGTGGAACGGCATACCATGCAGGTTTGCTCGCTGGATATTATATTGAAAAGTTTACGCCAGAAATTACAATCGAAACAGTGATTGCATCAGAATATCGTTATCGACAAGCCTACATTCCAGAAAATTCAGTTGCGTTGATTGTTTCGCAATCGGGAGAGACGGCAGACACATTGGCATGTCTGCGTGAAATTAAAAAACAGGGCGTGAAGACGATTGGGATTGTGAATGCGATTGGTTCGACGATTGCGCGAGAAGTAGATGGTGGAACTTATGTTCATGTTGGCCCAGAAATTTCGGTAGCTTCGACAAAAGCATTTACATCGCAGGTTGTGGCGATGGTGATGTTTGGGCTTACGATTGCACAAGCAAAGGGCGTAAGAAATTCAATTCTTAGACCATATGTTTCGGAGATTGCGAAGTTACCTTCAGAAATTGCAAAAGTTTTAGAGTCGAATCGTGATTTAGTGCAAGAAATTGCCAGTCAATATAAAGATTTTGAACATGCAATTTATTTAGGGCGAGATACGGCGTACCCAACGGCGATGGAGGGGTCTTTGAAATTAAAGGAAATTTCTTATATTGATGCGAATGCATATGCGTTTGGGGAATTGAAGCATGGGCCGTTGGCGCTGATTGATGATAGATTTTTTGAAATTGCGTTTTTGCCGGATGGGGAATTGTACGAAAAAGCAGTTTCGAATGTACAGGAAGTTTTGGCGCGAGGTGGGAAAATTGTTGCAATAACGAACGTCGATAAATTTGATTTGGATGTAGAAAATGTTGTAAAAATTGCGACTGAGTTGAAAATTTTTGCGCCGATTTTGATGAACTTGATTTCGCAACTTTTTGCATATTATATAACGGTTGCTAAGGGATTGAATGTAGACCAACCGCGAAATCTTGCGAAATCAGTAACAGTAGAATAAGCCCATCTATGGTATAATTGATTTATGCGACGGAAGTCTGATTTTGTGCTGAGATTTTGTTTGATTATTGGGGATGGGTTGGCTCTCATTGCGTCATTTGCGATGGCGTATTTTATTCGAGTACATGTTGATCCGAGGCCCTTTATGTTTGAATCGGAACTGTTGGATTTCACTATGACAGTAGCGTTTTTGGTACCAATTTTGTTGGTAATTTTGGCGGCGCTTGGGCTATATAAAAAATCAGTGTTTTTAGGAAAATCACGATTGCCAGAACTTGGAAGATTAATGCTCGCGGCGATTTTGTCGGTTGCGGCGTTAATTGTTTACGATTTTTTTAAAGGAGAAAATCTTTTTCCAGTTCGAGTGATGGCTCTGACGTCGGTTGTTTTGTCGTTTGTATTTTTGATTTTTGAACGAAATATCATTCGAATTTTTGCGAAATTGATTTTTCGAAAAGATTACGGAACGAAACGAGTAATTATTATTGGAAATTCGAAAAACACAGAATATCTTGCAGATTATATTGCCTCGACGCCAGAATCGGAATATCGGCTTGCGGGAATTGTTGCGGGGCGACGATTTATTCCAAAAGATTTAAAGGAATATCAGTTTTCGTCTTTAAAAGATGCATTAAAAAAGGTGCGGGCGGATGTGATTTTTCAGACAGATGAAAAATCAACAAAATATGTTTATCGACAGGCAGTGGCGCGGCATCTTTTATATTATTTTGTTCCGAGCGAGACGGCGCTTTCATCACATTTTGGCGATTTAGAGCTTGTCGGCAACACGCCGGCAGTATTGGTTTTGACAACGCCTTTAGCGGGAGGATATGTTGTAATTAAACGATTGTTTGATATTTTGTTTAGTTTGGTAGCGATTATTATCGCAGCAATTCCCATGATGATTGTTTGGATTATAATTAAATTTTCAGACTTAACGGCCTCGCCAATTTATGCAGATGAAAGATTGACGCAATTTAATCGAAAGTTTAAATGTTATAAATTCCGAACAATGAAAAGCGAATATAGTGGGATGACACCGGAAGAGGCATTTATTAAAATGGGAAAACCAAATTTAATTAAAAAATATAGAAAAAATGGAGATTACATAAAAAATGATCCACGGGTGACGAGATTCGGACGGTTTCTCCGGCGAACTTCGTTTGATGAATTGCCGCAATTATTTAACATTCTTCGTGGTGATATTTCGCTGATTGGGCCAAGAGCACTGCTCCCGGGCGAACTACGTGATTATGGCGATCGATCATTAATTTTAACCGTTAAATCTGGTTTGACTGGGTTTGCGCAAGTTTCGGGTCGGCGAGATATTTCGTTTGAGGAAAGAAGGGCGCTTGATATTTATTATGTGAGAAATTGGTCTTTGTTTTTAGATTTACAAATTTTCTTTAAAACGATTGCGACGGTTTTGAAGCGGGAAGGGGCAAAGTGAAAAAAGATTTGAAAGTGGCAATTGTTTGCGATTGGCTAACGAACGTGGGCGGGGCGGAGAAAGTACTATATTATATATGGCGAATGTTCCCGAAAGCACCGATTTATACTTCGCAATATGATCCGAAGGGGATTGATTGGTTTTCTAAAGCGGATGTTCGGACTTCAAAAAGACTGCAAAAATATCCGGCAAAGCTAAGACGGATTTTGGGGCCATTTAGACAAAGATATTTTTCGCAACTTGATTTGTCTGAGTATGATTTAGTGATTTCGGTAACTGGTGCGGAAGCGAAAGCAGTTAAAGTTTTGAACGGAAAACATATTTGTTATTGTCATGTGCCGACGCAGTATTATTGGCAAATGTATAAAGATTATATTAAGAATCCGGGATTTGGGATTTTGAATCCATTTGTGAGATTTTTCTTTCGGCTTTTTGTTATCCCGCTTCGACGAGCAGATTTAAAAGCGGCGCAGAGGCCAGATTATTTTGTTACAATTTCAAAATATGCGAAAGAATTGATATCGCGATATTATGGAAGAAAAGCCACAATTATTAATCCGCCAGTAGAATTAGAATACTTTAAATTTAAAAATAATAAAATAAAAGATTATTATGTGATTTCGTCACGGCAGGTGAATTGGAAGCGGGTAGATTTAGTGGTAAGAGCGTGTTTGATGACGCAAAGAAAACTTTTAGTGATTGGAGAGGGACCGGAGCATAAGAAATTGGTGAAGCTGGCAAAAGGTTCGGGGCTAGTTAAATTTTTGCCACTTTTAGATAAGAAAGAATTAGCAAAATATATTGGAGAGGCGAAGGGGTATTTGTTCCCAAGTTTGGAACCGTTTGGAATTGCGCCGATTGAAGCATTAGCAACGGGATGTCCGGTAATTGCTTTTTCTGAAGGTGGATCAAAAGATTATATTAAGGATGGTGAAAATGGCATATTTTTCAAAGAGCAAACTGCAAAAGCTATTGCCGAAGCGATTCTTAAATTTGAAAAAATAAAATTTAATCGTAAAAAAGTTTCAAAGTCGGCAGAAGGATTTTCGGTTGAAAGATTTGAAAAGGAAATTAAGGAATTTATAAATGAAAAAATTAAGTAAAATTTATCAAGGTTTAATTTATGTTTTGCCGGCGGTGTTGTTTTTTTCGTATTATCCTTTGATTAGTTTTGGGGCAAATGAAACAATGAATTTTGAATTGTCGTTGCCGTTAATATGGCTAGTGGTTTTTGATTTTGTGGCTGTGATTTTGATAGTTTGGGAACGAAAAATTAAAGAAATTTTTAAAAACTATATTTATCTTTTGTTGCCGTTATTTTTGACATTATCGATTTTTTGGTCGGAGAATAAAATAAGAGGGATTTTGACGGTTGGGATTTTTTGGTTGATTTATTTTGCGGGTTTTTCAATTTATATTTTTAGAAATTATTTGAAAAATAAAAAGGTTAAAGAAATTTTTTGGAAATCGTTTTTTGGTTCGGCGATAATGATTTGTGTTTGGTGTTTAGTGCAGAGTTTGTTTGATGTTTTTGGAGTTCCCAGGGAAAATAGTCTAATGTGCCTCGGCTGTACTTATAAGATGTTTGGATTCCCGCATCCAAATGGATTTGCGATAGAACCGCAGTTTATGGGAAATCTCTTGCTTGCGCCGATTTTTATGTCGATATATTTTTCCATGAAAAATAAAAAATATCTATGGTTAGTGTTTGTTTTTGTGGCAACGTTGTTTTTGACGTTTTCGCGGGGAGCGATTTATGCGTTTGGAGTGGCGCTTTTATTTATGACAGGATATTTATGGGTGAAAGAGAAAGAATTAATAAGAAAAATAATAATGGTTTGGGGAGTGGCTATCACTGCGTTTTTGTTTACTTTGAATGCGCAGGGAATTATGGCGCAGGTGAGTCCGACGAACGATACATATTGGTCTGGCGTGTCGAAAGTTTTAAATCATTTGTCGCTGGGGATTATTGACGTGAAAAAAGCGAATGCAACGGAAGAGGCAAAGTTTGATGGTTATGTGGCAGAGTCGACAGACACGCGCATGAAAATTTCGCGTGCGGCACTTGAAACTTGGCGAAAAGATTTTTGGACGATGATGTTTGGCGTGGGAATTGGTGGAGCTGGCGAAGCAATGTTTAAAGCAGGAGTGATGGACTCGCCAAAAGAAATCGTACAAAATCAATACATTGGACTACTATTAGAAACTGGACTGATTGGTATTTTTCTATTAATTTTGACGTTGATTTTGGTGATTAAATTTATCGTACGAAAATGTGAATTTTTACCACTTGCGACTTTAGGAGTTTCTTACGGCATAACTTTGGTGTTCTTTTCGGGATTGCCGAATGCTTTGCAGATTTATTTATTGCCGGTGGTTTTGATAGTGATGTTTGAATATCAATCAAGTTCGAAGCGAAAGAAATTAGTATCGTAAATAGTAGCGCCGTGATTCTTGTAGAATTGCTGAGCAATTTCACGACCATGGCCACAAGTAAATTCGAGTTTTTGGCAACCTTTTTCAGTGGCCCATTTTAGCATCTCGTTCCAAAGTGCTGAACCAATGCCTTTGCCACGGACGGTTTTATCAGTAACGAAATCTTCGAGATAGGCGTTTTTCTTAATGCCGGGGCCCATTATTACAGACATAGCGGCGCAGCCAATAATTTGTCCATCTTCTTCGGCGATTAAAAGATCGTGCCACGGGGAATTAATAATGTCGTTAAACCAACTTTCTGGAATTTCTCCTTTATCTTTTTTGGAACGAGAAAGTTCTATTAAAAGTTTACGAATTTGGTCGGCAGTTTCGGGGATGTATTTATCTAAGCGTTTGATAAGCATAAAAAATCTCCTTTTCTATATTATAATATAAAAAGAATGAAAAGATTGTTACAAATTAGTCTAGATGTTTTGTTGACTTCGGCGTTGCCGATCGTGATGTGGATTGTGCTGGGAATAGTAGTGCGTTCGGAGATTGCAAATGTGTTCTCGTTGATTTATCCACTACAATATGTTTGGTTAATTTTATTAAATCTTTTTGCAGTGGGCCCAAATATTACGGCTAGAAAATTAAAAGACCGAAATGTAGTGATGACGAATTTGATTATGGGAATAGCGGTGGGTGGAGTTTTGACTATTCTTCTTTGCGTTAATGTTGATGCGTATATTACTATGATGAATTTGGACCCAGTGGCTTATCACGACTTTTGTTTTTATGGGATGGTTTGGCTTTATATTTCCTTTATTGCGTGGATGATTTCGCAGAAACTATATTATGTAGGGAAAAATAATTCGTCTAATATAATGAATTTATTTTTGAATGGTGTAAATTTTTTGATGATTGTTGGATTTAATTTAATGATGTCAGAATGGAATGCAATAACATTAACTTTGACGTTTGATGCGGTGATTGTAATAGTGTTTTTGTTGAAAAATTTTGAGAAGAGGAAATTTAGTTTGCGATTTTTACAAAATGTCAAAAATACCTCGTTCAATATTTTGGATTATTTAGGGTTACTATTAGCGTATGGTTTTGGGTTTATGAACAGTTTCTCTTATGGGGAGATTTTTGTGGTGGCTATTACTTTCGATACTTTGACGACTGATGCTCAATGGGATATGCTACAACAATCGATTAGTGCGACGGCGGAAATTGATATATCTAAGGGAAAATTTGTATATCGAAAATCATTGACGAATGCTTATAAGTTACTTATGATTTTAATTGGGTCTGTGTTCGTGATGGAGGCTTTGTTATATTCGTATTATCGACCGGAATTGTGGGTGTTTTTGGTAATTCTTGCTATTGGGGTAGTAACTATGATTTTGGAGCCATTGATTATTTATAAACAGTCATATTTACAGATCGAAAATAATAAAATAGAACATAACGTGACAAGGTTTGGTATTAAATCTATCAGGGTGTTGTTGTCGTTGTTGCCGATGCCTTTTTGTACTTATGTTGGCCAATTGTTTGATTCGGTATCATGGCTAACGTATGTGAGTATTAAATGTAGAAAATTTAAAGTATTTCATCTAAAGCGTTTTTCAGGGCGTTCGCGAGGGCGGTGATTTTATCTTTGTTGTTGCCCCAAAGCGTAATACGGATTAAGTTTTCGGTGCCAGAGGGACGGACGAGTAAGCGGCCAGAAACGGAAGTTAGTTTTTCTCCGTATTCTTTTAATAAATTTTCGGCGGCGCCGGCTTTGAAAGATTCTTTTTGGTTTGGTGTGGCTTCGAGATTGACGATGACTTGCGGGAATTTAGTCATAATGCTAGCAAGTTCGTTTAGAGGGTTTTTAGTTTCGGCGATGACTTTAGCAATCATGAGAGCGGTAAGATAACCGTCGCCAGTATATTCGCCAGGTAAGATAATATGGCCGGATTGTTCGCCACCGATTTTGATATCTTTTTTACGCATAGCGATGGAAACATTTGTATCGCCAACGGGAGTTATTTCGGTTTCTATATTGTTTTCTTTTGCCCAATTTAGAAGGCCTTGGTTTGCCATGACGGTGATTGCAATTTTATCGAGATTTAGGTAGTTGGCAAGAATGGCAATGATTTCGTCGCCATCAATTTCGTTTCCATTTTTATCAACCATTAAAACACGATCGCCGTCGCCGTCAAAAGCAACGCCAAAATCTAACTCTTTAGATTTAACGAGTTCTTTTAATTGGTCGAGGTGAGTACTGCCGCAATCGTTGTTGATTTTTTGGCCGTATGTTTTGTTGGCGTTGATTAATTCGACATTAGCGCCAAGTTCTTCGAAAACAGATTTGCCTAAAACACTGGTGGCGCCATTTGCGCAGTCGACGCCGATTTTGAGGTCTTTGAAATTAACATCGCCTAGATAATTTCGAAGGTGATTTTTATATAGTTCAATAGCTTCATCATGTAAACTTTCGTGAATAGTTGATGAAGCAAGCGCGTAGGTTTTTGCCGAAATTAGGGAATTTTCGATAACTTCACAGGCCTTTTCGTTTAGTTTTTGACCAGATTTTTCGCCACGTTCAAAGATTTTGATGCCGTTGTCTTGGTATGGATTGTGAGAAGCAGTAACGTCAATAGCAAAGTCAAAACCCATTTCGAAGAAACAATAGTTGATGGCGGGAGTGGGGAGCACGCCAGCATTTGCGTATTCGATGCCAAAAGTTTCGAGGGCGGATTCGAGGTCGGCGAGGATCCATTCGGTGGATTCGCGGGTGTCGCCAGCGAGAAAAACTTTGATATTGTCGCCAGCGTAACTGATAAGGCCGTCAATGATTTTGGCTAAAAATTCGGGAGTAAAGTCGCCGGCTTTTTGACGGATGCCGTCGGTGCCAAAGTATTTCATAGTAATTGTTTCCTGATTACTTCGATAGTTAATTTTATATCTTCTAAATTGGAGCCACGCGAAAGATCGGCAAGTGGGACTTTAAAGCCTTGAATAATTGGGCCGGCGCAAACAAAACCACCAAATTGCTCGAGAGATTTATAAAGAATGTTGCCGGAGTTTAAATCGGGGACAATGAGGATGTTGGCGTCGCCTTGGACTAAAGAGTCTGGGAATTTTTTGGCGGAGACTCTTGGATTTATAGCAGTGTCGAGCTGCATTTCGCCGTCAATAATATAATCTGGATGGTTTTCACGAATTTTATTGATAACGAAATGGATTTTTTCGAGATCGGGATTTTTGCCGCCAGAGCCATTAGTCGAGTAGGAAAGCATGGCGATTTTTGGAGTTTTGTTGGTGAAATTTTTGAAAGTTTTGGCAGTATCTTCGACGATGGTGTATAGTTGTTCTTTAGTTGGGAGTTTATTTACGCCGCCGTCGGCAAGGGCAAGGACTTTATCACCTTTCTCACAAATAAAACAGCTAGAGAAATAATCGGATTTTAATTCGAGGTGATTTTTATAAGCAATTAAAACGTCGCGAGAAGAATAATCGAGACCGGAAATCATTGAGTCGGCGGTGCCGGATTTTAGCATTTCGGCGGCTTCATCTAGGTTTTTTGCCGAAATGAATTCGATTTCGGGGAAAGATTCGGTGGCTAGTTTTACTGTTGGATTATCTAATTCTGGAAAAACGATTTTCATAGGTTAATTATAACATATGTTGGTGTGGTATAATTTGGCTATGAGCTACAAGGATTCTTTTATTTATAGTTTAAGGCAGAAGGTGGGGGACATGAGGTTGATTACGGCGACGGTGGGAGTGTTTCCGATTAATGCGGAGGGAAAAATTAAGATGGTGTATGCGAAGCAATTTGGCTATTGGACTGGGATTGGTGGGCATGTAGAGTTGGGCGATAGTTGGCAAAGTGCGGCGCTAAACGAATTGTATGAGGAGGGCGGAATTATTGCCGATGCGGACGATTTGGAGATTTTCGCAACTTTGAGTGGTCCAGGGCGAATTTATCATTATACCGATGGTACTACGCAACCTTTTACTTTATGTTTTTTATGCCGTCGTTGGAAAGAAGAGCTTTTACCGACTGATGTGGAAGAAGTTGATAAGACAGAGTGGTGTGATTTTGAGGAGGCGAGAAAAAGAACAACTGATAAAAGAATGTTGCTGGCGTTAGATGCTTGCGAGGAGTATCTTAAAACCGGAAAAGTGCAGATGATAATTGAGGAATAAAAAATAACTCTCGGTTAGGAGAGTTATTTTTAGCAAGTGCCGATTATTTATCTACAACTTCACCTTCAACTGGTTCGTCGTCTGATTTTTTGTCTTCGTCAGATTTCGGTTCGTCCTTGCTGGCCTCTTGATACATTTTTGCGCCGATTGGCATGATTTTGTCATTTAATTCTTTCGTTGCAGATTCGTACTTTTCTTTATCTGCATCAGAATCATTTAAGACTTTTTTGGCTTCTTCGACGGCTTTTTTGATTACGTCTTTGTCGTCGTCGGAGATTTTGTCTTTAAACTCATCTGGCATTTTTTCGGCTTGGTAGACAGCATTTTCTAGGTGGTTTTTGGCATCGACTGATTCTTTTTTCTTCTTGTCTTCGTCGGCGTGAGCTTCGGCCTCTTTCTGGGCTTTTTCGATATCTTCTTTGCTCATATTGCCGGAATTTTGAATGGTGATTGATTGTTCTTTGCCGGTGCCTTTATCTTTTGCGGTAACATTTAAAATACCGTTCGCGTCGAGATTAAAGGTAACTTCAATTTGTGGGACACCACGCGGAGCGGGAGCGATACCATCGAGAATGAAGCGCCCAAGCGATTTATTATCAGCAGCGAATTCGCGCTCGCCTTGGAGGACGTGAATTTCGACTTGCGGCTGGTTATCTGAAGCAGTAGAAAAGACTTCGGATTTGCTCGTTGGGATGGTCGTATTTCGATCGATTAATGGAGTTCGAACGCCGCCCATGGTTTCGATACCGAGTGTGAGTGGAGTAACGTCGAGAAGAAGGACATCTTTGACATCGCCTTGTAAGACGCCACCTTGAATCGCTGCGCCGACGGCAACAACTTCGTCTGGGTTAACGCCTTGCATTGGGTCTTTGCCGAAAATTGATTTGACTTTTTCGACAACGGCCGGCATACGAGTCATACCACCAACCATGACGATTTCGTTAATATCTTTGGTTTCGAGTTTTGCGTCTTTTAAAGCTTTTTTGACTGGCTCTTCGAGACGATCAAGAAGGTCTTTAACTAATTCTTCGAGCTTGGCGCGAGTCAAAGTATATTCGAAATGCTTTGGGCCATCGGCATCGGCAGAAAGGAAGGGAAGATTGATGTCGGTTGAGGTCGAGCTCGATAATTCCTTCTTCGCTTTTTCGGCTTCATCTTTGACGCGTTGCATCGCGGCGGCATCTTTTCTGATATCGATACCGGATTCTTTTTTGAATTCATCAACGAGGAAATTAACAAGAATGTTGTCAAAATCTTCACCACCGAGGTGAGTATCACCATTGGTTGAAAGAACTTCGAAAACACCATCGCCGATGTCCATAATGCTAACATCGAAAGTACCACCACCAAGGTCGAAGACGGCGATTTTTTCGTCTTTTTTGCCTTCGAGACCGTAGGCTAGGGCAGCGGCGGTAGGCTCGTTGATAATACGTTTGACTTCGAGGCCAGCGATTTTACCAGCGTCTTTGGTGGCCTGGCGTTGGGAATCGTCGAAGTAAGCTGGGACGGTGATAATCGCTTCAGTGACCGGCTCGCCAAGAAAAGCCTCGGCATCGGCTTTGATTTTAGAAAGAATCATCGCCGAGATTTCTTCTGGAGTATATTCTTTGCCGTCCATCTCAACCGCAACACCGTTGCCTTTTTTAACGATTTTGTAAGGGCTGATTTCTTTATCTTTTTCAACTTCTTTATCAGAGAATTTACGACCAATTAAACGCTTAATACCGTAAATGGTGTTTTTCGGATTGGTGACGCGTTGACGTTGGGCGACTTTACCGACGAGACGTTCGCCTTTTTTTGTAACAGCAACAACCGATGGGGTCGTACGATCGCCTTCGGCGTTGGTAATAACTTCAGGCTTTCCGGCAACCATGTAGGCAAAGGCCGAGTTGGTTGTACCGAGGTCAATTCCGATAATTTTTGACATTTTTCCTCACTTTCATTTAATTTATCTAGCACTCGACTATATTGAGTGCTAATCTACCTCTATTGTAGCAAATTAGCACTCGTGTGTCAAGTCTGCTAACGCAGACTTGTCCGTCGGGCGTCGCCTCGAAAAAGAAAGTGAACTTTCTTTTTGCTCGGCTCCTACGACGGTCAATAGTGCTAACGCAAGTAAATTACAGCATGTTCGGAAGGTGTAGATGTTGTAATTTTTACAATAATGTAGTCTAAAACTCTTGACACGGTGGAAGGGTGTTGTATAATAACCGTAAGAGTTTAGAGTTATACAAAAACAAAACATAATATATTAACATTAAAATCACAAGGTCATATATAAACATTATGTTTAATAAAAATAACTCATTTTTTAAATCTGCATTTTCTAATTTTTCTCTTTCTAGAATTCTTTCTATTCTCGCCTTAATTTTAGTATCTCATATATATATATATATAGGGTAGACTCTGCCTCTGCCTACACCTCCTCTCTCACTACTTCTGGTACTATCAACCTAGACGTCTCTGCTTCTGGAAACAGTGCTAATGTAGCTACAGACAATATCACAGTATCTTCAACCTGTCCTTTGGGCTATACTCTGTCTATCAAAGGCCCAGCCGATTCTACATTATATAAAGTAAACGAACAAACTGGACTAGCTGACAAAGCAAATAGCAGTCCTAGTAGCAAGATTATCCCCACAATGGGTACCAAA
>JAFWHT010000003.1 GCA_017511965.1 Candidatus Saccharimonadota bacterium
CCTGCTACTAATCGCAAAGAGATAGTATTAAATAATACTTTATAAAAATCTACTGCATAAAGCCCAGTCGCAAAAATCAATAAAATATAGCACGGTAACAAAAACCTTACCGACAACGCATCATCCAGAAGAATTAAGCTTGTCCCTGTAATATAAACTAAAGAAAAAACATCAAACAAAATCAACATTCTAATCTTATTTTTATTCGCTCTATCATTTTTTAATCGATACGTAGTAATCGCTAAAATACTAAAACTAAAAATCGGAATCATATATATGATATTTCTCGAAAAGTGCGTTATGAAGGTTATCAAGAAATAACGTGGAGCAGTCAATAAAGTAGATAACGAAATATAATCGTAAGTCTCCGCATAAGTATACCCAGTTCTCGCCGACAATCCACCACCAAGATAAAAGAAAGCTAACCCAACAAAGATGCCTACTACCGCAAAAATCTGCCATTTAAAAACTTGGATTTTTTCATGCGCCACAAATTTTTTATACAAACAATACAAAATTATCGTAGCAACAAATGCCACCGGCAAAATTTCTGTCGATATGGCAAACAGAAAACCTAGCAAACATATCACAAATGGATTCTTTAAAATTTTAAACTCTTCTTTTATATTAATAAGCGGAGCAAAAAACGGTATTACAAACATAATCGCAATAAGCGTCATCGTCACATAATTATGGATAAAGCTAAATCCACTTAAAAAAGGATTCCCAAAAAGTGGGCTAATAAGCTGTGGTATTAAAACTAACAAAAGGAATATCACATTAAATATCACGGCGTCAAACAACTTAAGTCGTAAATGTCGCCGTAAAACCAAAAACGACAATAAATATATAATCGCCACCACCGCCACCACATCAATTATTCGCACTAATAAATCTATTCCGAAAGAAGTTTGATAAGACAAAGCCGTAGCCGTCGGCCAAGTAATAAATTCTCCTATTCTAGGTATATAAGAATACACCCAAGCTATTATTCCAAAGAAGCTTTTGTCGGCAATATCATTTGCTTGTGTTACATCCTCGCCACTCATCGACATCAAAAAATACGCCAAAACAAAAAACAAACATGGCAAAGTAAATAAAGCCGCCGCTAAAATTCTTCGTTTATAATCCATCCTCTTCTTCATCCTTTAAATTATAACAAATTATGATAAAATAATATACATGAAAAAGAGTTTATTTAAAGACAAAATTTTATTAATTACGGGTGGTACAGGTTCTTTTGGTAACGCTGTCTTAAATCGTTTCCTAAAAGATGATATTGATTTAAAAGAAATCCGCATCTTTTCACGCGACGAAAAAAAGCAAGAAGATATGCGCATTAAATATAAGAATGACAAAATCAAATTCTTTATCGGCGACGTGCGCGATTATCGCAGTGTTGAAGATGCTATGGACGGCGTTGATTATATTTTCCACGCCGCTGCTTTAAAGCAAGTTCCTTCTTGTGAATTCTTCCCAGTCCAAGCCGTTAAGACTAATGTTCTCGGCACCGAAAATGTCCTCGAAGCCGCTATCAATCACAAAGTTAAAAAAGTTGTTGTTCTCTCAACTGATAAAGCCGCTTACCCAATTAACGCCATGGGTATGAGCAAAGCTCTCATGGAAAAAGTCGCCGTCGCTAAAGGTCGCGAGGTTCGAAACAATTCTACCATTATTTGTCGCACTCGCTATGGTAACGTCATGGCTTCTCGTGGTAGCGTTATCCCTCTATTTTGTGAACAAATCAAACAGGGCAAGCCAATGACTATTACTAATCCCGAAATGACTCGCTTTATGATGACTCTAGAAGATGCTGTTGACCTAGTTCTCTACGCTTTCGAACATGGCGAACAGGGCGACCTTTTTGTCCAAAAAGCTCCTGCCGCCACTATCGAAACTTTGGCTATCGCCATTAAAGAACTAAAAAATCCTAATGCCGAAATTAAATATATCGGTACTCGTCACGGCGAAAAACTTTACGAAACCCTAGTTACCAAAGAAGAAATGCTTACTGCCAAAGATTGTGGAAATTATTATCGCATCGCTGCCGACAAGCGAAACTTAAACTACCAAAAATACGAAGGCGTCGGCGTCTCTAAAATTGATCAACTCGAAGATTATCACTCTCATAATACCGAGCGCCTTGACGTTGAAGGCATGAAAACTCTTCTTAAAAAACTTAATTATTTCGCGGAGAAAAATTAATGCGCGTCCTAATTACTGGCGCAAATGGTTTTATCGGTCAAAATCTCCAACTTTTTCTTAAAGAAAAAGACATTGAGATTGATAAATACACTCTCGAAAATAAGCCTTCCGAACTAGAGCAAAAATTAAAAGACGCCGACTTTATTGTCCACCTCGCCGGCGTTAATCGCCCTCAAACTAAAGAAGAATTTTTTAGTGGCAATACTGATTTAACTAAAAACATCGTCGACCTTCTTAATAAAAATAATTTGAAAACCCCATTAATTTTTTCCTCTAGTATTCAAGCCGCGCTCGACAATGATTACGGCAAAAGCAAACGTCTCGCCGAAGATTATATTTTGGAAAATTACAAAAACGGTATCGTTTTCAGGCTTCACAACGTCTTTGGTAAAGGCTGTCGCCCAAATTATAATTCCGTCGTCGCTACTTTCTGCGACAATCTCGCACACGGTAAACCGATTTCTATAGATGACCCCGAGCGAGTTCTCGAACTAATTTATATCGACGACATTTGTAAAACTTTCCTAAATCTTATCGAAGGTAAAACCAAACCAGAAAAGCCCTATAATTACGTTAGCCCCGTCAAAAAAATCAAATTAGCCAAACTCGCTGAACTCCTTGAAAGCTTTTCTCATGATATTCATTCAATTAAAGTCCCCGAAACCGGCGATCCATTTATTAAAAAGCTTTTCTCTACCTATATTAGTTATTGCAATTTAAAAGATCTAATTTTTAATCCCAAAGAAAATATCGATGAACGTGGTCTGTTTTCCGAATTAGTCCATACTGAAAATTCTGGGCAATTTTCCGTCTCAACTTCAAAACCAGGCATCACTCGTGGTAACCATTATCATCACACTAAAATTGAAAAGTTTATCGTCATTAAAGGCGAAGCTACAATTTCTATGCGCAAAGTCGGCGAAGAAAAAGTCCACGAGTTCAAAGTTTCCGGCGACAAAATTGAGATCGTCACCATCCCAGTTGGTTACACCCATAACATTAAAAACACCGGCAAAGACGAAATGATTTTGTTAATTTGGTGTAACGAAATTTTCGATAATAATAACCCTGACACATTCTATGAAGAAGTCTAACAATAGTTGCGCGCTTTTTGTTGGCAGTTGCGATGCATATGCTGACGTTCTAGATCCATTTTTCACGCTTCTTAAAAAATACTGGCCCGACCTTAATTACGATATTTTTTTAAGCACCGAATCAACTAATTACAAACATCCTGATTTCAAAATTAAAAACCTCCATCCAGACAATCCTAATTGTTCGTGGACCGAAAGAATCTACGATGCACTCAAAAAAATCAAAGCTAAACAAATCTTCTTCGTCCTAGATGACTTTTTTCTCTACGACAAAGTTGATTCTAAAAAAATCGCCGAAATAGTTAATTGGCTATCAAAAGACCCCGGGATTGCTACTTTTACTTTATGGAACACGCCCGGGTATAACAAAGTATCAAAATATCCCGGATTTGACCAACGAAAGAAAAAAGCAAATTACAAAGTAGCGGCAATTGCCGGAATTTGGAACAAAATATGGCTCAAAAAATATCTCAAAAACCACCAAGAAAACGCCTGGCAATTTGAAAGAAATGCAAATCTTAGAACTTGTAAAATGTTATTCCCTGGTAAATTCTTTATTTTACAAGAATCGCCAGAAAATATCTTTCCTTACAACTTTGCCAAATTTGGTTTATATTCTAGTCGATGGATGAAAGAAACCAAAAAATTATTCAAAGACAATCATATAACCGCCGATTTCAAAAAACGTGGTTGGTATAACGAAAAATTCTCCTCCGCGTCGCAATCCAAAATTGATGCCTTCTATGCGCGCTCAAGCATCTTACCTTGTTGTTATCTTAAAAATCGTACCACAAAAAAAATATATAGCCCTAATTTAATCAGCGCAGGACCTTTTCGACAAATTTATCACGTCAAAAATGGTAAAAATCTTTTCAGATGGTTTATCTCAGACATCAACGGCTATTCTATCTCTGATCTTAAAATTAATGTCGTTTATCAAGACGGCACTAAAAAACCCGTCGACAACAAACTTATCTTCGGTCAATTCAAAAAAATCGACAATCTTTTTGTTTTTAACGCCGACGACCCTACCGTCTTTATAGTAACTGAAAAAGAAAAAATTTTTAAAAAAATTGAAATTACTGGCAAAATTATTTTTCCCGCAACCAAAAATCATCTAATGAAAAGTTACAAAAAAATAACCCCACCACCAAATAAATACTGTGAACAAATCCATTCTTGGTTTTGGTTTGAAAACCTATCTTGTCAAGAATCCATGACATACATCAAAATGCAACCAAAAATTACCTTCGATACAAAACAATACTTCAATGAGCTACCCTGTGTCGCTGGAAAATTTATCTACAAGTATACCATCCCTAAAAACGCCAAAACCGCCGTATGGACTCCATCCGATAGCGCCGTAGGTTATAGCATCAAGAATCTTCGCATTAAATTAATCAATACTAAAACTAACCAGGCCATATATGTTCAAAATCCATTAATCACTCCGCAACCCGCAACCGTCAAAAATTGGATCATCCTCTACAATCTTAAACAAATCAAATTTAACGTCTACGGATATGATAAAATAGTAATAACTGGTAATATGAAGTGCGCAATTAAGCCTCGCTTCCTCCGCAAAATAATTAGTTAAAGGAGCAATAAAATGGAAAAAATCAAAGTAATGGTAGTCGTCGGTACCCGCCCAGAAATTATTCGTTTATCAAGCACGATTAAAGCCATCGAAAAATACTTTAACCTTATCTTGGTCCACACTGGCCAAAATTACGACTATACCTTGAACCAGGTCTTTTTCGAAGAATTTGGCTTACGCGAACCCGATCATTATCTTAACGCTACCGGCAACAATTTAGGCGAAACTGTCGGCAACATTATCGCCAAAAGCTACGCCGTTATCGAAAAGGAAAAGCCCGACGCGCTTCTCGTTCTTGGCGACACCAATAGTTGCCTTGCCGCCTACTCGGCAAAGCGCCTAAAAGTCCCTATCTTCCATATGGAAGCCGGCAATCGTTGCTTTGATTTTAACGTTCCCGAAGAAATCAACCGCCGTCTCGTCGACCACCTTAGCGACATTAACCTCGCCTATACCGAAAACGCTCGCCGTTACCTTATTTCCGAAGGAAAAAACGTCGATAATGTCTATGTGACTGGCTCACCAATGGCTGAGGTCCTTTTTGAGAATATCGAAAAAATCAATTCTTCCAATGTCCTTGAAAAATTAAATCTTAAAGAAAAAGATTATTTTGTTGTTAGTGCACATCGCGAAGAAAATATCGACATCGACCAAAAATTCGATAATCTCGTAAAGAGCCTCAACAAAATCGCCGAGGTCTACCAAAAACCTATTATTTTCTCTACTCACCCCCGCACCCGCAAAAAAATCGAAGAAAAAAATATCAAATTTAACCCCTTAATTCAAAACCTCGAACCACTCGGTTTCTTTGATTATGTTAAATTACAACAACACGCCTATTGTGTTCTTTCTGACAGCGGCACCATCCCAGAAGAATCTGCCATCTTAAACTTTCCTGGCGTTTCCATGCGCAATAGCACCGAACGCCCCGAATCCCTAGATGCTGGTGGCATCGTTCTTGGTAGCGTCAACGAACGCGATTTAATCAACTCAATCGAACTCGCCGTCGCATCTTTCAAAGAAAACCGCGAAAACCCCGTCAAAGATTATCGCGACACTAACGTTTCCGAAAAAGTCTGCAAAATCATCCAAAGCTACTACAACATCATCAACGAAAGAACCTGGAAAAAATAATCAATGCCAAACAAAAACCTGAAGGTTAGCTATATCCCATACGTCCCCGATGAGATGAATGACGTCGCTTTTTCTAGCAAATTCAATCAACGATGGACAAACGCATTAAAAGACATGATCGAAAAAGACGGCGGAACAATCCATACATACGATATCACTCCTTTCGAAGAAGCCGACGCTATCCTTTCTTTTGATAATGTATATTTTCAAAATAATAAATTTTTTAAAGCATTATATAATTGCGACAAGCTCGGAGCAACAACGCATATAGATTTCGAACCCCCTTCAGCTAGTTGTAAGATTCATAATAATGCTGGGCTTAAAAAACTCTCTCACTTATTCAAAAGCCTTATTACTTATAACGATTCAGTAATAAATGGAGATACTATCGTAAAGGGAGTTATAGGTGATTTTTACACCAAAGAACTTCCCTACAAAAACGATTTCAAAAAAAGAAAACTCGTCGCCATTATCGCCAATAATCGAGACGACGTCATGGACGAAGTCGGCAGACACCCAGACGAACTTTATTCTCAAAGAAAAGTAGCCGCTGATTATTTTCAAAAAAAATGTCCCAGCCAATTTGATTTGTATGGTAATTACTGGCCAAATAGTTTCAAACGGTGTCTACGCGGTCCCATCAAACGAGAAGAAAAAACCAATGTTATTTCAAAATATCGCTTCCTTATTAGCTATGACAGCATCACAAATCAAAAAGGTTATATTTCCGAAAAAATTTTTGACTGTTTTAAAGCTAAAACCGTTCCAGTTTATTGGGGCGCCGACAATGTCACAGAATATATTCCAGAAAATTGTTTCATCGATAAACGTAATTTTAAAACCTACGACGAATTATATGATTTCTTAAAAAATATGAGCGAAGAAGAATATGAAAAATACATCAAAAATATCGAGAATTACCTAAAATCATCCTTATTCAAAAAACTATTTTCTAGTCAAGCAAGTGCAAAAATAATATATAGAGAACTTACACGCCCTAAGAGAAGAATTAATAAAATTCGTGCCAAAAAGATAATTAATGCTTTTGAGGAAAAACGCTGGAGCGCTTATAGATACAGTTTTGACAATAACTACTATGATTATCATATACCATCAGACGTAAAACTCTATAATTTTAAAAAAGTAAAAATCTACCACGATTCTTACGATTTTATTCTCAATTTTAAAATTTATCACGAAAACACGTTTAAACCTATAGTTTATTATAAAAGCGGTGGCATCCTTCACAAAATATCCACCTCTACCAAAAACTTACCTAAAATCCACCATGGGCAAGCAACGTGTTTTAGTTTTAGAATTCTAGATTTAGTCCGTCAAAAAAATACCAAATTATTCTTGTATTATAATAATAAATATATTCCTTTACGAATCAATCTAAATTTCAATTGGTCAGGATTTCGCAATTCATTCAAATTATATATTAAAAATAATCAGTTTTATCATGAAATATAGAAAAATCAAAGTCGCCGAATTAAATAATATCGACGTTTACGGAAAACGTTTTAATGGGTATGACTTAGCGGCCTATATTAATAAAAATACCGACGATATAGACGTCGTACAACTTGTTAATCATAAATTCAGTAGTCAACCTTTTGTCAAAAAAATCTTTAAACCCATTTTTGAGCCCTATGATTATATCATCGCAAACCACGAACGTGATATCCTAAAAATTAAAAACCAGTTGTCTATCACAGAGGAAGCTTTAATTACCAATAAACATTACAAAAATGCCGATATTCTACATTTTCATATGTATCATAATATGAATTTACCAATCGCCTTTTTAGAACGAATCAGCCCATCTAAACAAATTGTCATCGATATACATGATACTTACTGGTTAAGCGACTCCAAAATTCCCGTACTTGACGCTTTTGCTTTTATGAAAGACAATCTCATCTCCGCCACCAAACAACGCAAAAATGTCTTAAATTCCATCGATGCAACCTTTGTTGTTCACTCCCCCTACATTCTAGAGCTTTTTAAAAAATCTTCAGTCACAAAAAATCTTACCAAAAACGTCAAAATGATTAATTTCGGCATCGACACTAATTTATTTAAACCAATGAACAACCAAGACATCAGAAAAAAACTCCACATCCCACAAGGCAACATCGTCTTATTCTGTCGTGCCCAAAAAGAATTCAAAGGTATAGACTATATCGAAAAAGCCCTATCCTCAATTAAGAGCGACCGAAAAATCACCATCATCACCACCAACGAAAAAAATCTATTAAAATCCCTTCATAATACTCACCAGATTATTGATATGGGGATGGTTTCGGACGACAAAAAAATGGTCGAGCTCTATAACGCTTGCGACATCTTCCTTGCTCCATCCACAGAAGAAAGTTTTGGTTTTATGGCCGTAGAAGCAATGTCGTGTGAAAAACCCGTTATTGTCTTTAATGGCACAGCCTTACCTCACACTACCAACGCTCCCAAAATTGGCATCTCCGTCAACCGCAATGCCACCAGTTTGCAAAAAGCTATCGAACAATTAATCGCAAACGATAAAGAAAGAATCAAACGAGGTAAAGCTGGTAGAGTCTATGTTTGTAAAAATTACAGCCTAGACGCTTATTACACTAATTATGTTAATCTATTTAGAAAACTTTATCGAAAAAATCGAACTCCACATACTAAAACTAAAACCCCAAAAACCAAAGTCCACCACGATTTCCTAGAGCCTATCAACCAATTCATCTTCGACAAAAAAACTCCCCAACCTCCAGTAATTAATAACATAGACTACTCTGATCCATCAATTCAAAAATACATTCAAAGTTTCAATCATCAAATTTTTATCAAAATTAAAAAATTAAAGAAAAAAGCTACCCCACTTACATTAATCAAAAGATTAATTCCGTCTAAAATAAAACGTTATATTAAAAGTAAACTAAGGAGCAACTATGAAACAAAATAATCCTCTCGTTTCCATCATCATCCCCGTCTATAACGGTGCCAACTTCGTCCGTGAAGCCATCGATAGCGCTCTCGCCCAAACCTACGAAAACATAGAAATTATCGTAGTAAACGATGGCTCTACAGACAATACTGAAGAAATTCTAAAAAGCTATGGCAATAAAATTACCTTCTATACCAAACCAAACGGTGGAGTCTCCTCAGCCCTAAATTACGGTATCAAAAAAATGAAGGGTAAGTATTTCTCTTGGCTTAGCCATGATGATTTATATGCTAAAAATAAAGTTACTACCGAAGTAGAATATCTCGTAAAACATAATCTTCTCAATAAAAAAGTTATTCCTTATTCTGATTTTGCTTTAATCGATATCAAAGGAAAACCAATCACCGACGTTAAATTCAATCACGAATATGTCAACCAAAGACCAGAACTTGCACTTCTTCGTGGTCTCATTAATGGCAATTCCCTACTTATCCCTAAATCCGCCTTTAACACTTACGGTGGTTTCGACACTAAATTAAAATGCACCCAAGACTACGAAAAATGGTTTGAATTTACCAAAACTTATACTTTCGTCCACGTTCCAAAAGTTCTTGTTAAAACTCGTTACCACAAAGGCCAAGTCTCTAACACTAGCCCCCTCGTCCCGATTGAAGGAAATAAACTTTATCTTAAATTAGTTAAATACTATGATGACACAGCCAAAAAACGTATCGACGGCAACGTCTACTCTTATTATGCTCATCTCGCCGAATTTTTAAAATACTCACCCTACGATAAAGCTTACGCATACTGTCTAAAAAAATTAGAAACTTTACCAAAAGAACCTATCACGAAAGACCCCTATAGAGTTCAAGTCGCACAACCCCAAAAACAGCTTTATTCCAAAAACAAAATCGTCAAATTTTGCCAATTTATCCATCGTGAAGGATTTAAAAACACTCTTAAACGCATCGCTAAAAAACTAAAAATTATCCACTAGAATTATCGCAATCTATTCAATTTCCACTTTTGCGCAGTATTATTATCTCCCCAACCAGTATATATTTGGATATTCTTATAAAGATCTTGCACATCTAATACTAAAGTAGCACTGCAGGCATTTCGTATTATATAAAATCCATCTACCTGCTTCTCAAACAGCCATCTCTGCGCACAAGAATTATTCTCATCATACATCCAAACATTCGCATTATTATTCAAAACCCCGTTAGCCACGTCTAAAGCTTTATGAGAATTAGCATTTTTAATAATATAATAATTGCCTACTTTATTTTTTTCTACCCTCCATTCTTGTGCCGCATTCCCATTTGAAAAATTATAAATTTGCGCATTTGCTCCGTTAGCATAAGATCCGTTCTCAACGTCCAATGCTTTATTCATATTCATTAATGGGTGTAAACTATATATGCCATCTTCAATATCGTCTTCGTTAGGAATTATCTCAGGCGAAACCGGAGTTGGCGTAGGTTCGGGCGAAACCGGCGTCGGTTCAGGTGTCGGTGTTGGCGTCACCGGCACAATTTTTTCTATTTTTCTAAATGTCCATTTCTGCGCATTACTCCCATTAAACTCCCAAAGCTGTATATTAGTCCCGTTTGCCGTAGCCCCTCCCAATACATCTAAAACTAAGCTTGAACAAGACGACGTAAAAATATACTTATCATCTTCTTTATCAAGATACCATTGCTGGGCGCACGAATAGTGCCGTTCCCAAAGTTGAATGTTTGTCCCGTTTTCTCTCCATTCATTTAATACATCCAAAACTTTTCCAGTAGTAGGATTGACAATTGTATATGTTCTATTTTCATTACGAATAATTTTCCATTTCTGCGCATTAGTTCCATTCTTCTCCCACAAATGTATATTGGTCCCATTTACCGCAACCTCCGCTCCCCCATTAATATCAATTACCTTATTTGCATTAATCGCCGACTCAATAACATATTCATCATCTCCAAAATCAACATCTATCATACCTCTTTCCGCTATCACCCCCCCAAACCAATCCTCGAAATACAAATAAAAATTCCGATTTCCATACGCCCCACAGGAGTCTGTAGTCCCATACCCCACCGCGAGTGTCGAAGCGTTTGGTTGATATGGCGTATATCGATAAAGCGACGACGTCGCTAAGTTTCGGATATTCACCATCGTTCCGCCACATCCAGCATTCGGATTATACTGTACATAGTTCCACCCTAATGGATAATTCGTCCAGCCTCCATCTAAAACCGTTCTAAACAACGAAGCAGCTTTTCGTATCTGGTTTCTAAATCCAAAATACTCTGCATCACACGGCTCCGTATCTGGACATCCATATCCTGTCGCTGTTTGAAATTGTACATTATTCGGCCAAGAATCTGTAATTAACCCTTGCTCTTTTTGCAACAAAACAATCAAAACCTGAGGATTAATTTTATAATCTTGCGCTGCTTGCCAAATTATATGCGCCGCCGTTTCGCCCCCCGAAACTCCCTCTCCGTACGAAGCCCCTTCGCCAAAAATTTCTTCCGCAAGACACACAAAATGCCCATCTCGGATATGATATGAAAGATGTGGGTAGCTCGCCGTAAGATAAGTTCGTGTATCCCGACAATTCCCCTTCGCCGTCAAAAACGCCTGGATTTCCGCTTCGCTCATCGAATTGTAATTTCCCATTTGCCAATCTGAAATAATATATCCCGGATCAAAATTAGCCAAACTTGCCGCTTCTGCTAACTCCTCCGAATTTTTAAAACTTCGTGCTAAAAACGAAAATAAAAATACTGCCGAAAATACCCCCAAAGCAATAAACCTTATTCTTCCATCTACTCGTCGTCTAACTCTCATAAGTTCACCTCTCCATTTATCGTTCCGACTTTACCTCCCGAACTTAAATTAATATATATATCATACTTACCACTTTTAAACCCACCAACTGGCACGTCAAAACCTGCACAAGTCGCAGTCGAAGCTGAATCAATAATACCAACCTCATCACCATAAACCTCTACATCACCTTCAAGCACTAATCTTAATTTACAGCTTCCACCAGACAAAAATTGGTCGATATTTACACGTATCATTAATTTATCGCCAGTCACGCCTGCATAAGTAATCGCTCCCGACAATCTCTCGGCCTCGTTTGGATTTTCTCCATCGTATTGTATAACTTCTTCTTTCTTTTCTAATACTTCTTCAGTGGGCGTTTCTTCTTCTGTTTCAGCTCTCACTTCAACTTCTTCCGACGTCTCTGGTCGCTCTATTTCCTTAAAGTAGCTCTCCCAAACCAAATAACAAACTACCACTGCTCCAATCAATAAAATCAAAATGATTAACCAAGAAATCCATTTTTTGCTTCTTTTTCGCTTGTTTACCATACTTTAATCATAACAGATTCTAGCTAATCTGCAAGTTTTTACTCTAAATCTAACCCTAAAATTTCCCCCGCTCGCATCAAAACTTTTTTATCTTCTTCCGAGCAATCTAGCATCCGAGCCTTAAACAGCTCTACCGTTTCTTCGTGTTTATAATCTAAAATCTCTAACGATCTCGCCGCTCCTGGCACTTTCTTAACAACTCCTTTAGATACCAAATTATCAATATGCTCTGCCACTGCCGAAACCGAAGATAGTCCAAGCCCAGTCATTATTTCTCGGTACGAAGGAGAATAGCCGTTTTCTTCCTCAAAATCCTGTAAAAATCCTAAAACCGCTAATTGTTTTTTCGTTAATTTAATTCCCATATGCTATAATTATAAACAATGGAAAAAAATAAATCAATTGATGGGCTCGTTTCCAGCCGTTCTAAAAAAACGGCTAAAAAACCTACCCCGGCTAAAAAACCAGCGCCAGTAAAAAAACCTACCCCAGCAAAAAAACCCGCTGGGAAACCTAAAAAAATCGAAAAAGTAAAAGCCACTCCAGCAGTTTCTGTCGAAGATTTTCTTAAACCCGTCCAAGCCTTTGATTTTAGTGAAGGAGATAAAGATTTTAAACCTGCCGAACTTTCCGCCCAACCAGAAACTCCCCCCAAAAAAGAGAAAAAAGCCAAGAAAAAACCCGGCAAAGTCCGTAAAACTATTACTGCTATTGCTCTCGTTTTAATTCTTATTATATTAGGTGGTGGTATTTATCTACTTATATGGGGCAACGACATTATTGCCAAAATCACCGGTGGCCAAGGTAACATCTTTGACCTCTTTACTTTTATGACCGAAAAATACGAACCCTTAAAAACCGACGCAAACGGCCGTACTAATATCCTCGCTTTCGGTACTTCTGGCTACAATATGGCAGGTGATGTTGGTAACGGCGTTCACGATGGCGCTGCTCTCACTGACTCCATCATGGCAATCAGCTTAAATCAAGAAACTGGTGATATCGCTATGATTTCTCTCCCACGCGATCTAAAAGTTTTTCAAACCTGCACAGCTACTGCTAAAATCAACGAAGTCTATTGGTGTAACAACCCAGAAGACAACAACGAACAGGCCGGTGCCGAAGCTCTGATGGTTGCTGTCAGCGATATTCTCGGACTTGATTTTCAATACTACGCCCATATTAACTGGGGCTCTCTTATTCAAATTGTCGACACGTTGGGCGGTATCACTGTCGTTCTCGACGAAGATATTTCCGACTATTATTTAACTGGCGCCGTCTTTGAAGCTGGCGTCGAATATACTTTAAATGGCGCCGAGGCTCTTGGTCTTGCTCGTGCTCGTCATGGTACTGCAAACGGCGACTTTTCACGCGGTGCTTCCCAACAAAAAATCCTCATTGGCATTAAAAACAAGCTCATCGAAAAAAATCTCAATGTTTCCGAATACGTCTCCCTCGCTTCTACTCTCGGCGAAAATCTCCGTACTAATTTTTCCGTCGAAAACTTTAAGACTCTTGCTCACCTCATCACCACTTTCGATCTTGAACAAATCCGTCAAATCTCCCTCATCGAACCTGAAAAATTAATGACTACTGGTATGCTTAATGAAATCTCTTATGTTCTTCCTTCTGCCGGCGTCGGAAATTACAGCAAAATTCAAAATTACGTTGCCAAAATGACCAACCCCGATCCTCGTATCTACGAAGATCCTACTATTCTCATTCTTAATGGTACCGGCACTGATGGTCTCGCTGGTGCCGAAAAAATTACCCTCGAAAAAGATGATTATTTTAACATTACTGTAGATAACGCTCCCGAAGGCGACTACCAAGACAAATATACCCTTTACGCTCTCACCGATAAACCTGGTACTAAATCCCTTCTCGAAACCCGCTACAACACCTCTGCCAAATCTACCGACGAACTACCAGAAAACGTCCCCCGCGACTATGATTTTGTCATTATTCTTGGCGGTCAACCCGACTAATTACTAATTTTCGCTCTCGTCCTTCCCCCTCAGAATGCGTTTCGATATCCGAATAATCCTGTGCTAATTTATGTACCACTCTTCGGTCTGCCGCGTTTAAATCTACTGTCATTGGTTGACCACTCTCACGTACTTTCTGAATCCATCCTTCTGCTTTTTCTGCAATTCTATCTGCCCTTTGACGCTTATAATTTGCTACATCTACATTTACTCGCGTCACCTCTGCTTCCTTGCTAACTAAAGCCATCGAAACAATATGCTGAAGTGCCCTCAAATTATCTGCATTTCGTCCAATTAAAAGCGAATTTAGTGATGTAGACGGCACCGATAATTGAATTACTTCGTCGTCAATCGTTGACGAAACTGCAACGTTTATCCCGAAAAAGCTTAAAAGATCCTCGAGGTATCTCGCCGCAAATCTAATTGATTCATCTTTATTCATTTTGTTATCTCCTTTTCTTTTTAATATCTTTCGCGGAGATTCTTGTTATTTTTGTACCTGTTTTTTTATTTTTCACCACCTTACCTTCTTGTATATCCCTAAGTTCTTTTAAGACGACTTTATCGGTCATATCGTCAATTGTGTCGTCTACTTTACGGAGTACTATTTTTTGTTGTAGCACTGTTAACATATTGCTCAAGCAGTAATAAAATGCCAACGCTCCGTTCAAATTAAACATAATCATAAACATCATTATCGGCATCATTTTGCTCATCTGCCCCGTCGCAAAACTATTTACGTCAGCGTTTTCTAACTCTTTACCATCTTTTGCATCATTTAATAAATCTCTAAAGCTTTTCTTCTTTTCTGATTTTCCTGATGGCATTTGCTGTTTAGTCATTACATATTGCACTACTGCCGCAAGTATTGCACATACTAAAATAAAGAACGCCGACCACGAAAACTTCCCGCTCATCACATCGCTTGCTCTTACCGTCAAATCAATCTTACCAAACAATTTAGGCTCAAAATCATATTTTTGTTTTTCTTCTACTGGAATCTCGTCATTCGTCAAATCCGCCAAATAAACTTCTTGTTTATTTTTTAATTCGCGTATTTCCGAGCCTTCATATGCCACAATTTTATACGCACGATTAGATAAATTATCTGTCGGTATTGGTGTCGCAATTACCCGAATTGCCGAAAAAATCGCGATAAAAATCGGCAACTGTATCAACAGTGTTAAAATCGACGCAAACGGCTTTACATTATACCTCTTATAAAGATCCATCGTCTGAAGCGACTCCAATTGTTTATTCCCTTTACAATTCTTCTTAATCTGGGTTAGCTCTGGCTGTAATTTTCGCATCAACTTCGTCTGGTTGAGCTGTCGTTTTGTTAAAGGCCACATTAAAAGCTTCACAATCACCGTAAATATAATAATCGCGAGACCAAAATCATGTACTAAATTAAATATAATAAATAATATATTTACAATTGGCCTCACCATTATAAAATCAATAAAATTAAATGGCCCGCCCGTCAAAATCGAACCAATAATAAAGCCAATAAACAAACTCCAATAAATATATTTTTTCACACTCATCTTCTTCTTATTATATCATAAAATTTTTCTTCGTCGGCTTTTACTTTACTTTCTTCTACTAGTTCACCTAGTATTTTTTCAAGCTCACTAAACGGCATCTTCTCCACATCTTTCGAAAACACCACAAAAAGATAATCTTTATTTTTTGGAATCAAATCAAAATTAACTCGGAGGGCCTCATAAACCCTTCGCCTAATTCGATTTCTCTTCACCGCCGATTTCTCGACTTTTTTCGACACCACCACCCCAAACCGCGTAAAACCTCTAAAATTACGCGTAAACACCAACGAGAGCTTCGGAGTTCTAATCGTCTTCCCCTTCTGGTAGACATACCTCACCCCACCTCGCGAATGAAATCGATACTTTTTCTTTAACATATATATATTATATATTAAAATAAGCCCTTACGGGCTTATTTTATACAGCTAACTTAGCACGACCTTTAATCCGACGGCGCGCTAAAACCTTTCGCCCGTTCTTAGTCGCGTTTCGCTTGCGAAATCCATGCTCTACCTTGCGTTGTTTCTTATGTGGCTGATATGTTCGTTTTGGCATATTATTCCTTAAACTTTAATTTTTTTCAATTTCTTACTATAGTATACTCTATTTTTCCACATTTTTCAACTACTTTTCCACACCTATTTTAGAGGTTTGCTAAAATATGTGGAAAATCTCACCTCTGTTTTAAAAAATTATATTACAAAACATTTTTTCCACCCATTTTCCTGTGGAAAACTTTCCATCCAAATGTTATAATCATTCAAAAGGAGGCACTAAAACTATGTATGACGTTTGGAAAAACGCTCTCGAGTTTATTGAGCAGCAAATTTCCCCCGCTAACTACTCGACCTGGTTCGAAGATACTTCTATATTATCTTCCGAAAATGGCGATATTGTTATCGGTGTCAAAAACTCCTTCCACGTCAAACAACTCCGTTCTCGTTATGTCGACCTCATCACCAAAGCTCTCGAAAATCACAACATTAAAGTTAATTCTATTGATTTCGAAATCAAAACCAGTCATAAACCCAAAATTCGCTCTCGCGAAATTACTATTTCTTCAGAACTCTTAAAAAATCGTATCAAAAACATCAAAAAAACCAAAGACCACACCCATCACCAAACTGGTCTTAACTCTAAATACACTCTAGAAAACTTTGTTATTGGTTCAAACAACGATCTTGCTGTATCTGCTGCTAAAAGTATCATTGATGCACCTGGTACTCGTTTTAATCCCTTTTTTCTTTATGGCGGCCCAGGTCTCGGTAAAACTCATCTTGTTCAAGCTATCGGTAATGCACTTCTCAATAAAAACCCCGATCTCAAAATTCTCTACACACCAATTTCTGATTTTTATTCCGATTTTATCGATTCCGTTAAACTCGGCAAGGGTAAAGATTTTAATCTTAAGTTTCGTAAATTAGATTGTTTAATTATTGATGATTTTCAATTTATCGTCGGTAAAGAAAAATCCCAAGAAGAATTTTTTAATATCTTTAATGATCTCTACCAACTCAATAAACAAATCATCATCACTAGCGACCGCCTACCTAGTCAAATCAAATCAGTTGATGAACGCTTAGCTTCTCGTCTTACTTGGGCTGGTGCTTTTGACCTTCAACTTCCAAAATTCGAAGATAAATGTGCTATTCTTCGTGCCAAAGCCGAAGCCATCAGTGCCGAAATCGAACCAGAAGCTATCGAATATATCGCC
Organism: Candidatus Saccharimonadota bacterium; assembly: GCA_017511965.1. Classification (GTDB taxonomy): domain Bacteria; phylum Patescibacteriota; class Saccharimonadia; order Saccharimonadales; family Saccharimonadaceae; genus Nanosyncoccus. Next base: position 17,592 of record JAFWHT010000003.1, read on the forward strand.
GAAAATGTTAACACTAATATCCGCGATCTCGAGGGCGAATTTTCTACTATTCTTTTAATGTCTGAAGTTCGTGGTCTCACCCCGTTAGAACTTATCAATAATGGTTCAATTAGTGTCAATAAAACTTCTAGACTAAAAAAAGTCACTCCTAAACAAATTGTTGAAAAAGTCGCTAAGTATTACAATCTTACTATTAAAGAAATGTGTGGTAAATCTCGTGTTACCCATATTAAAACCGCCCGTCAAATCACTATGTTTCTTTTATCTAAAGAACTTTCTTTAAGTACCAACAAAATCGCTGCTGAGGTTGGCGTAAAAGATCATACTACCGTTATGCACGGTATCAAAAAAATCGAAAACGATTTAAAACTAAACTTCACTCTCCGTGATCAAATTGAAGAAATAAAGGAAAAAATCTATGGCTAACGTGGAAAACTTTGTGAAAAACCACCGCAAAAACTTTGAAAAAATTTTACCATTCATATTAACTAAGTGTAAAACTCTATTTTCCCACCGTCTTTTACCAACTTTCCCACCATTTTTCCCACCACTCAAAAACCCCTATCATCAATCAATTTTTTCCACTATTCCACACACCCTACTACTAAGACTACTATATATATTATAATAATAGTAAAGAAAGGATTTATTAAAATGAAAATCAAAGTCGCTCAAGAAAAACTAAGCCACGCTCTAAATAATGTTAGTCGTGTTGCAGTCGGCAAAGCTACTTTACCTATCTTAAACAATGTTCTTATTCGTGTAGACAAGAAAAAAGTATCCCTTATTACCACCAATCTAGATTTAGCAGTTGTTGATTATTTACCAGTTTCTAGTTCTGAAGATGGTGTAATTACTGTTCCTGCCAAACTTTTAGCAGAGTTTATTAGTAATCTCCCAAAAGGTGAAACAATCGAAATCTCCACTAAAGATACTAAACTTACGGTTTCTACTAAAAAATACTCCTCTACTATTAATGGTACTATTGCAGATGATTTCCCTGAAATACCCGAATTAAACGAAAAAAACGCCGTTATTTATAAATTAAATATCGATGATTTTAAATCTAGTATGGCTAAGGTTTTAGTTGCTAGCTCTAATGATTTATCTCGCCCGGCACTTACTGGTGTGTATTTTAATACCTATGACTCTAAGCTTGCTATTTCTGCCACCGATGGCTATCGTCTTGCCGAAAAGCTTCTTATTAATAAAGTAGAAAGTGAAGTTAAAGCCATTGTACCGTCCTCAAGTATCCAAGAAGTTCTTCGTTCTATTAATGACGACGCAGAGGAAATCGAAATAGCTTTTAATGAAGATTTAGTTCGTTTTCGTTTTGGTGAAATTGAAATTATTTCTAAACTTATCGACGCTAGTTTTCCAGATTATCAAAAACTCATTCCTAAAAATAACAACATCAACGCAGTTATTAATCGTGAAGAATTAATTCGTATTACTAAACTTGCTGCTCTTTTCTCTAAATCTATTGGTGGCTCAATTGTTTGTGAAACCATTAAACCAGATAGTTTTTTGGTTAAATCTATCGCTAATGAGTTTGGCGAAAACGATTCCAGGCTCGATACCACCGTTAATATATCTGGTAAAATCAATCTAAATTCTAGATTTGTTCTCGACGCCCTCAATGCCTTAGATGAAGATGAAATCACCTTTAATTTTTCTGATCATATCGCCCCAGTTTTACTTCAAAACAAAAAAGATAAAACTTATACCCATATTATAATGCCACTTAATTCATAATGATTATCGAATCCATCACTATTACTAATTTTAGATGCCACCAAGATTATTTTTTAAAATGCCAAAAAGATACTACATTGATTTTAGGCCAAAATGGTTGTGGCAAGACCTCGGTTTTAGAAGCTATTTACATATTAACTCGTGGTAAAAGTTTTCGCGCCACCGATTCTGAAATTATTAAACGCGGCTCTAAGTTTTATCGTATAGAAATAAAATTAGATAATGGTGAAAAAAATATCGCTAGTTACGATGGCAACGTTAAAACCTTCCTTATTTCCGACAAAAAAACTCGCCGTCTTCCTAAAAAAAATAAATATCCCGTTGTTTTATTTTTACCTTCCGACCTTAATTTAATTAGTCACTCCCCTTCTCGTCGTCGTGATTATTTTGATAATTTTTTTTCAATCTTGAGCGAAGAATATAATAATGATCTACTTAAATACGAAAAAGCCTTAAAACAAAGAAACGAACTTTTAAAATCCGACTACCTTAAAAAAGATCAATTATTTTCTTGGGATTTAATGCTTGCTAAGTATGGTACCAAACTTTTTACTATTCGTAAGGATTTTATTAATAATATCAATTCCCTTTTAACCGACACTTATTATTCTATCGCTAAAACCAAAGATCAAATCAATCTTATTTACAAAACCGATGTTGTATCTAAAAACGAAAGCCAATACCTAAAACACCTAGATGAAAATTTTTCGAAAGACCAAATTTTAAAACATACTAGTTTTGGTGTTCACCGTGATGATTATATTTTTGAATTTAATCAAAAACTCGCCGACGGCTCTGCTTCGCGTGGCGAAACTCGCTCAATTATTTTGGCTCTTAAATTCATTGAAGCAGAATTGATTGAAAAAGAATTAAACCTAAAACCCATCATTCTCCTCGACGA
>JAFWHT010000037.1 GCA_017511965.1 Candidatus Saccharimonadota bacterium
TGTTTGTATAAAAAATTTGTGACACACGAAAAAATCCAAATTCTTAAATGGCAGATTTTTGCAGTAGTAGGTATCTTTGCTGGACTAGCGTTCTTTTATCTTGGCGGTGGATTATCGGCAAGGACTGGGTATACTTATGCGGAGACTTATGATTATATTTCGTTATCTACTTTATTAACTGCCCCACGTTATTTCTTGATAACCTTCATAACGCATTTTTCGAGAAATATCATATATATGATTCCGATTTTTAGTTTTAGTATTTTAGCGATTACTACGTATAGATTAAAGAATGACAAGGCGAATAAGAATAAGATTAGAATGTTGATTTTGTTTGATGTTTTTTCTTTAGTTTATGTTATAGGGACAAGCTTAATTCTTCTAGACGATGCGTTGTCGGTAAGGTTTTTGTTACCGTGCTATATTTTATTGATTTTTGCGATTGGGCTTTATGTAGTAGATTTTTATAAAGTATTATTTAATACTATCTCTTTGCGATTAGTAGCAGGTATATGTTTAGTGTTATTATCTGTTATAGTAGTGGTTGATATGACGATCGGAAAAGTTCGATATGCGGTACGTACTAGTAACCAACTTGCGGAAGTGCGTGAGAAAATTGAGAACGATTCGGACACATTGTGTTTAACTAAGGCTTGGGCCGCTTCGGAAGCCGGTCCAATATATTCACCGATTTTTAGTTTTACACAAGAACCAATTTTTGAACCGTGGAACGTAAAGACAATTTATGATAAAGAAATTGTTTGGGCGGAAATAGGCGAAGAAGCTATTTGCGAATGATTTTTTGCCAAGCTTGATAGATAGTTTGTGGTGAGTAATGATTGATTTGGGAATTGAGATTTTTTTGAAATTTCTGTAATTTAGAGCGGTTATTTAGAAGATTAATAATTTCGTTGGCGATTTGGGTGGGGTTAGTAGAATCAACGAGGACGCCGGTGGTCGGGGTGATTTGAGCACGAGCGCCAGAAGCGCGGGCGAGAGCAAGGCAGGGAAGGCCGTAGCTCATAGCCTCGGTCAGTACAAGGCCGAAAGCTTCGGTTTTTGAAGTTAGGACAAAGAGCGAGCTGTCGTAATAATAGTTGGCGATTTCGGATTGAGGGAGAAAACCAGTAATTTTAATACAAGAATTTAAATTTTTAACTTTAATGAGTTGTTCTAAGTTTTTACGCTCTAGTCCGTCACCGACGATGGTTAATTTAATTTCAGGGTCTTTTTGATGGATTTTTTCCATAACATTAATTAAAAGTGGAAAATCTTTTTCGGGGACGAGGCGCCCTACGGAGATGAGATTTTTTGTGTTTAAGGGAGATTTTTTAGCAGGGATGTTTGGGATGGGGTTTGGAATGTAAAGACATTTTGTGGGCTTAATTTTATTTTCATAAAATTTTTTTAGTTCTTCTGTTGCGACAACTAGATAGTCGAAAGTCTTGAGGGAATTAATTAATTCGCTGATGTATTTTTGGTTGTTTTGATGGAAATTGTGATCGGTAGCGATTTTTTGAGCCTCGCCTTTATAATAACGATTAACGAGAGAGTTATATAAAGAACGTTCAGTAATAATAATATCAGTCTGAAGATTTTCGAGGCATTTTTTAAAAACTCGATTCCTGGTTTTTACGATATTAATTCTTCTTTTGAATTCGCCTGGGATTTTGTGCCATTTGAATTTTGTGATAAGGTTTTTGAGAGAAATTTCGGCAGGTTGGTTAGGCGTGAGATAAGTGATTTTGATGTTGCTGGGGATTTTAAAAGTGGTGGGGTTAGAGGATTTGCCATAATTTGCGATGATTTCGACGTTATAATTTTTTGCAAACATGGTTGCGATAGTTGAAACAAAGCGTTCAATACCGCCTGGGGTTTTTAGTTGCATGGTGATGATGGTGATTTTTTTCATTCGATGCCAAGAAGTTTATTATATGAGTTGGCGATTTTAGCGGGGTCGCCATTTTCGATGATTTTGCCGTTTTCGAGAAGAATGGCGCGAGTGCAAAATCTGCGGACATCTCTCATGGAATGAGTGACAAGAATAACGGTCTGCTTTTTATTTTTTAAAGAAGTAAAATAATCGTTACATTTTTGTTGGAAAGCGGCGTCACCGACGGCGAGAACTTCGTCTAATAGAAGAATGTCGCCTTTGGCGCGGATAGCGATAGAAAAGGCAAGGCGGACTTGCATGCCGGAAGAATAATTTTTGAGTTTTTGATCTTGGAAATCTTTTAGTTCGGCAAATTCCCAAATATCATCGTACATTTTTTCCATTTCTTCATTCGAGAAGCCAAGTAAGGCGCCGTTCATGTAGACATTTTCGCGACCAGTAAGTTCGGGATTAAAACCAACGCCAAGTTCGATGAAAGGGACTAGTGAACCATTGATGGTGATTTCGCCTTTTTGAGGGTAATAAACGCCGGCGAGAATCTTAAGGAGTGTAGACTTGCCAGAACCGTTACGCCCGACGATGCCGATAAATTCGCCTTTTTTAATTTCAAAATCAAGGTTTTTTAAAACTTTTTGTTCTTTATAGCCTTTGATACCGCGAAGACGATTAAAGAAAGCTTGTTTTAGACCAAAAGCTTGTTCGGTTGGGAGTTTGAAACTTTTAGAAAGATTTTTGACTTGGATGGCGGTATCGTTATTGCCGTCTTCAATTTCGATGCGTTTGCCGATTTCGCGTTTCATTTAAACCTCCTCTGCAAAGAATTTAGATTTTTGACGGAAAATAAGAGCGCCTAGCGTGAGCGTGATAAATACTATAACGATGGGAATTATAGCAACAAGATGATTTTCTAGAAAGTTCCAGATAGTGATGGTTTCGGGAGTGATGAGGTTGTAACGAATATCTTGAATAGCTTGAGCAATAGGGTTGAGAAGAATAACTTTGGCAGCCAAAGTGGAAGTAGAGGCAACCATTGAAATTGGGTAGATAATCGGAACGGCGTAAAAAAGAGCTTGAACAATGACATCCCAAATCGAAGTGATATCGCGATACTTAACGTTAATTGAGCCGAGTAGGAAAGCGATACCGAGAGAAAGGAGATAGAGTTCGAAAATAGCCGGAATAATAAGGAACCAAGTTAGGCTTGGAGTGACGCCGTTAATGAGGGCAAAAATAATAACTACAGCGACGTTTATAAGCATATTGATGACAGCAGTTAAAGTCGCTGAGACGACGACGATGTATTTCGGAAAACTAATTTTTCTGAGAAGGTCTCCACGAGTTACGATGGCTTGAATGCCTTGGGAAGTGCATTCGGTAAAAAAATTCCACATGGTGGTGCCGCAAAGAAGGTAGACAGGGTAATGGGGGATATCGTTGCCGATGCGGAGGAGTTTAGAAAATACTATATATAATATAGCAAACATCATTAAGGGACGAAGAAGGGCCCATAAGTAGCCAAGCACCGATCCTTGGTAACGAAGTTTAAAATCAGTCTTAGTAAGTTCTTTTAACAGAATACGATTTTTTTTGTTGAAAATTAGAGGAATTTTCATATTTTATTATTATACCATATTTGTTTGTTGGGAGAAAGTTATGTTAAAATAAAAGCATGAAGAAATGGCAGGTATTGCTTGGGGTTTTTGGAGTGAGTCTTTTGGTAGGGGCAGGATTTTTATTAAAGCCGATTTTTGAATATGTGGCGACAGCTAGAAACGAGATGATGGAAGTGCCGGAATTGAGACTATACTTAAATGGAATAAGCTTAGAAGATATTAGGGCTGGAGACAAGAGTATAAAGTATGAAGACAATCGGTTAGTAGTTGAAGAAGAAAATCACAAAATTGAATTTAATGATGTGCAAGTTAAGGGGCGAGGGAATTCGACATGGGAACGGCCTGAAAAAATTCCATTACAGATTAAATTTAAACGAAAAATTGATTTATTAGGATTAGGCGAAAGAAAAAAATATATCTTATTGGCGAATTATTTTGATTATTCTTTTTTAAGAAATGATGCGATGTTTAAAATAACCGAAATGCTTAATAGCAGATATCGATCACAAGGTAAATTCGTAGAATTATTGATTGACGATGAATATCAGGGCATGTATTATTTGATGACTAAAATTGAGCTTGGTAAGGGCGGAGTTGACATTAGAGACGAATATGCCGGTTTGTTTGAGCTTGATACTATGTATGGTGAGCTTGATGCGGTGTATGCTATGAATTGTAGCTATTCTAAAGTGGGCGAATGTTTAATTTTAAAAGATGCGGTATTTGAGGATGATGAGAATATGTCAAAAGAAGTAATAAAAAACTTCATCGAACAGTTTAACCTATTGGAAGCAGCAGCGAAAGAAAGAGATTTTAAAACAGTAGAAGAAACGGTAGATGTAGAATCTTTCGTGGAGTATTTTTTAATTTCGGAATTCGCAGTAAATCCGGATGCATATTTGTCGAGTTTTAATTTTTATAAAAATGGGATAGACGATAAGATACATGCAGGGCCATTATGGGATTTTGATTTTGCATTTGGGAATAGAGGAGAAAATACTGACTCTTATTCACCAGAGATATTTATGTCACAGAAAGAACAAATTTTTACGGAAGAGAATGATTATTTGGACACCGGGAAGTTGATGTATTATTTAATGGAAATTCCGGAATTTGAGGAAGAAGTGGCGCGGCTTTGGCGGGAGAAATTATCGGGAAGAAAGGACGAGCTTTTGATTCATATTTCAAAACAGGCGGATTATATAAAAGAAGCAGCACTTCGAGACGAAGCGAAATGGCGAGAAGAAGCGTTTTTTGAATCGGAAGTAGAGTATTTATTAGATTGGGTTGCTAGACGATATGATTTCTTTGAAGAGAGGTATGGTGAAGAAGCTGTAAAGGCGGTTTTGTAGTTTTTAGTTTTTAGCACGGGATTTGGAGCGGTAATAAGAAACGTGCCAGCGAGCATAGACAGCTAAGAGCCAAAATTTTTCGCGAAGGGTAGGGTTTTTTCCGAGCCAAGTTTTTAAATCTTGGTATTGTCTTGCCCAATTTTTCCAGACGGTTGCAGTTTTGTTAATTGTGCTAGTTTCGGTGCCGAAATTATAAATGTAGAGAGGCTCTAGAACAAAACTAATTTCGCCGTCGGCTTTTTTAAGATAATCAAGAACAAATTTGGTATCTTCGCCAAAATTTAAAGATTTGTCGAATTGGCATTTTTTGGCGAACTCGGCGCGAAAAAGTTTATTGACCGACCAATACATTCGGCCATCGATAGCAAGCAAATATAATATATAGGCTTTTTTGGACTCTTGTTTTTTACGGGCGCGAAGAGGGTCGATGTAAACATCTTCAGCAGTTTCTCTTTTAAGTTTTTTGTAATGAGCCCCACAAACAGAAACAGAAGTATTATCACCGTACGCTTCTAAATGTTTTTGATAAAAATTTTTAGCAATAGCGTCGTCGGAATCGATAAAACTGATAAAATCGCCAGTAGCAATCTCCAGACCATTGTTCCTGGCAGTAGATTGACCTTGATTTTTTTGATGAATAGCTTTAATGCGTTTGTCTTTTTTGGCATAATCATCAACGATTTTTTTAGAATTGTCAGTTGAGCCATCATCGACTAAAATGATTTCAAGATTTTGATAAGTTTGATTTAAAATCGAATCAAGGCAATTTTTGAGATATTTTTCAGTATTATAAATTGGGATGATGACAGAGATTTTGGGATTTTGATTTTTAATAGTATTGGTAATTTTAGACGGAGGAATTTTCCCAAAAACTAATTTATCATAAAATAGGAAATTTAGAATCATAGTGATCATCGTAACGAGACAGAAAATGGTGGTGCTTTCGATAAAATCATAATCGAAGGGGAGATGGAGATTTTCGGAAATCGTATGGATGAATTCATAAAAGAAAGTAATAAAACTAAAAAGCCAAGTTAGAAACGGGCTAATTAAAAGAGCGGTAAGAAAATTCCAAAGAAAAAATTTAATAACGCCAAATTGGCCGGGGTTGCGCTCGCGCCAAGTAAATTTTGAATGCAAAATGAAGCCAAGGAAAGTTGCGAAAGTGTAGGAAATAATTGTATCGAGCCAAAGCAATGCGTTGTTATTAATGATACGGGCAAGAAGAGTGAAAATAGCAAAATTGGTTAAGGTAAGAATAATGCCAACGAAAATGTATTTTCCGGCGCGCTTAGTGTTATCCATAGGACAATTATAGCATTTATAGTGTATAATAGAGTTATGAAAATGATTTCTTTTGTGATGCCAATACATAATGAAGAAGAGGGGATTAGTAAATTTCTGGATGAGGAATTTTTGCCAATAGTGCAGGAGATTTCGGGATACGAGAAAGAAATTATATTGGTTAACGATGGTTCGACGGATAAAACACTTTCGATTTTGCAGGAATATGCGAAAAAAAATAAAGAAATTCGGGTAGTGGCCTTGTCGCGAAATTTCGGGAAAGAGCCAGCACTCTCTGCAGGGATTTATGTAGCGAGAGGTGACGCAATTATAACGATTGACGCGGATGGGCAACAACCGCCAAAATTAATTCCGAAATTTATTGAAAAATGGGAAAAGGGTGCGGAGATTGTAACAGGAGTACGAGATAAATATACTAAACATGGATTGATCCCAAAACTTGGTTCGAAATTATTTTATCGGTTGCTTAAAATGATGGGGAGTAAGTCGACAGTGCCGGGTTCGACAGATTTTCGGCTAATTGATCGAGTAGTTGCAGATGAGTTTAATAAATTGTCGGAACATAATCGAATTACACGAGGGCTGATTGATTGGTTAGGATTTCGACAAGAATATATATATTATATATATGGTGTAAGAATGGCGGGGAAGCCGTCGTATAGTTTTAAAAAGTTAGTACACTTGGCAGTTGATAGTTTTGTGTCGATGTCAACGACGCCGCTGGTGATTTTTGGATACATTGGGATAATGATTACGATTTTTTCGTTTATGCTTGGAATGTTTATTATTATTCAACAATATATTTTAGGTGATCCGTTAGGATTAAAGTGGAATGGTGCGGTGCAGATGACGGTGTTTATTACATTTTTGGTGGGGTTGGTTTTAATCTCACAAGCGATTACAGCACTTTATATTTCGCATATTCATGCGGAGTCACAAGGTCGACCGCTTTATATAATAGATAAAAAAGAGTCAAGAAATTTGAAATGAAAATTGAAGTTTTAAAAAAGAGATTGTTAGTTTTTAAACCGTTTATAAAACCATTTTTGGTAGTATTTTTGATTTATGTTTTAGCATTTCTTGCGGTTCTTAGAGCAGGAGTTTCGTTTGTAGACGATCGCGGACGAGCGATTTTTGGATATGCATGGACGTCGGATTTTAATCGCTTTTCGTCAACAGCGTTTGGACTTTTAATGAATGTGAACGATAGATTGCTTGATATTTCGCCGTGGCCACAGATTTTAGGGTTAGCGATGCTTAGTGTGGTCGGAGTGATGTTAACATATGTGTTTTGCGATAAAAAAATAAAATTTTTGCCACTTATTTTAACGACATTCGTGGGGCTATTACCACTAACAGTAGAATGTTGGTTGTATAAATTTGATGCGCCATGTATTGCGCTGAGTGTATTAGTTTCGGTGTTGCCGATTTTATGGTGGCCGAAGAAGTTTGAGAAAAAAGCAGTGATAAAATTTAGTTTGATTTCTCTTTTTTGTATGCTAGTGATGTGGACAACGTACCAAGCATCGAGTGGAGTTTTCTTAGTTTTATGTTTATACATGGCGCTTAGAGATTATTTAAAGGGCGAAAAATGTTTGGATATAATTAAGAAGCTTATGTTAGCGATTTTGGTTTTTGTGATAGCGGCGCTGGCGTTTAAATTTTTGTTGCCAGAGCCAGAAAAGAGTTATCGTAGTAATGAAATGCTTGGGTTCTCTGAATTAATTTTAGGGGTTTGGAATAATTTTGTGATGCATATTAAATTGATGGTGGGAAGTTTAAATGTTTGGCAAATGATTTTAGCTGGGATGGCGGGAATAGGAATGACGATTTTAGTGTTTTGGCGATACAGAATGAACGGTTTTTTGGTTTTGATAATTTTCTTGGTCGCGTTGCCATTATCGATAGGAGCCTATTTATTATTAGTAAAACCACCGTTAACAGCGAGGTCGTTAGTTGGGGTGGGGATGAGTTTTGTGCCGGTTTTGATTTTAGCGACGAAAGACATTAAGAGTTTTAGTGGATATGTTTTGGTGGTGCCGAGTTTAGTACTTTTGTATTCTTTTTCTATGTTTGTTTTGGCTTTTGGGAATGGATTAGCGGATCAAGAGAGATGGGCGAATTATCGGGTGGAAGATTTGGTTTCTAAATTATCAGAACTTTATCCAGATAAGGATGATGTAGCAAGCAAAAAAATTAAAATTGAGGGAGATATTGGATATTCAAAAGTGATGCAACATGTAGTAGATAAATATCCGGCAACAAAAGAACTTGTAACTATTCAGACGACGGGGCTGAGTTCGGCGGCTTGGGGATTAACGAAAATTAGAAGCTACCATAATCGACCACAGGTGTTTGAAGAAAATTATGCGTATGAAGATTATTGCAATCCGGAAATTGTAGAAGTAAGAGCGAATACTTATTATTATACGATTAGCGATAATATAGATAGGATTTGTGTTGAATTAAAATAGGGCGACTTTAGTAGTCTGGACTTTTTTTGATTTTTGGTGTATAATATATGCGTTTATGGAAGAAGGGTTTATAAAAGTTCGGGGGGCGAGACAGAATAATTTAGCGAATTTGGACGTTGATATTCCGCGCGATAAGTTGGTAATTATTACTGGTTTGTCGGGGTCGGGGAAGTCGTCGCTCGCATTTGATACGATTTATGCGGAGGGGCAGAGGCGGTATGTCGAGTCTTTGTCTTCTTATGCGCGAATGTTTCTCGGGATTATGGACAAACCAGATGTTGATTCGATTACGGGGCTTTCTCCGGCGATTTCGATTGACCAGAAGTCGACATCACGCAATCCGCGCTCGACGGTGGCGACGGTGACAGAGGTCTATGATTATTTGAGGCTTCTGTTTGCGAGAGTTGGAATTCCGCATTGTCCGATTTGTCACAAGGAAGTAAGTCGGCGGACAGTTGAAGATATTGTAAACGAGGTGATGAAATTACCGCTTGGTTCGAAGTTGATGTTACTTGCACCAATTGTTTCGGCGAAGAAGGGGGAGTTTTTGCATATTCCAGAGCAATATACTTCTAAAGGGTTTTCAAGGGTGCGGGTAGATGGAATAATTTATGCGCTTGATGAATTTCCGGAACTAAATAAAAATGAGAGACATGACATTGAGATTATTGTTGATAGATTTGTGTTAAATCCGGAACTTCGGACGCGAATTGCGGGCTCAATTGAGCAGGCTTTGGAACTCGGACAAGGGATAATTCAGCTTCTGAAAATTAAAGATACTTCGACGGCGGTAGGAGAAAATCGGATAACGAAAGAAAATTCGGAGATTTTAACTTATTCGCAAAGATATGCTTGTCCAGACCATCCGGATGAATTGATCCCGGAGCTAACGCCGAGACTTTTTTCTTTCAATGCGCCAGAGGGGGCTTGTCCGGTTTGTACGGGGTTAGGAAGCCGGATGGAAATTGATCCGACGTTGGTTTTTAATAATAATCTGACGATTGCGGAAGGTGGAATTCGGCCATTTAATCGGGTAGGGCAAGATTCGTGGTGGCTGAAAAGATTGATGGCGGTTGGTTTGAAACACGGGTTTAACGTACAGACACCAATTGGAGATTTGTCGGAAGAGGTTCGACAAAAGATTCTTTATGGAACAGGAGACGAGAAATATGAGATGAAGATTTCAGGTTCGGGAAGATTTGCGGACGGGACGGTTTATGAGACGACGTATGAGGGGGTAATTCCGACTTTGGAAAGACGTTATAATGATCCGAAGATTTCCGAATTTATGAAGAAAGATATCGAGCGGTTTATGCGAGTTCGGAAATGTCAGGAATGTAATGGGGCGAGATTAAAGCCGGCGGTCCTCGCTGTGACAGTACACGATTTGAATATAGTAGATATGTGTAATCTGGATGTTGATGCGACTTTAGAAGTTTTAGGTCAAGATTTAGGATTTTCGGAAGCGGAGGCTTTAATTGCGGGGCCGATTTTAAAAGAAATTCGTGAGCGAGTGAGTTTTATGAAAGACGTAGGGTTAGGATATTTGGAACTTGGGCGAGCGGCAAATACTTTGTCGGGGGGTGAGGCGCAGAGAATTAGACTTGCGACGCAGATTGGTTCGGGGCTTCAGGGAGTTTTGTATGTGTTAGATGAGCCATCGATTGGTCTTCATCAGAGAGATAATGATAAATTGATTGCGACTTTGAAGCATCTTCGCGATCTTAAAAATACGGTGCTTGTGGTTGAGCATGATGAGGATACGATGCGAGAAGCGGATTATATTATTGACATTGGGCCGGGAGCAGGTTTGTCGGGTGGACGACTGGTAGCGGCGGGGACGCCGGAGGAGATTAGTAAAAATCCAGATTCGATTACGGGACGATATTTGTCGGGGCTTGAGACAATTCCGGTGCCGAAGAAGCGAAGAAAGATTAAGAAGGGGTATGAATTAGTAGTACGGGGAGCGAGAGAAAATAATTTAAAGAACATTGATGTAACTTTTCCGCTTGGCGTGATGACGGTAGTTTCGGGAGTTTCGGGATCGGGTAAATCTACATTGGTGAATTCGATTTTGGCGAATGAGTTGCTCGCAAGATTGAATCGAGCGCAGACTGTTTCGGGGACACATGAGAAAATCGAAGGCATCGAGAATTTAAACAAGGTAATTGTAATTGACCAATCGCCGATTGGGCGAACGCCGCGATCAAATGTTGCGACTTATACGGGAGTGTTTACACAGATTCGAGAATTATTTGCGGGACAGCCAGAGGCGGAAGTACGCGGGTATAAGGCGGGACGGTTTAGTTTTAATGTGAAGGGTGGGCGATGTGAACATTGTCAGGGTGACGGAGTAAATAAAATTGAGATGCACTTTTTGCCGGATGTTTATGTGACTTGTCCGGAATGTAAGGGGCGAAGATATAATCGTGAGGCGTTAGAGATTAAATATAAAGGTAAGGATATTTCGCAAGTGCTCGATATGACGATTGATGAGGCGGTAGAATTTTTCGGGAATATACCGTCAATTGCAGGGAAGCTAAGGACGATTCAGGAAGTTGGTTTGGGATATATTCGGCTTGGGCAATCGGCGACAACTTTTTCGGGAGGTGAGGCGCAAAGAATTAAACTTGCGACGGAACTCTCTAAGCGGTCGACGGGACGGACGCTTTACATTTTAGACGAGCCAACGACGGGGTTACATACGGATGACGTGAAGAGGTTATTATCGATTTTAGGACGGTTGGTTGACGGGGGTAATTCAATGATCATTATTGAGCATAATTTACATGTAATAAAATCGGCGGACTATGTAATTGATATGGGGCCGGAAGGGGGGCTTAAAGGAGGGCTAGTGGTTGCTGCGGGGACGCCGGAGGAATTAGCAAAAAGCGGGAAGACGGATACGGGGAAGTATTTAAGGAAGTATTTGTAGTGGCATTTTCTAATGATCAGGTCTCAAAAGAGGAAACGGAGAAAATTATCAAGCTAGCGCGGAAGGCCTTGGAGATTCCAGGGGATTTTGTGGAGATGGGGTGTTATAAAGGAGATACGTCGCTTTTATTAGCTGAAATTATTCGAGGTTCTGGGAAAAAATTATGGATTTATGACTCGTTTGAGGGGTTGCCGGAGAAGGGGGAGATGGATGAATCGGTGTTGGGGGTAAATTTTAAGAAAGGCGAACTTTCAGTGACGAAGCGAGAAGTAAAGAAGCGTTTTTTGAAGGCAGGGTTGCCAGTGCCGGTGATCACTAAGGGGTGGTTTTCGGAGTTAGCGCCTACAGATTTGCCGGAAAACATTGCATTCGCGTTTCTTGACGGGGATTTTTATGAGTCAATTCGAGATAGTTTAAGGTTGGTTTTACCGAAGATGGCGAAAAATGGAATTTTGGTAGTACATGATTATACAAACCCAGCGTTACCGGGAGTAAAGAATGCAGTTGATGAGGTTAGAGAAGACTTTAAAGACATAAAAGTCGTTTTATTATAGAGACAAAGTGATATAATTAAAAAAAGGAGTTATTATGACAAATATCACAAAAATTTTTCTGGTTTTAAACTCGGGATCGTCGAGTGAAAAGTTTTCGCTTTATGAAGGTGAGGACGAGGTCTGTTCTTTATATTTTGAGGGAGTCGAAGAGGACGGGAAGAAAAAGTTTATTTGTACGATTACACGAGCAGATGGTAGCGAAGAATTGCTTGATAAAAAATGGGATTCTTTGGACTTAGCGTTTAAAGAAGCGAAGGCGATTTTTGAGAAAGAAGGGTTTATTAACGAGGCGCATCCACTGGACGGAATTTTAGTGCGAACGCCAGCGGCGGGAACTTATTTTAGCAAACACCATATTGTTGACGATGAGACATTTGAGGAATTAGAGAAAGCGAAACTAACTTATCCTTTGCACGTTCCGGGAGCGATTCGGGGAGTAAAAAATGCACGAGAAGCGTTTCCGGGAATTCCAGTTTTGACGATGTCGGATTCGGAAGGCTTAACGCGGGAATCGCGAAAAGATACTTTGTATGCTTTGCCAAAAGAGATTATTGAAGAATATGATTTAGGACGCTTTGGTGCGCACGGGTCGTCTTATGGGTATGTGATGGGGCGAATTAAAGAACTGGGGCTACTTGAAAAAAAGATGGTAGTTTGTCATTTAGGCTCAGGTTGTTCGGTGACTGGGTTTATTGACGGAGAACCAGCGTATACTTCGATGGGTGAAACACCACTTGAGGGTTTGATGTCTTCGACGCGAACAGGGTCGATTGACCCGACAATTGGTGCGTTGCTCGGTGAGAAATTAGGTGCAGCGGAAGCGATTAAGGTAATGAACAAAGAATCAGGACTTGTGGCGATTGCCGGTTCAAATGATATGCGCGAAATTATTGCAAGAGCCGAAGAGGGGGATGAAGATGCAGTTTTGGCATATAATTTATTTATTGATGGCGTAGCGGGAAAGATTGGTGAGTTTGCGGCGAAGATGGGTGGAATTGATGCGATTGTCTTTACGGCGACGATTGGTGAGCGCTCAATTCCAGTTCGAAGTTCGATTATCGCAAAATTAGAATTTATGGGCTTTAAAATTGATGATGAAGTGAAAGTGGATAAGGCGCTTGGATTTGTGAATGCGGCAGAAGAGGGCTCGAAGCCAATTTATATTATTCCGACGAACGAGGCGGCATATATGATTAAAAAGGCGGGAGAAATTTTAGATAAGGAGGAAGAAAATGCTTAAACCATTAAAGACAAATGTGGTGGCAGTTGTTGAGAAGCCACTTGAAAAAACGAAATCAGGAATTTTGCTTGGAGAGGCAAAAGAAAAACCGGCTTATGCAATTGTTGAAGCGGTTGGTCCAGAAGTAAAGTCAATTAAAAAAGGCGATAAAATTGTTTATAAAGAGTATTCGACAACCGAAATTAATATGGATGAGAAAGATTATATTATTTTAAAAGAGGAGGATGTCTTAGCGACATTATAAAATATGGCGAAAAAAATTTATTATGAGGCGGAAGCGCGAGAAAAAGTTTTAGCGGGAGCAAAACAATTATATGATGCAGTAAAGGTGACATTTGGGCCAAAGGGGCAGAATGTCATTATTGAAAAAGAATATGGTGCGCCAGTGATTACGCATGATGGGGTAACGGTTGCGGAAGCGATTGAATTACCAAATAAAGATGATGTGCTCGGTGAAGCAGTTGGCGCAAAACTAATTAAGGCGGCGGCGCAGAAATTGAATAAAGTTGCGGGGGATGGGACGACGACAGTAACGGTTTTGACATTTAATATATTAAATGAGGCGAATAAATTAATTGCGGCAGGAATGAATCCGATGAGCCTTCGACGTGGAATTGAGAAGGCGGGGATGGAAATTGTTTCGGCGATTGATAAGATGACTGAAAAAATCGAAGGCGATTCGGGACGAGTTGCGGAAGTGGCGACGATTTCGGCGGGAGATGAGGAAATTGGAAAATTAATCGCGGAGGTAATTACGAAGATTGGAAAAGACGGAGTTGTGACAGTTGAGGCGGGACAAGGGCTTGAGATGGAACAAGAAATTGTTGAAGGCTTTTCGTATGATAAGGGTTATTCATCGCCGTTTTTCATTACAGACGTGAATCGGCAAGAAGCGGTGTTTGAGAAGCCGTTAGTTTTAGTGACGGATAGGAAGATTTCGGCAGGTTCAGATATTTTGCCACTTTTAGAGAAATGCGCTCAGGCGGGGAAGAAAGATTTAGTGATTATTGCGGAAGAGGTTGAGGGAGAGGCATTGTCGCTTCTGGTTCTTAATAAATTGAAAGGCGTATTTAATTCTTTGGTTTTGAAGGCGCCGTCTTTTGGAGAACGCAGAAAAGAAATCATGGAAGATATTGCAATTTTGACTGACGCAACGGTTGTTTCTTCGGACAAGGGATTAAAATTAGAAGAAGTCGGATTAGAGGTTTTGGGTTCGGCGGCGAAAATTTTAGCGACGAAGGATGAGACGACAATTATTAAAGGGGCTGGTTCGAAAGCGGCAGTTTCGGAGCGAATCAAGTTGATTGGCTCACAAGCTGGAGTGGCGAAGTCGGATTATGAGCGAGAGGAATTTGAGAAACGAGCAGCGGCGCTTTCGGGGAAAGTTGCGGTGATAAAAGTTGGTGGAGCGTCGGAAACTGAGATTGAGGAGAAGAAATATCGGGTTGATGATGCAGTAGCGGCGGTGAAGGCTGCACTCTCTGAAGGGATTGTTGCAGGAGGTGGAGTGACGCTAGTTAATCTTGCAAGTAAAATGAAAGCGACAGACGATGGAGTAAAAATCGTGAAAAATGCGCTTTCGGCGCCTTTTGTTCACATTATGGAGAATGCAGGATTAAATGCGCAGGCTTTGCTTTCGGAAGTGGAAAAATCAGGTAAAGTTGGGTTTGGATTTAATGTGATGAATCCAGAAAAAGGCTTAGTTGATTTAAAGAAAGCAGGAGTAATTGATCCGGCGAAAGTAACCAAGGAAGCAGTAAAAAGCGCAACGTCGATTGCGGCAACAGCAATAACGATGGGGGCGCTTATCTGTGAAATTCCAGAGGAGAAACCAATTTCGCCTGATATGGGAATGATGTAGATTACATCTTGTCGATTGATTCGACGAGATAGAGGAGGGCTTTGGCACGTTCTTTCTCGTCGGAGATTTCGCGAGCGGCTTTGTAGGTGGGCTCTAAAATAGTGTGGTCGTGGAGATCTTCGAAGGCGTCGCGATAAATGTTGAATTTTTGCTGAGGTTCGAGATCAACTTTGTCCATGAGTGGCATTAAATCACGAAGAGCGGCATCTTTGACTTGCTTAGTGTCAAGCCTTTCTTCTGTCGATTCGGATTTAGCTGGAGTTGGCTCCTTTGGAGTTGGTTCTGGCTCGAGGGAAGGTAGCTCGTTTAATTCTGGGATGTTGGTTGCTTCGAGTGGAGCCATTGGCTCAGGTGCAGGAGGAAGAATATCTACCTTAGTCTCATCTGGAAATGGCCCGACTGGAGCGCTGAGTTCGCCAGTATCGCCTTCTGGGACAGAAGATGGCGCAGCGACTGGGTCGGAAAATACCGGATCGGTATCAGTTGTATTAGTAATATCATCGATTGCTTTTTGTAGATCATTATCTACAGCTTGATTTTGTTGGTCCATTGTGTATGCCCACCTTTAATTATTAAATTAGTTATGTTTATAATAGCACAGAAAAATTAAATGCGCAAGAAATTTACGATTTTGTCGAGGAAATCAAGTTTGACTTCTTCCATGGGAAGGCGAGCGCCTAGAGCGTCGACGATAGCTTCGCCGCTACCTTCGGGGAAATAAACTTTAGTGGAGATATTAAAGCGTTTTTTAGGAATTAAAATGGCAGAAAAATGTGAACCTTCTTTTAAAATACCAAAAGCTTTGAATTCGTCGTATTTGTGGAGTTTGTTACCTTCGGTGAGACCGTCTTTTCCTAGGGAATAAGTGATTTTGCGTGGTGGGCGAAAAGTGGAAATAAGGATAGTAATAATACTTAGTATTATAAGTGCAAGAAAAGTCCAGGCTTTAATAAATACTGCAAGGGTACCAAGAGCAGCTCCGACGATAAATAGACCAATATACCACCAAGTGTTGTGGTCGCGGATGATGTATTCTTCCGCTTCCCAAGAAATGCTTTTTGATTGATTAGCCATAAGTTAATTATAGCATAACTTATAAAAATTCAAAAAATGTGGTAAAATTAAAGTAACGGAGGGTTACCCAAGTGGTTGAAGGGGACTCATTGCTAACGAGTTAGTCCGGAGCAATCTGGAGCGGGAGTTCAAATCTCCCACCCTCCGCCAATCACTCTTTTGTATTTGATTTTTGGAAAGGCGTGTGGTATAATTTAGATATGATTAAAAATGTTGTCAAATTGGTTTTATCTATATTAGTGTTTGGGACGGTGGCTTTAACAGGGGTATCGTCAGTATCGGCACTAACTTTACAAGAGGGCGCAAAGGCAGCTCAGTGTGATGGTTGCCCAGAAGATTTATTTGGGGATAACGGTGTTTTTAGGCAAGTGACGAATACGATTTTGTATATTGTTGGGATTGTAGCGGTGATTATGTTAATCGTTGGGGGGATCAAGTATGTGATTTCAGGTGGAGACTCGAAAAAGGTAACGGATGCGAAAAATACGGTACTCTATGCGATTATTGGTATGGTTATTGCGTTTTTTGCATATTCGATTGTAAACTTTGTGATTTCGGCATTACCATCTTCAGAAAATAGAGCGAAGGAAACGACTGGCTTAATCCAGACTACTCACAGCTAAAATTGCAATGATAATTTTTTTAACTCCAGCAGTCTGGAGTTTTTTAATGGCGGCTTTGATAGAAGAACCAGTGGTCCAGATATCGTCTAGTAGTATATAAGTGGTGTTAGGATTTATTTTGAGATTTGGATTGAGCTGGTAGGCGGATTTGGCTTGAATGGCACGAGTTTTTTTGTCGGCACCAACTTGGACGGTATTTTTGTCGCGAAGAAGAATCTTGGTGATTTTGTGGTGACGAAGCTTGGCAAGTTTTTTAGCAAGGAGAAGGGTGTGATCAAAACCGCGAGCGCGAATGTGCTTAGAGATGGTGGGGAGAGGAATAATTTCAGTGTTTGTTGGAGTTTGAGGAAGAATTGCATCGAGAAGCTCGGCAAGAGGTTTTGCGAGCGCGCGAACAGAGGAGAATTTAAAATCGTAGATGAGTTTGCCAATTAACTCTTCGCGTCGGCCAATAATAAAAATAGGCGGGAGGTTTTTGGTACTACAATTTGGACGGAGTTTTTTTCGATTCGTAACAATGTAATTTTTACAACAATCGCAAAGTGGCTTTCCTAGACGACCACAACCCCTACAAGAGTGGGGTGCAAGAAGGTCTAAAGGATTCAAAACTGTTGTAATTTTTACAATTTTTGGCATGATTTTCTTGATTTTACTATATTTATGCTTTATAATAAAGCATAACAATATAAGTGGAGGAAATATGACTCATACAAGTAGTGACGATTTGCTAATGGAGGATGATTTAGCTGCGGCGTTTCTTGGGAGCGATGAGGAGACAACCACTCCTACTGCGACGCAAGAAGTAGCAGAAGAGTCAATCCAAGAGTTAGACGAATCGGTCGAAGATGGTGGGTGGGATGATACAACCGACGATTTTCCTGGACAGCTCGCTGTAGATGTCTTTGAAACCGCCGATAAATTAGTAGTAAAAGCGCGTACTGCGGGGATTTCGAAATCCGACCTAGATGTTAGTATTTCTGACAATATCTTGACGATTTCGGGTATCTTGTCTGGTGGTGAAGATGAGCAAACGACAAGATGGCATATCCAAGAGTGTTATTGGGGTGAATTTTCACGAACAATTGCTTTGCCAGTGCAAGTAAAAGAAGATGAAAATAGTGTGAAGGCAGAATTAAAAGACGGAGTGTTGACGATTACGTTTGAAAAAGAGAAGACTGAAGCGCCAAAGAAAATCGCGATTCAATAATAAAATAAACTTAGCTTTATTAAAAAATACTCCCTTTAAAGGGAGTATTTTTGAGACAGCAATTTATATTAACCGTTGTTGCTGAGGATGTCGCTGATAAGGAAGTTTACGATTGCAAAAGCTAAGACGCAAACTACGAGACCGATAAGACCATAAAGAATAGTGTCTTTAGCTTTTTTAACTTTGCCAGTGTCGCCAGACGAAGTCATATAATTAACACCACCGATAATCATTACAACAACACAAACGACGCCTAGGACGCCAATAATAGCGTTGATGATACCTGTTACAGAACCCATGAGGTCACTTCCTTCATTACCAATGTATTTTCCAGGTTCGGCATCGGCAAATTTTGTAAGTAAATCTTTCATATTATTCCTTTTTTAATTAATTTTAACTTTATTATAACTTTTTTTAAAAAAAACGCAATAGTTTATTAGCTTAATTTATTTGGTTTGTTGGTTGGATTTTTGAGTATTATTTTTATTGGTGTTTTTGTTAGTATTTTTTTGAGTATCTTGTTGAGTTGACGACTGGGCGTTAATAATGTTGTTGATAGTGAAGTTGACAATAGCGAATGAGAGCGCGCAAACGGCTAAACCGATGAGGGCGTAGAGGATAGTCTTCTTGGCTTTTTCGATTTTCCCGGCATCACCAGAAGATGTCATGTAGTTTACGCCACCGACGATGGTGAAGATGACAGCTACAACGCCAGCCACACTGATAATGGCAAAGAGGATATTTTTGATGAGGTTTGGCAAGTTGGCGTCTGAGGTGCCACCGCCACAACCGGCAGCTTTATAAGCGGCGGAGCCTGCGGGAAGAGCACTACAAGGATCTTCTGCAAAAGCGGGGGCTTGAATAATAAAAGCAAGACCAAGCATGCAAATAAATAATAGAGTAAATTTGGTAAAAAGTTTTTTCATTAGATTCCTTTCGCTAGTTTAATTTGTTCGATTAGATTGGAGGTGCCGGAGCTGCGAATTGTACTTGAAACGAAGGCGGTAATAGCGACAGAGAGGGCGACGATGGCGAGCCCGATGAGAGCGTACATGATAACTTTTTTGGCTTTTTCAAGTTTAGTAGCATCGCCGGCGGAGGTCATATATTGGATACCACCGTAAATGAGGAAAACGACAGAAACAATGCCGGCCATAGAGATAAACCAGTTAATCATGTTTTCGATCAGGTCATTAGGTTTGATGCAGTTACTATCAGTACAATCTTTGAATCGTCCACCAACAAGGACTGCGCGGATAGTGCCCATGATAAGATTGGCAGACATAACGATAGCGAGACCAATGAAAGCTTGAGTGAGAGTTTTCTTGCCTTCGGCGGCTTTGCCGGGGTCGCCAGCGGAGAAGATATAGAGGTAGCCACCGTAAATAACATAGCCAAGGACGAGGTAGGCGGCGATAATAGCGATATCGGTGGCGATGTTAGAGGCAATCATCCAGATGCCGCTTTTTAGCTCGGTTTCATTGCTAGGGGTGCCGTTGAGACCACAATCCCAAGATGTAAGACCAAGAAAATCGGGACAGGCTCTGCCGTTAATGCCGGTATCGGCAAAGGTATTTTCTGGTGTAAGAAAAGCCGTAGTCGAGAACATGGCACCGAGAATAGCTATAAAAACGAGAAACTTTTTCATAATTTAATAGTAGCACGAAACTTTTGAAAGGTCAAAGAAAGTAACCATAAGCTTGACGTAAGTGAAAAAACATCGTAGTTATTATTGACAAAAACGCTTATGTGTGCTATAATTATAGGTATGCCTTAGAGAAAGGCGAGGTTTTCTATGATTAGGAAAAAATTACTGAATTTGAAGCTAAAAAAAGCCTTAATCGGTAGTTTTTTGGTAATTTTAGGAATGTTTAGTTCTTTATCTGTTGCGGTGATAAATACGATGCCGGTGTATGCGGATGAGGAGACGACAGAGACGACAGAAACGACGGAAGCGACAGAGGCAACAGAAGCGACAGAAGCAGTAGGAACTTCGAGGAGTACGGCAGATGGCTGTAAGGATAGTTTGGGAGCGATTGGGTGGTTGGTATGTCCGACAACAGGTAAGATTGCGGAGGCGGTAGACTGGCTTTATAATCAGATTGAGAAATTTTTGACTATTAGCCCAATACCGGCAGAAGATGGATCGCCGATTTATGAAGTGTGGAAATACGTAAGAGGAATTACGAATATCGCATTTATTATATTCCTTCTGGTGGTGATTTATTCGCAGATTACAGGGCTGGGGATTAATAATTATGGAATAAAAAAGGCGTTGCCGAAGTTGATAGTGGCGGCTGTGCTGGTGAATTTGTCGTTTTTGATGTGTCAATTGGCGGTGGATGTATCAAACATCGTAGGGAATAGTTTAAGAGGAGTGTTTAGCTCAATAGCGACGGCGGCGGTGCCAGCGAGTGAGTCGGGGGCGAGTTATGTGTCGTATGCGGAGATGTATACGGCAATTGCAGGAGGAGCGGCATTGGCAGTGGGAGCAGGAGTGGTAGCCTTTGAAACAGGGGCAATTTGGATGTTGATACCAGTAGCGTTGGGGGCGTTAGTGGCAGTGCTTTCGGGGTTAATTACAATCGCCTTGAGGCAGGCGGTGGTGGCGCTTCTTATTATGATTGCTCCGCTTGCAATAGTGGCGAACATTTTGCCAAATACCGAACAGTGGTTTAAGAAATGGAAAGATTTACTATTTAAGATGTTGATTTTTTACCCGATGTTCTCGCTTTTGTTTGGAGCGAGTCAGCTTGCGGGCTTTGCAATTATTGCGAGTGCAAATGACGGATTTGGATTGTTACTCGGGATGGCAGTACAAATTTTTCCGTTGTTTTTCGCATGGTCACTGATGAAGATGAGCGGAACATTTCTTGGTGGTATCAATGCGAAGCTCAATTCGTTGGCGGCAGGACCACTTGCAAGAAATCGGGCGTGGGCGGATTCGCATCGACAATTATCGAAGCAAAGGCATTTGGCTTCGCCACATGCGGCAACGCCGAGCCTTAGGTTGATGCAGTTTGTAACTAATCGAAGAATAGCTAGAGAGCTAGAAACATCGGAGAAAGAAGCGTTTATTAAAGAGCGTGGTTTAGCATATCGGGCGCGCCAAAATTACAGAAGGGGTAATTTGAATGGGGTGCTTTCGAGAAAAGGTGAAGAAGCGTATGAATTGCAAGCGAGGGCGATGCAATATCAACAGATGACGCTTCGCGATAAGAATAATTTTAACCAAGGTGTTTCTGGTCGGGCTAAGGAAGGTACTATACGACACAAACGATTAGAAGCATTGGATAATATGACGATGAATGCGGCGGATAATTTGAAGTTTGAGATGGCTAGGGGTGCGATGATTGATTATCGAAATGCGGAAGGTTTTCAGAGGCGGGCGAATAATGCGATAAATGCGCATTTTGACCAAAAGGCAATTGATGCGGGTAATCTTAAGTATCAATTACACGGTGTTTTGGAAGATCCTGAAAATATAGCGCGTTATAATCGGATTAGAGATATTATGGAGAATAAAGAGGCGGACGTGCATTTTGCGGCGATGGAAGCGGCGTCTACATTTAATGCGCAAGCGCAGATTATGCGAAATAAGTTTCAGACTTATACAGATTTGACGCCGGCAACACAAGACGTGGTGACACGATTAGGAGAATTAACTGCGCGAACAGATTCGAGTGATTATATTGACCCGATTATTGCGGGACTTCGAACATTGAATATGCGGGGCGATACGGATTTGGTGAGGGGACAGATCGAGCAACTGTTAAATGGTGAAAAGATAAAGTTAGGTACTTATGCTTCGCAAGCGTTGGCAAACTTTTGTATGTTTGAAATAAAGGGTGGCGACCCATTTCTTAGACGGTTTGGTAAGTTTATCAATTTGGAAACTGCAGCGATGTATAACGAAAAAGAGCCTAATGAGCGAAGGAAAAAAGAAGATATTTCGATGGAAGAATATGTTAATGGTGAATATGAATATGTCGATCATTATACTGATGAAGGGATTCCGGTGATGAAGTCGAAGAAAGTAAAAAGAGATGCGGCAACGCTACTTAATGGTACTTCGTTTAAGGATATGGAACGGACGGCGATTGCAAATATGACCGAAGCAATAAGATTGCATTCGGTTGATAAAGATGGAAACTTTGATTTGGAGAAATTTAAGGAGAACGAGAAGAGAATTTGGGATGCGATTATGCCAAACGTGATTGGGGATCAGTTCTCGTTCCTTAGCGGTAGCGAACAGATTATCGCACTTGGTAAGGGTTTGACTGGAGTTGATGTAGCTAAACGTAAGTTTGATTGGGAAGGTATTTTTGGTAAGGAGATTGCGGGTACTTTGACGCCAGAACAAAAAGCGGATTATCTTGAATTCTTACATGAACGAACGAAGGGCTTTCTTGGTGGACATGTACCGGTGCAGATTGCAAGAACTAAGAGTGATATGCTAGAAGCGATTAAGACTCAATATACGCTTGCAGATGCAATTTTGAGTGGTGAGGGAGATTTGAAAGATAGGTTTGATGATGTTGAAAGTAAAGATTACAACACGATTTATGGAGAACACAAAGATAATGTGAAGGAGAGGTTTATTGGCTCGTTTAAGGAAGATGCATTGAGAGGCTTCGCAAAGATGTACCAAAAAGGTTATCAAGGTGAGGCGAAGGCTGGCTTGATTGAGCTCTTGAAGGATGAGTTGGAGAGGCAAGTTTATAAGGATGCCAAAGAGCAAAGAGAGCGAAGGCGTAAGTTTAATGAAGAAGAAGAGGAGGGGATGCCAGTTGATACTGAGATAAACGAAGAGATGTTTGGGGGTGGTGAAGTATTTAATGAGGCAAGACTAAAAGTTAAAGATATTTATGATAAATACAGTCGGAATCCGATGCCAAATGCGATAGAGTTTTGGGGTGAAATAAAGGACGTACTAAGTGATGCGGTAGCGATGGGTGGAGATGATCTTACGGTAGAGATTGCAGAATTTGATAGTGGTGTGGTTGAGCATAGTAATATCCATGACCTATACAATAGAATTATGACGCGATTTTTCAATGTAAAAAATGACCATTAGCGTGACGCTTGTGCTATAATATATAATATATGGCGCAATATAAAGTGCCTCAGGATGTTGAGGCGGACGATAAACTATTAGGGCCGTTTAGTTTTCGGCAGTTTGTTTATCTTATGATTGCAGGCGGATTGATTGCGTTAGCGGTGGGATTATTCCAATTGTTTCCATTGTTAGCAATTATACCTTTGCCGCCGGTATTGTTTTTTGGGGCGTTGGCATTACCTCTTAGAAAAGACCAGCCGATGGAAACATATTTGGCGGCGTTAGTTTCGTTTTATTTAAAACCACGCAAGAGAATTTGGGAGCCAGGACAGCGAGAGTCAACAATTGAAATTACGGCGCCGAAGATTGCTGAAGATTCACGTACACGAAATATCACTGGCGAGGAAGCGACGCATAGATTGTCGTTTTTGGCGGATTTGATGGATACGGAAGGATATGCAATTAAGGGCGGGGGCTCGAATTTAATGCGAGAAGACTTGATTGCGGAGGCGAATGCGACAAGCGATATGTTTGAAAATAACCGTTTTAGTAATTTGGGGAATACGATTATTAAAGAAGAAAACGAACGACACGCGGAAGTGATTAATAGCATGAAAAAAGCAATCGAACGTAACGAGACTATGCTGGGAAGTTTTGGCTCGTCGATTATCCAGCCACCTGAAGAGAAGGTTCCTGTTAAAACGATAGTACATAATGCGGGAGCGTCGGCAGTAAAGCCGGCGGTGGTTGAACCGACAGCAGAGCCTTTGCCAGCGACGCAACCAGAAACTGAAAAACCGGAACTTAATTCGTCGGTAGTAGTGATGCCTGGGGTGAGCGTAGACGAGCAGCCGCCTGTGGAAGAAAAGGCAGAAACTGTGGAAAAAGCAGAGCCTGCAGAGGAAAAGGCTTCACCAAGTCAGCCGAGTCATAGTATAATGGAATTAGCAAATAATGCGGATTTTTCTGTTGAAACGATAGCGAAAGAGGCTAAACGAATAAAAGAAAGGGAAAAGGGCGAAGTTTTTATTTCGTTACATTAAATTATGGGACCACAACAAATGCAACCTAATCAAAATATGGCAGGGCAGCCGATGATGGCGATACCTGGACAACCGATGCAACCGATGCAATCGGCAACACCGATACAACCGGCGATGCCAGTGCAACCGGCTGCACCGCAGGCAATTTTGCCTGGTCAACAAGCGGCAAACATGAATGCTACAGCAATTGGGGCGGCAGCGATAACTTCGCAACAAGTGGCGCCAATTTCGCCAAATAAGGAAAATCCAACTTCGACACAGGCAACGCTTTTAATTTCAGAGCTTCGTGATAACGTAGTAATCATGAAAGACGGATCATTTAGAGCAGTGGTGGCGTGTAAGTCGATAAACTTTGATTTGATGAGCGAAGTAGAGCGAGAAGGCGTTGAGTATTCATATCAAAATTTCTTGAATTCATTGAAGTTTACTACACAGATTTTGGTACGTTCGCAACGAGTGGATATTGGGCCATATATTGAGAGATTAATGGAAGTGCGACGAAATAACGATAATATGCTTTTGGGGGTATTGATGGATGACTACATTAACTTCATTGATATTCTGTCGCAAGAAGCAAACATTATGGACAAATCGTTTTTTGTAGTAGTGCCATATTATACATCGGCAGAAGCAGAAAAGAGTTTAGACTCGACAAAAAATTTGTTTAAGACTTTTTCAAAAAATAAGACGTTTGAAGTGACCAAAATTGATCGAACGACTTATGAGCAGGCAATGACGGAATTAAATAACCGAGTTGACGCGGTGATGTCGGGCCTATTTCAGATTGGGATTCATTCAGTGAGACTAAATACCAGAGAGTTGGCAGAACTTTATTATAACTTTAATAATCCAGATACAGCAGTGAGAGAGCCATTGGTGGACTTTTCGAAATTAGCGACGATTTATGTAAAGAAGGGGGAGAATCCAGCGGAGGGACAAAATGGGTAAACGTAAAAAAATGACAGCGGCGGAAATGGCGGCGCAAGGTGAGGCGGCGGAAGCAGCAAGGATTCAACAAGCGTTTGAACAAGGCACGAATACTTTGCGTGATTTGATTTCGCCATCGGCAATCGAGATTAATTCGGATCATTTTAGATTAGGGAATAAATACGGGCGAACAATTTATGTTTATGGTTATCCACGGACGCTTTTTACGGGCTGGTTGTCGCCAATTATTAACATTGACGAAGTGATTGACGTGTCGATGTATATTTATCCGGTTGAATCGACGGTAGTAATGAAGAATTTAAAGACGAAGGTGACACAGCTAGAAGCGTCGATGAACTTAAATATGGAAAAAGGTAAAGTACGGGATCCGGAGTTAGAAGCAGCAATTAGTGACGCCGAGGAACTGCGTGATCAATTACAGGTTGGAGCAGAGAGATTTTTCCGATTTGGGCTTTATGTGACGATTTGGGCAGATTCTTTGGATGAACTTAAATTTGTGCAACAAAAAATCGAAACGATTTTTGGGCAACAGATGATTTTTTCGAAAGTAGCATCTTCTCAACAAGAGCAGGGGTTAAATTCGATTACTCCACAATGTATGGATCAACTGCAAATTCGACGAAATATGAATACAGGCGCAATTTCGACATCGTTCCCGTTTACTTCGGCAGATCTTACGCAAGATAGAGGTATCTTGTATGGTATTAATATGCATAATAATGGGTTGGTGATTTTTGATAGGTTTAGTCTGGAAAACGCTAACATGGTGGTATTTGCGAAATCTGGTGCGGGTAAATCGTTTACAGTGAAATTGGAAGCTTTACGCTCGATGATGATAGGATCAGAAATTTTGATTATCGACCCAGAGAACGAGTATCAAAAACTTTGTGATGCGGTAGGTGGGTCGTATGTGAGATTGTCTTTGAACTCGGATGTAAGGATTAATCCGTTTGATCTGCCGAAAGTAGTAGACGCAGAAGACGCCAACGATGCTTTGAGGGCGAATCTAGTAGTTTTGCACGGTTTGTTTAGGTTGATGTTGGGTGGGACACAATCGGCAGCTGGTGGCGTGACGGCAGCTTTAACAGCAAACGAAGAGGCAGATTTAGACCAAGCCCTGATTGATACTTATGCGCGAGCAGGAATTACGTCGGATCCATTAACACACCAATCAACACCACCGACGATTGCGAATTTGTACGATACGCTTTTACATATGGAAGGATCGGGGCCACAGTTGGCGCAAAGGTTGCGTAAATATACGACAGGGACGTTTGCAGGTATCTTTTCGCAACAGAGTAACATTGACATTAATAACCAGATGGTAGTATTTAACATTCGAGATCTTGAAGACGAGCTTCGACCGGTGGCGATGTATATTGTTTTGTCGCACATTTGGAACGTAGTGCGTGCTGAGCAGAAAAAGAGAATGCTGATAGTAGATGAGGCATGGCAGTTGATGAAATATGAAGATTCAGCGAACTTTTTGTTTTCACTTGCAAAGCGAGCGAGAAAGTATTACCTTGGTCTGACGACGATTACACAGGACGTGGAAGACTTTATGAGCTCAAAGATGGGACGAGCAATTGTAAATAACTCGTCGATGCAGCTTTTGTTAAAGCAATCGCCGTCAGCGGTGGATGTTTTGTCAGACGTGTTTAAATTGACCGAAGAAGAGAAGAGGCGACTCTCGAATTTCCCGGTAGGGCAAGGGCTATTCTTTGCGGGGCAGAATCACGTGCATATTCAAATTATTGCGTCGGAAACGGAAGAGGGCTTAATTACGACGAACCCGAATGCGGCGAAACAATAATTATATGGTATAATTTTAGTATGAGAAGTTTACTTCGAAAGGTTTTTGTGCTAATAGTTGTGGTGGCGTTGACTTTGACATCGGTAGGCTCAACTTATGCAAGAACGAGAGTAAAAGATATGCCAGAAGAACAATGGCTAAACGTTGCCGGGCGAAATAATATCTTGTTTTATAATCCGTTTGAGAGGCGCATGAGAGATTGTAGTCCGACGAGTGGAGCTGTAGATGTTGTTGGCGGGAATACTACATTTGTTGCTGATGGTAATGAGCATGGGCATTGGGAGGGTGGATGTAGTGATGTATCTCCGCATTCCACATGTCTTTCGAAATATGTTGGGCCAATTAGGACTGCAGCTGGCAAGAATGGAGTTCCTTGGGAAGCAATGGCAGCCCAACTTATTATTGAAAGCGGTTGTGCAACACAAGAGGTTTGCCCCAATAATCCACTAGGACTTAAAGGTGAGGGGCCGAGCTGTGATGGGGCGCATCGTACATTTAATAGTCATGAAGAGGCTTTTGATTGGTATTTTCAAAGTATTCTTCCGGTAAAAAGATCGGCTGGAAAGTTTTCGCAAAATCCTTTTTCTTATATTGAGTTTATTGAGTATGGTGATCCACTAGCAGTTTATGCTACAGACCCCGAGTATGTCACTAAGGTGTCAAATGTGGTATGCGGTGTTCAAAAGTGGGCTGAAGCTAGAGGTATTCCTATTTCGGCTGAAAATTATCATAATTTTAAGACTGACTACGCTACTCAAAATTCGAATGAGACTACTAATGATGGCAACACTGCTGATGAAAATGCTGATACTGACGGAGATGACGCTAATACTACTGCTGTCACTACGCCAACGCCAGATTATTGTTTTGGGGAGGGAGGAATTACTGGTTCAGAAATTGTAGATGAGGGTGGATTGACGTACGAACAGGCGGTTCTTTATGTTCAGCGTTATGGAGCGAATATGGGAGGAGAAAGCGAAGCCGTTGTTGGTTCAGCGCTGTGGTTTACTAATCAATATGGTCGTGGCGGAACTAACTGTGTTACGTTTTCGGCTTTCTTTGTTAAAAAAGGATTTTCGAGTCTTAATGGTAATGCGCCTTGGGGCAATGGCGATAAGTTTGTTGATGGTTTATCGGGCGGAGTTATGTCAGGAACTCCTAGCGTAGGCTCAGTACTAAGTGTTTCTAACGGGGGAAGCCTTACGCATACTGCTGTAGTTTTGGGGATTCATGATGGGCAATATATTTTAGGCGAAGCGGATTATGGCATGAACGCGGAAGGGGCTGGGAACGGTACCTATGGGAGTGGTTCGGCTTATGTATCGGTCAAAACTGGCGACCCCATGTCTTGGTGGAGTGGCGCTACTTATATTAAATTTTACACGCCAGCATCTTTAGATCTGGGTGCTTTGGAAGGATATGTCAATGGAGCATAACGATAACTTTAATCCCAAAAAAAGATTGGCGATTTTTATTGTAATAGGCGTGGTGTTTTTTTCTGTTGTGGGATTTGCTTTGTTATGGTTTGGCGGATTTTTTAAAGACAATCTTAGTCCGGCAGTGAGAGAAAATCAAGTCATCATTCAGAATTTAAAAGATTACACAAAAGAACAGTCTGATAAAGATATTTTACAGGTGATTCAGTATAGTCTTTTTACTACCATAAGGTATTTAATTGATGATCCGAAACTGATAAAATCAATTGATGATGCGGTTGTTCGAGAAGGTAGTTTTTCTAGCAGATATGACGAATCTCGTAGAGTGTATGTCGTTGATTTCATCGTAGATATTCCAAGTTTGAGATATTCATATAAGGCGCAATATGAATGGAGCGATAAAAAAGATCCGATATTTGATGAGTGGGGAACGCAGGTAACTTGTTTGCCGAAATCTGATTTAATATATGGCAGTTTTAATTGTTGGGACGTAGAGGATGAATTGGCTGGAACGAACGACCCGGCTGGTCAAGTTTTGCCGTATCGACCTTTGTCGAATAAATTCTTTATACGGGCTGATATTAATAGCCAAGGTAAAGTTGAAAAGATTAATGTGGATATTTATGCTTGTAGAGATATTGATGTTGATCCGATTGAAGCGGAGGCTAAAAAATGGATTGTAGAAAACATCCCAGACTATTCGGATTATGTTTATGGATATTCGTATTGTAAAACTCCATATGAATAATTAATAGTTTTAAATGTCAATAACGATAAGAAAGAACTTGGCAGTCTTGCGTTTGGAGTGCTAATGGGGTATAATAGTTTTTATGGCTGAAAAACGAGATTATTATGAAGTTTTAGGGGTGTCTAAATCGGCATCCGATGATGAAATTAAGAAAGCTTACCGAAAGTTGGCGGTTAAATATCATCCGGATCGAAATCCGGGTGATAAGGAAGCCGAAGCGAAGTTTAAAGAAATTAATGAGGCGCATGAAGTCTTGTCTGATAAACAGAAACGAGCGCGCTATGACCAGTTTGGACATGCGGGGGTTGGTGGAGCTGGTGGATTTGGTGGCGGTGGTACGGCCGGAAATCCGTTTGGTGGGTTTAACTTTAACGGTCAAACATTTAACTTTGATTTTGGTGGGGCTTCTGGATTTGATGATATTTTAGGTTCGATTTTTGGATTTGGTGGGGCAAGACGGCCACGAAGAGGAGCCGATTATCAAACTTCAGTTACTTTAACTTTTGAAGAAGCGATTTTTGGAACGACAAAAGAAGTTTCGACTAATGGTGAGAATATAAAAATTAAAGTTCCGGCAGGAATTGATGATGGAATGTCGATACGACTTCGTGGTAAGGGTGGGGAAGCGCCAGAGGGTTCGACTGAGAAAGGTGACCTTTATGTTAAAATTAAGGTTAAACCACATAAGAATCTAACACGCGAGGGGGCGATTATCTTGTCTGAAGAGACGATTAATATGGTTGACGCGGCGCTTGGTTGCGAGATCGAAGTTGAGACGGTAGATGGATCTGTCACGATGAAAGTGCCAGCAGGAACACAATCGGGAACACCATTTAAATTGTCTGGGCATGGCGTACCATTTCGAGCGGATGGAGATAGAGGGCCACACATTGTAACAGTTATTGTTGAAACGCCAAAAAATTTATCACGGAGACAAAAAGAGCTTTTGGAAGAATTTAAGAAAAGTAAAAAGCGCTTTTGGAATTAGGCTGTAATTCGGGTTTCGACGAGCCCAGTCGAGACATTTCTGACGACTAGATCGACGCCGTTAGAGGCGCGTTCGATGCGATGGGTTACCCAGCCGGAAGAGTTGCGTACGACTAAAGAGTTTGAAACAAGACTCCCTTCGACGTAAGAATTTGAACCATCTGGCGCACGATAAATAACGCCTTCTCTTAATAGCATTTCTTCTAAATAACCCATTTACCTCCTTTTATTCTTTTTTAGTGTAATTGAATTGACATAAAAAATCAAGCATAAGGAGAAATTTTGAAAAAATATAGCGTATCTTTCTTATGCTTGCGACGAAAATGAACGACATGATAAAATTGGGCTAGTTGGCGTGGGATGTTCTTTAAAAAGGAGGATACAATGAATAATAGGCAAGATGCGATTTATGATGCTAGTAGCTTAGGGGTGTCGAAGATGTTGATTTTGGGATTACAACACATGTTTGCGATGTTTGGAGCGACGATTTTGGTACCGATCTTAGTGAATAATTATTTTCATGGAGAAGGAATGTCGGTGCAAACGACGCTACTTTGTGCAGGAGCGGGAACGTTGATTTTTCATTTATGCACTCGTTTTAAGGTGCCTGCATTTTTGGGATCGAGTTTTGCGTTTTTGGGTGGATTTGCAGCTGTGGCAGAGCTTGAAACCGGTCGGTTTGCAGGTATGAGTTATGGCGAGAAATTGCCGTATGCTTGTGGTGGAATTGTAGTAGCGGGGCTATTGTATTTTGTTTTGGCAGGGTTGATTAAAGTTGTAGGCGTGCAGAAAGTGATGCGTTTTTTACCACCGGTTGTGACCGGTCCGATTATTATTGGAATTGGTTTGGGGCTGGCGCCGTCGGCGATTGCAAACTGTTCGATGAATTGGCCACTGGCTTTAGTTGCGTTAGTAACGGTGATAATTTTTAATATCTGGGGAAAGGGGATATTTAAAATTATTCCAGTGCTATTAGGTGTGGTAGTAGCGTATGCGATAGCAATTAATATGCAACAATGGGGATTGACAAACGCAGACGGAAGTATGATTATCGATACGCAGGCGATTGCTGAAGCGCCGATTGTGGGTTTTCCGCAGATTGCGATGGCAAAATTTGATTTGACGGTAATTTTGACAATGGCACCGATTGCGATTGCGGCGATGATGGAACATATCGGAGACATTTCGGCGATTTCGGCGACGACGGGACGAAATTTTATTGAAGATCCTGGATTAAATCGAACCTTGCTTGGGGATGGACTAGCTACGGCGCTGGCGGGATTTTTTGGTGGGCCGGCGAATACAACTTACGGTGAGAATACGGGAGTTTTAGAACTCTCGAAGGTGTATGATCCGAAAGTGATACGACTGGCAGCGATTTATGCAGTAGTGCTTGGCTTTGTCCCGAAAGTAGCACAAGTTTTTGGCTCGATGCCGACGGCGATTGTGGGTGGAATTTCGTTTATTCTTTACGGAATGATTTCGGCGGTTGGAGTTCGAAATATAGTCGAGAACCAGGTTGATTTTAAGAAATCGCGAAATTTAATTATTATGGCGATTATTTTAGTGATTGCGCTTGGGACTAACGGAATTAGTTTTTCAATCGGCGAGACGACGATTACGTTGACATCGCTTGCGTTAGCATCGATTGTGGGGATTTTATTAAATGCGGTTTTGCCTGGTAATGATTATCAATTTGGAAAAAATCAGCTGGGCGATGAATACCAAGGAATTCATTTGTAACTTCTAAATTAAAAAAGTAAAAAGGCCTCGCGCGATGCGGGGCCTTAAACATTTAGCACAAAAATTAAAAATGTGATATAATAAGAGGGGAAATTTATTAATTTGATTTTATTTGTTAAATCGTCGGTATCAGGAAAATATCGACAAAACAATTAGAAAGGTTTGTTATGGAAATAGTAATTCCAATTGTTGCCGCGGTGGCTGGGCTTTTTGCTGGCGCTGGCGGTATTTTTGCGTATAACAAACGCAAAGAAAACGGGGGTAAAGATAAAGCAGATGATTTGATTCGGAAGGCAAAAAGAGAGGCTTCAGATATCGTTCTTTCGGCAAAAAAAGAAGCTTCACAATTGACAGAAAAAAATCAGATGGAGGAAAATGAACGACGAAAGGAATGGAAAAAAACAGAAAATCGATTAGCAGAACGTGAAACGATTTTAGATGCAAAGTTGGATCAGTTAGAGAAAAAGTCGGACAAATTGAATCGCGAAGGTAAAGAATTAGAAGATTTGAAAAATGAAATTCGAGAAATTCGCACGAAACAACATGAGAAATTGGAAAAAATTGCGGGCTTGTCTAAGGCAGAAGCAAAAGAAAAATTGATGAAGATGACGGAGAATGACATCAAACAAGATTTGGTAGGATTGGTGGTAAAAGAACAGAAGGAGTTTAAACACGATATTGATGAGACGGCGCAAGCGATGCTTCTTACAGCGATGGAGAGAATGAGTTCGGAGGTAACGGCTGACAGAACGATTACGGCTTTGAAATTGCCGGATGATGATATGAAGGGCCGGATTATTGGTAAAGAGGGGCGAAATATCCAAGCGTTGCAACGAGCGACGGGAGTGGATATTATGGTGGATGATACGCCGGGAATGGTGGTATTGTCGTCGTTTGATCCGATTAGAAGACAAGTTGCACGATATGCTTTGGAGAGATTGATGAAAGACGGACGAATTAATCCATCGTCGATCGAAGAAGCGGTTTCTAAAGCAGAAAAAGAAATTGAAAAGGAAGTTGTGCGAGCAGGTGAAGATGCGGCAAGAGAAGTTGGAGTAGTTGGAATTCCACGCGAGATTTTGCACTTACTTGGTGAATTGAAATTTAGGACTTCGTATGGACAGAATGTACTTTTGCATTCAATTGAAATGGCGCATGTGGCGGGAATGATTGCGGAAGAGATTGGGGCGGATAAGCGTGTTGCTAAGACTGCAGCTTTGCTACATGATATGGGCAAGGCAGTAACGCACAAAATTGAGGGGAAGCATGCGGATATTGGTGCGGAACTCGCAAAGAAATATGGAATGCCAGAGCAGGTTGTACACGCTATTGCTGCGCACCATGACGACATAGAGCCAACTACGCCAGAAGCGGTGATTGTAAAAATTGTTGATGCAATGAGTGCGGCTCGGCCGGGGGCTCGAAACATTTCGGCAGAAAACTTTGCAGAAAGAATGAAAGATCTTGAAAATATCGCAACGTCGTTCCCGGGGATTGATAAGGCTTACGCGATTTCGGCGGGGCGCGAGATTCGGGTAATTGTTGAGCCAAAACAAATTGATGATTTGTCGGCTTTGAAGCTCGCGCGTGATATTGCGAATAAAATTGAGGCGACGATGAGCTATCCGGGTGTAATTAAGGTTAATGTGATTAGAGAAACAAGAGCGGTTGAGTACGCAAAGTAAGCTTGGCTGATGAAAAAACCACGCCTTTTAGGCGTGGTTTTGGTTGGTGTTAATAAATGTGAATGTTATTGTGTTCGTCGTCGTCATCATCGTCAAGATAGTCACTAATGATTTCGTTGGCCTCGTCGAGTAGATCTAAAAGATTTTCAAACTCTTCTTCCCACATGATGTGGCGAAAATAAGCATGTTGAATCGGAGCTTTGACTACTGCTTCTGAACTAAGGGTTATCGAGAGGAAAAAATCTGGTTTGGCGTTGAAGTATTTTGTGTCGTCGCCCCAGACCATTTCAGCATTGAAGATCACAAAAATTATTGGTTCGCTGCCGTCGTGGTAATTGTAAATTTTGTTGCAGACGATATAATCTTTGTGATCTAAAAATACTTTGACGATTCCCGATTCGTTGTGCTTTTCGGCGAACTTTTGGATTGAAACCATCTCTTCTTTGCTAGGAACGTATTTTTCCGTTTGGAAGAGCCTAGAATCGGTACAAAGTTCATCGATGGTGTAAAATTCCATATCTAACCTCATTTTTGCCCCCTTTCATAACACCAATTTAAAGTACATTTACTATTACCGTTATATCATATTTTTACTTTTTTGTCTAGATGGGGGTTGGAGTGGTATTTTTGGAGAAAATGTGTTATAATGTTTTTGCGACTTTTGGGCGAGTTTATGAGAGGGGGTGATAAGATGCGTCAAGTCGTGAACTTTTTTATTACAGGATTGATTTTTTGGATATGCTGGAAGACTTTTCCGGAGTATGTACAGGCGGATAACATTAGTACGATTTTGGTAGCGGCGTTGATTTTTCATGTGTTATGGACGCTGGCGGAAGCGCTAGCGATGGCAGCGGTTTTGGCAATTGTAATGTCCGCAGAAAAAAATCTCGAAAGGGCTATTGATTTAGGTGCTTTGGTAGCGGTCGGTGTTATATTTTTTGCCGGTATTGGGGCGCTGTTTATAGCGGTAAATGCGTTGCCTGGTTTCGAGGTTGTAGGAATTTTGCCAAAGATACTTTTGACGCTGCTTTGTTCAGTTTGTTCGGTTTCGAGTAAGCCAAATAAAGAGTCCTAAGTTTTATTGGCCCCGCTGATGTTTGGCGGGGCTTTTTGATGGGATTTTGGGTCGTTCGGGTTTTGTGGTTTGGGTTTTTGGCGTGGTATAATAAAAGCATAATAATTAAAAAGAAGGAGTTTATGAAAAAACAGATTTCGAGTATCATATGGGGAGTGGTGTTGATTGCGGTAGGGGTGTTGTTGATATTGAGCGCGTTTGACGTGGTGGATTTTGATTTGTTCTTTGACGGGTGGTGGACGCTATTTATTATTATTCCGTGTCTTGCGGGGATTGTAACGGAAAATGATAAAGGTGGTTATGTAATCGGGCTCGTGATTGGGGTGCTACTTTTGCTTTCGGCGCAGGATGTGATTAGCTTTGATATGCTATGGCAAATTTTCGTGCCGGCGGTAGTGATTGTGATTGGGTTGGGACTAATTTTGAAGAATGGGTTTGGAATTGACATGAAGAAACGAGGGTTTGAAGTTGAAATGAAGGGAAAAATAAAAGCAAAAAGAGGAAAAAAGAAATAAAAGGTTATTAAATTAAGAAAGGTGGAAATATGGTTAATAAAAAAGCAAAATTGACAACTTTTGGGAAAATTTGGCGCATCGCGCTTTGTATTTTGGTGCCACTTGGTGGTGGGTTTTTAATCTCGCTTTTTACGAGAGACGCAATGAGCCAATTTGGCGATTTTAATCAACCGCCACTTGCGCCACCAGCTTGGTTGTTCCCGGTCGCGTGGACGATTTTGTATGTTTTGATGGGCGTGGCTTCGTATTTGATTTATTTATCCGGGGCTAAGAAAAAAGCGAAGATGCCACAGGCACGGGTGGCACTGATAGTTTATGGGATTCAACTGGTACTTAATTTTATCTGGATGCCACTTTTCTTTACGGCGAATCTTTATTGGGTAGCGTTTGCAGTTTTGGCTTTGATGTGGATTTTAGAAATTGTACTTCTTGTAATGACGTTTAAAATTTCACGGGCAGCGTTTTGGTGCCTGTTGCCGTATTTGGTTTGGACGACTTTTGCCGGCTATTTGAATGTTGGAATTGCGGTGTTGAACTAGATGTCAGAACCAGAGAATCAGCGATTTAAATTGCACGGAGTTTACCGACATTTTAAAGGGGATTATTATTTGCTTGAGGATGTGATTTACCATAGTGAGACGGGGGAGAAGATGGTGGCGTATCGGGCGCTGTATGGGGATGGGCGGTTGTGGTGCCGGCCGTATGAGGAGTTTTTTGGGGAGGTAGATGCGGAAAAATATCCAGACGTAGAGCAGAAGTGGAGGTTTGAGTTGGTGGAAGATTATGATTTTAACGGGGCAAGGAATAAACGTGAGGGCCTCTTGTACTAAAGTGATATAATAGAATTAGCATGTCGAATCAGAATGTTTATCACGGACGGCAAACTAAAGATATTGTTGCTCATATTAGAGAGCATTATGAGGTTGAGCCGGAGTTTTTATGGGAAAAATATCCGGGATTTTGTATTTTTAGAAATACGCATAATCGAAAATGGTTTGCGCTTCTTGCGCGAATTACGGCAAGACAACTTGGTTTAGAGCGAGATGGGTATGTTGAGATATTGAATTTGCGTTTTGATCGGGGCGGGGCGCCAGATTTGGTGGCTACGCGAAAAAATTTCTTTCCGGCTTATCATATGAATAAGAATAATTGGCTGACGGTTTTACTTGATGGAAAAATGAAAGATGAAGAAATTTTTGAATTGATTGAAAATAGTTATGTGTTGATTGGGGTGGGGGAGTAGATTGTAGATGGGTATTAATAAAAAATTTGTGATGCCGGTTTTGGTTTTTGTGGTTGTGATTGTTTCGGTGGTGGTGACGATGGTGATGATGAATAGGGAACGTGTTGTAAATCAAGACAACACGGACGTTTCGGTAAATAATAATGAAATAAATTTGGAGGAAAATGAAATGGGTCATGAAATGAAAAGGGTTTTTGTGACGATTGAGGGGGAGAAATTGGAGGTAGAGTTGGCTAGGAATGCTACGGTTTCTGCGCTTCTTAAGATGTTGCCGTTGGAACTTTCGATGAGTGATTTGAATGGGAATGAGAAGTATGCGTATTTGGCGGAGACTTTGCCGGTTGACGTGGTACGTCCTGGGCGGGTCGAAGCGGGGGATGTGATGCTGTTTGGGGATGATTGTTTGGTGATTTTTTATGAATCGTTTGAGACAGAGTATAGTTATACGAGGATTGGGCATATTGATGGGCTGCCGGAGTTAGGGGGTGGGGAAGTTGTGGTGGGGTTTGACTTGGAAAATTAGCGCGATGCTATAATTAGATTAATGAAAACTGATTTATCGGAAGATTTGCGCTTTAAGCTGCATGGTGTTTGTTGACATTCTGAAGGAGATTATTATTTGCTTGATGATGTGATTTATCATAGTGAGATAGAGGAGAAGATGGTGGCTTGCAGAATGTATTTGGAGTTGGCGGGGGATAGAGAAGAGTGTTTGGGAATTTAACAAGTTGGTAAGATGACATATGGAAAACATTAGATTATACAAAGGATGTATTTTGATAAATCCCATATTTTTATAACGTTGCCATACAGAGTTGCTGCGACAATAGGCAGGCCATATATACCGAATAAATTATGTGATGCCATTATTAATGAATTAAAGAATATAATTAGTAGACTATTGCACGTTATTCTTTTTAATTGCCTACCTTTTACTTGGACTTTTTTCTCTATCATTAATGCTACGAGAGAAGCTATTGCTATAGCCAGATTTAAATCGAAACACGACTGTAGAAAATTTTGAATTTTAACTTCGTTGCTTAGTGCTTCTATGTCTTGAATGTTTTGGAGAATAAATATGATAGAAGCAACAATTAGGAAGATGGCGATTTCTTTGATTATTATTTTTCTATTATTCCTCATATATTATATCGTTCTTTGCTATTGTTATAAGCTTCTTTTCTAGATCACTATAGTCTAAGTACCGTTTATTATTCTCATCTAATAAAACATCTACGGTATTTTTTTGGTAGTACCTAGTAAAATCTATTTTTTCTCCATCAATGGTCATTTTTATGTTAATCCCGTCCAGTAACTGACCATTATTTGATAAGATATCTTCGATGATTGGAGCGACCACCTTTTTGATGTTTTGCCCTCGTTTGCCCTTTAATTTAGTTGTTTTAATATAACCATTGCCAGATAAATAATCTTTGTATTTTTTTAATCTCGTCTCGTCTATATTATCACCGTAATAATCGTCAGCTCTGAATTCGGCGGTTGTTATAGAATTTGCTTGCATTAATTTTTCTGTTAAGCCTTTTCTGAAGACCATAACAAAGCGTAGCGTTATTTTTGCGCAGCCATCCATTTTATCTTTAGCGATTTTTTCTAGTATTTTTCGTAGGGTAGATATTCGAGGGCAAAGATTTATTATAGTCATAGCGAGTGAGTTGTTTTTGCTATTGTACGCAAAAAGATTTTTATATGATAAGGACATATCTGACGGTATTTCAAGATTGCTTTCATTATCGCCAGTTTTCGTATCTGCTATTTTTGGTAGTTCGTCGTTTTTTAATTTGCGTAACGTTATAATATACGTATCAAGCTTTTGTTCGACTAGAAGTATATAGCGATTTTCGTCTACGTCGGCAATGATTCTGTCTACCAATGGAAGCTGGCTAATTTGCTTGAGCAATTCGCCAAATTCGTAACTACATAGTTCAATGGTTGGATGGTATAGGAATATATCTTTCTGTTTTATTCTCTCGGTCATTATTTATTATTATACCACAAGATGGGATGGCGACTCCCTTTTAAATTAAAAACTATGGGGTGCGGTAAGCGCGTTTTTACGAGGTTAGACGCCGAAGACGACAAATGGTACTACTTTTCCCTCGCATACATTCCACGCGCGCTAAATAACCGCGACGTGAATGACGCGATAGTTCAGACATTCTTCATTGGTAAGTGGCGCGTCCACAAGCTTTCGCTCTGGGCCAAGCCGGAAGATATCAACCATTACGGCAACGATTCTAATAAAACATTCTGTCAATTCGTCAATAGATAGAGTCCACTTGGATACAATCGGGTTTTGAAAGTTATTGTGCAGAAAACAGGGGTGGGATTTTTTCTTGACACGAGATAGTAAATTGTGATATACTAGAACTAGTGATAGTTATCGTAACTGTCGCAATTATCAACAATATCAAACGTAAGTAGTTCGGTAATCGCATCGGACTCAGGAGATAAATAGTATGAGATACATTATGTGAGTTTTTGACCCCGTTTTAGACGAGGGTTTTTTATTATTAAATGTTAAATAGGAATAAAACTATGAACAATCAATTAGATATTACTCCAAATGCATCAAAGACTATTGAGAGTTTGCGATATCTTACCTATACAAACACTACAGCGTTGGCTGATATAGTGGACAACTCCCTAGATGCTAATGCGGAGAATATAACCATAACCATCGATAAAGAAAAATACATCATCATCCAAGACGATGGCTTCGGAATGACATTTGAAACAATGTGCGAAGCTATAAAACTAGGATCTAACACAGAAAAAGAATCCACAGATTTAGGACGCTTCGGCATGGGACTTGTTACGGCCAGTATATCTATGGGGCGCAAATTAGAAGTCGTCAGCAAAATAACAGGCCAAAAAGCCCATAAAGTATGTCTAGACTTAGATAAAATTATGGAAACAAACAAATGGTGTGCAGAAGAAGAAAGCTTGACTATGGACGACGAAGTTCGTATGAACAGCCTTGAGAGCGGAACAGTTGTAACAATTTCTAAACTAGATTCTATAGAGAGGAACATTGCTTCAAATGCAGACGCTCATTTTCGTCAAGTCTTCAGAGGATTTCTGTTTTCGGGCCGTACTATAACATTAAATGGCAGACAGATAACACCATTAGATCCACTCGAACGAGACAGGTCGGAAACACAAGTACTCCTCGAAGACGACATAGATGTAGATGAAGAAAAAGTCCATGTGACGCTCGTACATCTAGATCCGAACAAAAGTGAACTTGCCGCAAAAAATGACGACAAAAATCATCTAACTTATAATCCAACAAATGAGGGGTACTACATAGTAAGGAATAATCGCGAAATTGCAGCTGCTCAAACACTCGGATTATATACTAGACATCCGGAATTCAACCGTTTTCGTTGTGAAATTAGTTACTCCAGTAACCTAGACAAACAATTTGGCATTAATTTCACAAAGAATCATATTGAGATGACTAAATCTCTCAGTGACAAGATCGATAATATCACAAAGCAATATCGAAATATGATTCGAAGTCAAGCAAAAAAAGCGTCAGAAGTTGAAGCTTCACAACAAATAAGCCATAGTGATGCTGAAGAAATAATTAGCCGCAAAAAA
>JAFWHT010000038.1 GCA_017511965.1 Candidatus Saccharimonadota bacterium
ATGACTAGTGAAATCTGTGATGCAACTCCAGTAGGTACAGAAAGACAATTAACAGACATTCGTGATAATAAAGTCTATTGGGTAGCAAAGCTAGCAGACAATCATTGTTGGATGACGCAGAACTTAGATTTAAACTTAAGTTCATCAGTGGCTTTAACTTCCGATACGACGGACTTAAACACAGTTTCGTCTTGGACGCCAGTACGTTCTACTATCAATGCTGTGACAAACGCCTCAACTCCAGGGAGTATTACAGGTTGGGTTAATGATTTTAATACCCCATATTCCGTAGATACTGGTGATTATTATTGGAGAAACACACCGTTTTACGACTCTAATTTATGTAATAAAACTGTAGGTGGAGTAAATTATCAAGGTTGTAACTACGTCACCAAAGCAGACGCTAACTGGAAGAATTATTTCTCCACCACTCCATACGCATCTAACGGCACTCATGGCCATGTAGGTAACTATTACAACTGGTCTGCTGCAGTAGCTAGCAACGACACTTCCGCTTACACCGCAGACACTATGGCTAACATCGCCAACAACCCACCAAACTCCATTTGTCCAAAGGGCTGGCGTTTACCAACTATTACTAGTGCATCACCAGACTACACCCAGAATGGTTCACGAGATGAATTTTCTAGATTAGCCTATCTCTACGATAACTATACTGGTAACACTGTTTCATCCGAGGGTTTAGAAAAGGCACCGCTTTATCTGTCTCGCGCCGGCAATGTCAACGGTGGTACGTTCTACAGCGCCGGCCACTATGAGCACGTCTGGTCGTCTAGTGTGCGCTCGGCGACGAGCGCTTACGATTTAGGGTTCGGTTCTGGCGGGGTCGGCCCCCAGCTCTCCATCATCCGTTACGGTGGTTTTAACGTGCGTTGTCTAGCACGGTAAGATTTTGATTTGAGTTTAGGGAGAAGTATCCGTGGTATAATAAAGGGTGGAAAGGTGGCCGAGTGGTTTATGGCACTGGTCTTGAAAACCAGAGAGGGAAACCTCCGCAGGTTCGAATCCTGTCCTTTCCGCCAATTTAAGGAGGTTTTTGAAGATATTAAAGTGGCGACGGATTTCGACAATGTTGGTGGCGTTGCTACTAGCAATAGTTTGGATTTTGGCGAATCCAGAGAGCTACGAGGAGATATTAACACCAGTTAATGAGTCGGAAGCGACTGCGCCACTTGCGGTGGATATTTTAGAGAAGTTAGAGGTAAAAGGGCGAGCACCAAAAACTGGATACAGTAGAGAAGAATTTTATGATGGGTGGCCGACAGTTGAAGGATGTTCTTTGCGCCAGCGGATTTTAAAACGAGATTTGGGCGATTCGGCGATTTTAGACGGATGTACAGTAGTGGCAGGAGAGTTTGACGAGCCTTATACGGGAGAGCATATGGTTTTGAAAACCAAAGAGGAGGTTTCGAAAATCCAGATTGATCACGTAGTGGCGCTGTCGGATGCATGGCAAAAGGGGGCGCAATATAAAGACTACGAGACTAGAAATCAACTAGCGACAGATCCACTAAATTTATTGGCCGTAGAAGGGAAGGCAAACAATCAAAAATCGGACGGTGATGCAGCAACGTGGCTACCAGCCAATAAAAAATTTAGATGTCAATATGTGGCAAGACAAGTTTCGGTAAAGTATAAATATGGTTTGTGGGTGACAGAAGCAGAAAAAGAAGCGATATCGAGAGTTTTAGAGAATTGTCCAC
Organism: Candidatus Saccharimonadota bacterium; assembly: GCA_017511965.1. GTDB lineage: Bacteria > Patescibacteriota > Saccharimonadia > Saccharimonadales > Saccharimonadaceae > Nanosyncoccus. Next base: position 1,725 of record JAFWHT010000038.1, read on the forward strand.
GTGAACCAGTGATAGGGGTGTAGGATTGTGGAAAACTTTTGATTTTATGTATGAAATATACTTGACAATATGAAAAAGCTTATGTAAAATAAGAAATGTTAGAAGGTTATACTCTAATACAAAAACAATTTTAATTCTCTATAAGAGAAGGAGAAAAAAATGAAAAAATCAATAATTGCGGGAGCAGGTGTAGCTGCAGTTAGTCTTGCGGCGATGCCAATCCTAGGAGCCTTTGCGGCAACTTCGACGGTGACCGATGAAATCACGGTGAACATCGCATCGTCGTGTGCAGTGACGACTTCTGGAACAAGTGGTACGATTGGTGATGGAACTGCAACAACGAACACTTATGTAGTAAATATGCAAAACAGCCAGCTTAAGAGCGACATTGGTGCGTCTAATGTGACGTCTGGTGGAAACGTGATTTCGGTCGTTTGTAACGATGCATCGGCAAGTTCGACCTGGAAATTAACGGCAGTTGGTGGGGATGGGACGACTGTAAGCACGGTGATGGATGCGGCCGGTAGTGGTACAGATATTGCGACTGGTACAGCAACAAGTGGTGCAGTTTCGAACTGGGCATTTAAGGTTACCGGTGGAACTGGCGTAACGATTCAAAACGGCTATGATAGCTTCATAGCGGTGCCAGGGACTCCAGCGGTGATTGCAGAAGGAACCGGTTCGGTTGCAGGGGCGTTTACTCCGACTTACCAAGTTTGGATTAGCGCTGGTCAGGAAGCCGACAGCTATACTGGTAAAGTAACCTATACTTTAACCAGCCCGAACGTTTAATTTAATAAGTTCGAAAAATACAGCTCTTAAAAGGGGCTGTATTTTTTTGGTTTTGTGATATAATGGAAGAAATTAAAGTGAGGTGTTAATGGCAGAAGAGAAAAAAAATAATATATGGTGGTGGGTGATAGCTGGACTAGGTGCGGTAGTTTTGGTGCTAGTTTTAATTTTTTTATTACAAGGAAAGGAAAATTATATAGCTGGGGGAGAGCAGATGACAAGAGTCGGATCGCTGAATTGTTCGATTTCACATTCGGAAGAGGCTTTTTTCCAATCCGAGACAGTGCAACGATATACGCATGAAGTACGAGCAATATATCGTGGAGATAAATTGGAAGATATTTCGTATACCTACAACGGAACTTATGCTTCGCCAGAAGCAGTAGAAGATGCTTCGGCGATATTGCATGCTAAATATAATAAATACATGGGAGAAAATGGAGTAAATCCGGAGAGTTTGACGCCACAATTTTCTAATCTAAAGAGCAAGCTGAAAGTGTCACTTTATGGGGATAAAAGTAAAATTGATAAAGTGACGGCGCCGTTGTTTTTCTTGACAGAAGAAGAGGTGGCAGAGGTTGGTAAATATAATTTAAGTAAGCTGGAAAAACTTTATAAAGGAAAAGGTTTTTCTTGCGTTAAACAAGATTAAAAGGAGAAATAGATGAAGAAATTTTTTAAAAATGTATTAGCAGTAGTGGCGGTGGGGATTTTGGCTATGTTTTTGGAGACGTTGCCCTTAGCGCAGGTTTTTGCGGATGAGATTTTGTCATCGATGACGGTTTCGCCACCAACACAGAGAATGATTTTGATGCCAGGAGAGACCTACAGCGGCTCTTTGAAGATTTCGAATTCAAATGATAACAAAAATGATTTGAAATACTCGGCGTCGATTGGTTCATTTAGCCAGGTAAAAGACGGAAAAAGCAAAGATGATTATGGCTCGGTAGACCATATTTCGAGAAGTAATTATAACCAGATTATGGACTGGATTGAACTTGATAAAGAAACCGGAACGGTTGCGCCTAACTCGACAGATGTCTTGTCCTACAAAATTAATGTTCCAAAAGATGCGCCAGCGGGAGGGCAGTACGCGACGATTATAATACGGGACGAAACCGTAAATAGCGATGAAGATAGTGGAAATGTGGCGATTCAGAATGTGATGCAATTTGGATCGATTATTTATGCGGAAGTGACGGGAGAAACACGAGAGGCTGGCGCGATCTTAGAAAATAACGTACCGATGATTTCATTTGGCTCGCCTTTGATGGTGTCGTCGATAGTGAAAAACGACGGAAATGTTCATACGGATGCGGAATATACTTTGCAGATTTATCCACTGTTTTCAGATAAAGAAGTTTATTCGAATGAAGAAGAGCCGATGACGAGTTTGATTTTGCCGGAGTCAGAGAGATACAATGCTTTGACTTGGGATGAAGCACCGATGGTAGGGATTTTTAAGGTTCGACAGACGGTTAAGATTTTTGGGGATACGTCGGTTGTGGAGAAAATTGTAATTATTTGTCCACTTTGGCTTTTGTTTATAATCGTTATTGCGATTGCATTGATAATTTTCTGGTTGGTTTCAAAAAGCAAAAAACGTCAAAAAAATTAAAAACTATTAAATTGGAGGAAATATGGGGTTATTTGGCAAAATTTTCTCAAAACAAACTTGCGAGATTTGTGGTAAGGAATCTGGTCCTCTCTCGCGAGTAAAATTAAAAGACGGGACTTATATTTGTAGTGATTGTCGTAAAAATGCGAGTGGTTTTTATAATCCGAGCAAATATACGTTAGATGAGGTCAAGAAGCATTTTAAGTATATGGAGAAGATGGACGAACTTTACGAAAAAGAATTCGCTACTATCGAAAAAGGTCGTCGCGACCGTAATGTCCATCTTGGTTTTTATGGTATTGAATTTGCTGATGATATTGGGATGTTTGAAATTATTTCGAGTGAAGCGAAAAAATCGAAACATAAAGAACTCTTTCGTTATGATCAAATTGATGGTTTTGAGACTTATGGTATACCGAACTCGGGTGAGGGGAAGAAAAAGTATAAGGAGACGGGAGTAAGGCTGAAAATGCGCTGTGCAGAGGATGTTGAGACTGCAGGCTCGAGCGCAGAGGAAAAGGCGCGGATGCATCCGTATGTTTCGGAGATTAAAATTCCGATTGAAAGAGATGTAGATACGATTACACATAATGGGTTAATTTTGGGGCATTTGAATTTTATTTTTGGCGGGAAATCCAATACTATTTTTGGTGCAGTGAAAGAAAAATTTGTTGGTACTGGGCGCGATAAGGCTGGGCGTACTGCGCAGTTTGAAGCTATGGGGGCTTTGGGAAGTTTACTAAAGGGCGATATTGACGAGGCGACGAAAAAAGCTGGCGCGGCGATGGACGCTGCGATGGACTTTTTGACCGAGAATCGTCATAAATATGGCAAACTCGCCGACGAGGCCGAGAAACGCGCGCTTGGTAAAACATTAAGAGAAATTAATAAATAAGGAGTAATATGAGCGAAGAAAAAGCCAAAAAAACCGAAGAAAAATCGGAAAAGAAAACCACAAAGAAAGGTAAGGGCGGACTGATTGCTGGAATTATTTGTGGCGTTGTTGCGGTCATAGTAGCAGTGGTCTTAATAATCGTTCTTGGCGGTGGTTATAAAAAGAAAACCGAAACTTTTACGATTAAAAACGAAAAGCGTGGCTCTGAGGTTACTTTTGATTTTGCCGCCGAGGAATTAGGTTATGAAGCTAAAGACTCGACTGATGGAATTAAGTTTACAAATCCAGAAGATAAATCGACTATCACTTTGCGCTTATATGATACAAACAAGCGTGATATTATTAAACCAGCGGACGCTTTTTACTCTGATAAATATCATGATTGGTCGGAAATTAAAGTTGGCGACTACGAGGGCTTTAAAATTTTCCGTTCTGCTGATCTCGCAGGAAAGGTTGAGATGGGTTTAGTTCTCGATATGTATGATGAGGAAAAGAGTCGAGTCGACGGCCTTACGATTATTATTGAACAAAGTTCGATGCAACCACGCGAAGCTGAATTTAACCCAATTGAGTTTTATGAATCAGAAGATTTTCAGCACCTTTTGAAAACTATAAAATTAAAAGTCGAAGCTTCTGAAGAAGAGTAAATCTGAACTTGGTGACCCGGGTGCGAGTCGATTTGTTATTCTTAAACTTGGTGACCCGGGTGCGAGTCGAACGCACAACCTCTTCCTTAGGACGGAATTGCTCTATCCATTGAGCTACCGGGCCATATATAATGTATGCTATAATTATAACATATGGCATTATTTAAGAAAAAACCAGAGAAGAAAACTGAGCAAGAAAAGGTTGAGGAGCGGCGTGAGGAGGTACTTGCGAAAGGTCGTAAGTTTAAATATCCTCTTCAATGGACCAAACACCGTGTGGTTATTAGTACTGTTTTGATTGCTTTTGTCGTGCTTGCAATGTTGATTATCAGTGGTTATTTGGCGCTTTATCAGTTTGGTATGACTGGTGAATTACTTTTTAGGGTTACTAAAATTTTTCCAGTTTCTGTTGCTACTGTTGATTCTGAAGATGTTCGTTTTTCTGACTATCTAATGCTATACCGAAGCAGTATGACTTCTATTGAGCGTCAATCTACTAACTCTGTGGATCAGGCTTCGGCTGAGGATCTTTCTAATGAATACAAGCGTATCGCTCTTTCTGAAGCCGAAGAATACACTTATGCTTTGGAACTCGCTAAAGAACTCAACATTACTGTTGAGCCGGACGAAATCGCCAAAGAATTTGATCGTCATTTGCATGTTGGCGGAATTGAGCGTAGTGAGGAAAGTTTTCTTAAAATTGTTGAAGATAATTTTGGCTTGTCTAAAAGTGAATATGAGCGGATGCTTTATTTAAACCTTATTAAGTCTAAAGTTGAAATGGCCATTGATAAAAATTCTAACGAAATTGTAACTCAAGTTGAAAGCATTCTCGCTGCTACTAATAATGACTATTTGGCTGTGGTAGAGCAACTTGGCGATCAGATTATTGAATATCAAGATACGGGTGGTTTGGTTGATAGTAAGAATTTAGACGGTGGTCGCGCTTCTGAGGCGATTAAGCTGGAACCTGGTGAGAGCAGTGGTAAATTTGTCTCGATGAATGGTGATGGCTATTATTTTGTTAAACTGATTAACAAAACCGAAGCAGAGGTAAACTTTGTTTCGATTAAAGTTCCGTTTACCGAGTTTAATAAGCGTTTTGAGGCATTAAGAGCTGAGGATAAAATTACTGAATATATCGAGATTAAAACCGATCAATCTCTTTAAAAGATTTTACGATTTCGCCACTTTCGGCATTAATGTAATACTCATATTCATATTGCCCGGCGTCAAAGGTTACTTCGAATACCATTTGTCCAAATTTACGTTCTAGTTCTACGTCGATATCCCAGACATTTTCACGAGTGAGCCCGGCATTGTTTAGGGCAACATCTAGAGCTTTTTCGACTGCAATATACTTTGATGTATCGATAGAATTAGAATTTTTGTCGGTGACTATATTTGCATCGAACTCACTTTTGTCGACAATTTCTTCTGCTAATTTGTCGTCACTGCGATAAGAAATGACATATTTTTTATCGTCACGCATTTCTTTTGCTATGACTACGCTAAGAAGTGCGATAATTACGATGCCAATTGCACCTAGTCCAATTCCGATTGCTTTTGAATAATCAAATGAACTTTTTTTAGTTTTTTTTGCTTCTTTTTTCATGCCACTCCTTGTTTAAAATACTAGCGCGACGCATAATATATATAGCATCGTTAGAATTTATTTTAGCATAAAAATAGAGTAAAATAAAGTGGGAAAAAAGTATTGACTTTTTAGATTTAGTTTGATATAATGGGGGGAGTTTAAGCAAGTCGCATCTGGCGACCTCTACAAAAAGAAAAGAAAAGCGAGGAATCTTTTGAGGTCGCTTTTATGGCTTCAAAGTTCTGTTTAAGACTCTTCTTTTAACAATTTGGATAACGATAAAGATTTTAAGACGGAACGAGCAATTGAAGTTTTTTGAACATCGATTGCTAGTTAAGTCAATGCATAAAAAGGTAATTAAGGGCACTGATAGTGGATGCCTTGACAATCAATACCGATGAAGGCCGTAGAAGTCTGCGATAAGCCTCGGGGATCTGACAGCGAGAAATGATCCGG
>JAFWHT010000039.1 GCA_017511965.1 Candidatus Saccharimonadota bacterium
GAAGTTAATACTGGTAAATGGTACCTGGGCACCAGCACGGGAATGCATAGTGTTGAGGTTATGGATGAAGCCCTCCATGGCTTGGAAAGTTTCGCGTTCGACATCTTCGTTACTAGCTTCGATGATTTCCCTCGGCCATTTGGCTTTTTTAAGTTTAGCATCATCACCATATTCGTAATCATCTTTGACGGTGAGATCGAGTTTTTTACCGGTAAACTTGTTGTACTTTTCGAGATTTTTCTTCAAAGCTTTGCGGAAAGATTTGTGAACGCCTGGAGCCATGGCGTAGTCAAAGTTTGGGATAGACTGACCACCGTGCTGCTCGTTTTGGTTGGCTTGGAGTAAGATTGCTGCAAGAGCGCCGTAAGAGCTAATGGAATTCGGAGTGCGAAGATGTCCGTGACCAGTATTAAAACCACCATTTTCAAACATCCGGAATGGATCAGATTGACAGCAAGTCAGAGTACCAGTAGCGTAAAAATCAAGATCGTGAATATGGATGTCGCCGTTGTCGTGAGCCGCAGCAATATCAGGACGAAGGAGCAGAGATTTAGCAAAAACCTTGGAACCTTCGGCGCCGAACTGGAGCATTTTGCCCATGGCAGAGTTACCATCGACGTTGGCGTTAGACCGTTTAATATCAGAATCTTCAGAAGCGTCAGCATGAGAAATCGTACGATAAATCATCATAAGGTCAGATTTGGCATCACGAATACGAGAGCGTTCTTGGCGATAGCGAATGTAAGCTCTGGCGGTTTTCTTGAAACTGGATTCCATCAAAACTTCTTCAACGATATCTTGAATTTGTTCAACGTTAGGAGTACGAGCCGTAATGGTCTCTTCGGCACGCTTTAAAACTTTGTCGGTTAAAGCCTTGGCACGGTCATATTTAAATTCTTCTGTAGCTAGACCGGCTTTCGCGATGGCTTCAGTAATTTTATCGGGATCAAATTTGACGATTTTGCCGTCCCGCTTGACGATTCTTTTGAACATTTAATACCTCCTTCGTTGTTCAAATTTTGATGTTAAACGCTACATTTAGTGCTTAATACCTAGTATATAACACTAAATATGGAATTGCAAGACTTTTTATGGTTATTTTTTTATGTTATAATCGCTGTATGAGCAATAGTGATTTTGCTGGATTAAAAAGGTTTGAAACCATAACTAAAATTTTTAACGGCTTAATTTATTTCAATATTGTCGTGGTTGTGTTGCTATTTCTTGTATTTGGGATTAATTGGATAGTAAATCGTGATTATTATAATGCAGGTGGAGCGGGCACGATGATAGCTTTATTATATTGTGGACCGATTATTTTAGTGAACGTGGTTGCGTTTACCTACTTTTTGATACTTAGCATTTTAGCAGTTTCAAGAAAAAAGATTAACCAAAAAGTTGTTGCAAGGTTGTATAAAAAATCTGGGATTCTCTTCGGGGTGGAAATATTGGTATCTATGATTGCTTTAGCTTGTATTTTTTAGCGTAAAAAGCCATTAATAATCTTACTTTCGGCTTCTTTTTTGGTGGCGCCGAGAGTCATGAGTTTTGTGATTTGGTCGCCGGCAATTTTGCCGATGGCAGCCTCGTGGATTAATTCAGCGTCTTTGGTCTTAGCATCAAGAGCTGGAATGGCATGGACGCTGGCTTCATCCATGATAATAGCGTCACAAGCAGAGTGACCACGGCATTTGTTGTTCCCTGCAATAGTGGCTTTAAAAAGCTGTTTTGAATAGTCTTGGGCGATGGAACGAGAGGCGATATCGGCGGTAGAATCCTTGCCATTCAAAGCTACTTCGTAAGAGCTTTCGGCAGTTTGGCGACTGTGCGTCATGAGACGTTCAGTGACTAGGAGCTTCGCAGAATCTCCAACTTCAGCAATGGTCTTTCTAACGGTGGAGTCGACACCTTTGATTTGTTCGAGGAAAAGTTCAGCCGAAGCACCTTTTTCAAGATAAACTTCCGTGGTGGGGTTTAGAATTTTACCACCACTACCGGGGCCAAAACCGTAATGTTTTTCAATATACTTAATTTTGGAATTTTTACCGACATAAAAACGGTGAATACCATTATGGACGGAATCCTGGCCGCCACAATTATAAATGCCGCAGCCGGCGATGATAGTTACTTCAGCGTTATCGCCAATATGAAAATCGTTGTAGACTGCTTCTTTTAAGCCGGTGGCACTGATGGCAACCGGAATATGGACTTGCTCGCCCTTGGTGTCATTTTTAACGTAAATATCGAGACCACTCTTTTTAGTCTTTGGCTCGACGTCGATATTTTTAGTGGAGTGGCGACCGACGGATTTGCCATTAACGCGGAAATTGTAGGCGCCTTCGGGAATCTGAAAATCACCAGAAACTTCGCAAAAAATTTGTTTTTCTGCTTCGCTTAAGTTCATAGTTCCCCCTTGACGATTTGTGGTAGAAGCTTTTCGGGAGTGCCACAAGAAGCGATTTTGCCATGAGACAAAACAATAATTTCGTCAGCGATTTTTAGAATTCGTTCTTGGTGTGAAATGACGATGGTAGTATGGGCGTTCCTTTTGGCCATTTTGA
>JAFWHT010000004.1 GCA_017511965.1 Candidatus Saccharimonadota bacterium
GTGGTTTTTAATTCCGGCAATAATATGCTTTTTGGTTGCGCTGATGCTCGATATTCATAAATATGTTTTGATGATGCGCGAGATGACTCATAACAAAAAAGAATATCAGCCAAAAGAAGCGCGAAAAATTGCGACGCGAACGGTTTTGGTCGGCAAATACTACGACAATATCACGCCGGCGGCAGTTGGTGGTCAACCATTTCAAATTTTTTATATGCGAAAACATAGTTGGCTCTCGCATGGAGTTTCTACTTCGATTCCGATTTTTGGAATGATTTCGATTCAGATTGCGTTTATTATAATTGCAGTTTTTTGCTTTTTGTTTGGTGGGATTTTTAAAACTAATACGGCGCTTGGAGTTACGGCATTGTTTGGGCTTTTGTTTTATGCGTTTTGGCCGGTGATGGTTGCTGGAGTAAGTTTTTTTCCAAAAGCAACCACAAGATTTTTGAAATTTTTAGTTAAAATTTTAGCAAAAATTAAAATTATTAAGCGTCGTAATGAAGTTTTGGAGAAAGTTGAGGCCGAAGCAGGGGAGTATGCGCAATCGGTTAAAACGATTTTAAAAACGCGTGGATTGTTTTTGAAAGTTATTGCGATTTCGTTAGTTTATAATATCTTAATTGCCTCGATTCCGTTTTTTGTTTTGACGGCATTTGGTGGGAATGTAAATTTCTTTGAGTGCTTTGCGATAACGATTGCGGTAATGTCGGCAATTTATTTTATTCCGACACCAGGAAATTCGGGTGCGGCGGAAGGAACTTTCTTTGTTGTATTTTCGGCTTTGTCTTCTGGTTATGTTTTTTGGGCGATGCTTCTTTGGCGATTTTTCTCATATTATATATATATTATAATGGGGCCAATTATTTATTTTGTTATGCATTTAGAAAAAAGGAGACTGGGTGAAAAAGGAACTAAGGATTAGATTTTCGCGAAAGACGATAATTTTGGCAGTGAGTGGTTTTTTCTTGATTAGTTTTTTGACTTGGTTTTTGATTAGTTTTTTGACTGCGGAACTTAAGCTTGAAGTGGTAAATTTGTATGAATTTCCGGAAGTAGCTACGCTTTCTGATTCTTTTGCAGAAGACGGTGGAATTTTTTCGGTTGCAATTGATGGGAATGTGGTTGCTGGTAATGAAAAGGAAGTAACAAGACCGACGGCAAGCACGGCAAAAATGATTTTGGGACTCTCGATTATGAGAGCAAAGCCGTTTGAGCTTGGTGAGTCGGGCGAAATGATTACGATTACAGAAGAGTTTTACGATCGCTATATTTATTATTTGTATAATGACGGTTCAAACACGACTGTTTCTGTGGGGGAAGAAATTAGCGAATATGATGCTTTGATGTCGGTATTTTTAGCGTCATCAAATAATATGGCAGATACGCTCGCGATTTGGGCATTTGGTTCATTAGAGGCTTACCGCGAGTACGCGACGAATCTTTTGGCTGAGCTGGGGATTCATAATACGACGGTTGGCGAAGATGCAAGTGGATTTTCGGACACGACAACAAGTACGGCAGATGATTTGGCAAAAATTGGTAATTTGGTTTTGGAAAATCCGGTGCTGGCAGAGATTGTAAAAACTGCGAGCGCCGATGTTCCGGTTGCGGGGGCGCTTTACAATACAAATCGCCTACTTGGAGTAGAGCGAATTGTGGGAGTTAAGACTGGATTTATTGGCGAAGCCTCTGGATATTGTTTGGTTTCGGGGTATAAACAAGAAGAACATAATGTTACGATTGCGGTGCTTGGCGAGAGTACGCGCGAAGGATCGTTTGATAAAAGTTTGAGTTTAGTCCAAAAAATGCAAGAGCTGGTGAAACCTCAAACCTTAGTTCATGAAGGGCAGACCGTTGGTTATTACGAGAGCTGGTGGACGGGGAGAGTGCCGATTTATGCAGAAATGGATTTAAATGAAATTATTTATGCTGAAGTAGAAAAAAGTAGCGAGATTATAATGGATAAAGAGACGGGAGAATTTGAGATTTTAATTGGTGAGAAAAGTTTTAAGGTGCCAGTGAAAGCAAAAGAATATGCTGAGAGTCCGAGTTTTTGGGAGAAGGTGAAACATGTTTTTGGTTGGGAAAAGAAAAGGGAAGAAATTACGGGAGAAGTAAACGAGCCGGTTGTAGAGCCAGAAGTGGCGCCAGAGCCAGAAACGGCACCAGAATCGGCTGAAGAAGTTTTTACATACGCACCGGCAGGGAATAACTGCACGATTCCGTTTGGGAGATTGATGCTAGTAAACCCAAATTTTGTTGTTGATAATAATTTTATTGCAACGAGACGAGGAGAGCTAGTAAGTATTTCGTCGCTTTATGGAATAAAAGAACATAATGTATATAATGGCGACAATTTGCTGGATGCAGAAGCGGCGGTGCATTTAAATAATTTGGTAAAGGCTTACGAGGCAGAATATCCTGGACATACGCTTGGGACTTTGTCTTGTTTTCGGGCGGTTGGGACGACTTGTGGGAGAATGTGTGCGGCCACCGGAACGAGCGACCATCATACTGGGCTGACTTGTGACTTGATTGATGCGACTTATGGTACCGAGCTTGGAACAGAATATAATCATTTGCATCCGGAATGGACATGGCTACATAATAATTCATATAAATATGGGTTTATTGATCGTTTCCCGCCAGAATGGGCGGGCGGACCAATGAGTGCACCGGCGAATGTAGACGCAAACGGAACGACTGGACTTTATGAAACTTGGCATTTTCGCTATGTTGGAATACCAGAGGCAACAGAGATTGCAACGGGAGTTTATAATAACGGTCAGTATGATTCTTTGGAGCATTATTTAAAAGCACGGGGGATGGTTACAGACTTAAAGAACGCGCGGTGTAAGTGATGTTGAAATTGTTGAGATTTTTAAAACCATACTGGTGGCAAGTTTTAATCTTACTTGCGATGACGGGTTTGCAAGTTTTTACAACTTTGCAATTGCCGGCTTTGATGGCGGATATTATCAATAACGGGATTGTGCCGGGCGACATTACTTATATTTGGCAGACAGGTGGGTGGATGATTTTACTCGCAGTGATTTCGGCGATAGGGGCTTTGGTTTCGAGTTATTTTTCGGCGCGTGTGGGGACTTTGTTTTCGCGTGATATTAGAACGGCAATTTTTACAAAAACGATTAATTTTAACATCTTGGATTTAAAAGAGTTTAGCACCGCGAGTTTAATTACCAGGACAACAAATGATGTTTCGCAAGTTCAAATGGCGACTGTGATGATGTTGTCGATGCTAATTCGGGCACCGCTCTTTTTGATTATTTCGATTATCATGGCAGTTACGACGGCGCCAGATATGTCGTGGATAATTTTAGTTGGGGCAGTTGCGATTTTGGGAACGGTTATTACAATTATGTCGATTGTGGTGCCAAAGTTTAAAATTTTTCAAAAGCTAGTTGATAAAATTACTTTAATTACGCGCGAGAATTTAACGGGACTTCGAGTGATTCGGGCATTTAATAATGAAAAATTAGAACGCAAAAAATTTATACGCACCAACGACAAAATGACGCGACTAATTATTTTTATCGACCGGATTATTGAATTGCAAAATCCTTTGCTAAATATCATATTTAATGGAACAACTTTGCTTTGTTCGTGGGTGGGGTTTTCTTTGCTTACAAAAGATTTTGCTTATCTTGGAAATATGACGGCGTTTGCACAATATGTGGGGCATGTGATGATGTCGTTTTTGATGTTGTCGATTTTCTTTGTAATTTTGCCACGGGCAAATGTTTCGGCTGGAAGGATTAATGAGATTTTAACCAGAGCGCCAAAAATTCGCTGGCGAGAAAAAACTATCGGAATACCAGAAAGGTTAGCGTCGGTAGAATTTAAAAATGTTTCGTTTAGTTACCCAGAGGCAGAAGAAAAGGTCTTGGATAAAATTTCGTTTCGGGCGGTGGCAGGAGAAACGGTTGCTTTTATTGGCTCGACTGGTTCGGGAAAATCGACGCTGATAAATTTGGTACCGAGATTTTACGAAGCAACGGATGGAGAGATTTTAGTCAACGGGCTATCGGTGAAAGATTATAAAAAAACAGATTTGATGAAAAGAATTGGACTTGTGCCACAACGTGGAGTTTTGTTTTCGGGGACGATAAAATCAAACATTAAATTTGGTGCGCCAAATGCTTCTGATAAGCAGGTAAAAAAGGCGGCGGAAATTGCGCAGGCTAAAAATTTTATTGAAAAATTACCAAAAAAATATGATGCTTTTATAGCACAAGCTGGTGCGAATGTTTCGGGTGGACAAAAACAAAGACTCTCAATTGCGCGAGCGATTTGTAAAAACCCAGACGTATTTATTTTTGACGATTCATTTTCGGCGCTGGATATGAAGACTGATAAACACTTACGCACGGCTTTGAAAGAAGTGACAAATGATTCGGTTGTTTTGATTGTTGCGCAAAGAATTAATACAATAAAAGATGCTGACAAAATCGTGGTTTTGGATAGTGGTAAAATTGTTGGGATGGGGAAGCATCTTGAACTACTTAATTCGTGTAGAGTTTATCAAGAAATTGTAAAATCTCAATTTTCGGAAGAAGAATATGCGCAGGAATTAAAAATCGCAAAGGAGAGTTATGCCTAGACTAAAAAATGGCGAACGCCCGGAAAATATGCGCAAATCACTAAAAACTATATTTAGATCGATTGGAAAATATCGTTTTTTGATTATTTTTTCGATTATTTTAACAATTAGCTCGGCTCTACTGGGTTTATTTATTCCAAAAATTTTAGGTGATATGACAACGATTGCAGTTAATTCGTATCCAGAAATTGATTGGGTGAGTTTGGGGCAGAAAGCAATTTTGATTATTGTTTTGTTTGTTGGCTCGGCACTTTTGAATTATGGACAAGCCTATATTCTTGCAGTTGTAACTGCGAAATACACCAAGGAACTACGCGAAAGAATTTTGGATAAAATTTCGCGATTGCCGATTTCGTATTTTGATAAAAATAAATTTGGGGATACTTTGTCGAGGATGTCGAACGACGTGGATGTGATGGCGACGTCAATGGCGCGAACGATTGCAGATACTTCAATTAGTCTAACAGTTTTGATTGGCGTGATGGCAATTATGCTTTCAATTAATGTTTGGCTTTCTTTGATTGCTTTTGTTGTGGTGCCACTCTCAATCGTGGTAGTTGGAAAAATTATGAAATATGCGCAAAAATACTTTCGCGAACAACAAAAAACTTTGGGAGTTTTAAATAGCAAAATCGAGGAAGATTATGCGGGACAGATTATTATTCAATCGAATTCATACGAAGCGGCGGCGCTGGATGATTTTAACGAAACGAACGAAAAATTAACAACCGTTGCGAGAAAAGCACAAGTTTTTTCGTCACTATCTTTTCCGGTTACACATATTTTTACGAATTTAGGATATGTTGCAGTTTGTGCAGTTGGTGGGGTATTTGTGGTTGAAGGAAAGATTTCGATTGGCGATATTCAAGCGTTTATCCAATATGTTTCGAGATTTAATCGGCCGATTACCGAAATTGCGTCAACCACCTCGACCATACAATCTTTGCTTGCGGCGGGTGAAAGGGTTTTTGAATTCTTAGAGCAGTCAGAAGAAGAACCGGATTTAGAGCCGGCGATGACAATTGAAAAAGTAAAAGGCGAAGTTGAATTTCATGATGTTAACTTTGGTTATTTAGACGACCAGCCAGTTATCCGTAATTTTTCGGCCAAAATAAAGCCGGGCATGAAAGTTGCGATTGTTGGGCCAACCGGAGCAGGAAAAACTACTTTGATTAATTTGCTGATGCGATTTTATGAACCTGGTTCGGGATATATTACGATTGACGGAGTGCCAACTAGAGAAATGAAGCGTGCAGATGTTAGAAAAATGTTTGGCATGGTTTTGCAGGATACGTGGCTTTTTAATGGGACGGTTGAAGATAATTTGCGCTACGGTAATCCGACGGCAAGTTTTGAGGAAATTAAAAAAGCGGCAAAGGCGGCGAATGTAGACCATATTATTGAAGCCTTGCCGAAGGGGTATCGTTCGGAAATCGCGGAGGATTCGGATAATATCTCGGCGGGTGAAAAACAGCTAATTACAATTGCGCGAGCAATGGTTGCAAATCCACCGATGATGATTTTGGATGAGGCGACGTCGAATGTTGACACCAGAACCGAGCAATTGATTCAGGATTCGTTTGAGAAATTAACTCATGGGCGAACGTCGTTTGTGATTGCGCATCGGCTTAGTACGATTCGAAATTCGGATTTGATACTTGTGATGCGAGATGGCGCGATTGTTGAACAAGGGAACCATAGGGAGCTACTAAAACTTAATGGATTTTATGCAGAATTGTATAATTCACAGTTTGCTGATAGCAATTAAAAAGATAGTATCTTTTTAATTGCTTCGAATACAGTATCTATACTTCCGGAAGCGTCAATTAAGTGAAGGTTAAAATCTTTGGCGATTTTTGGATAGGCGGAGTTGACTTTTTGTTGGAAGGCGCTTGGTTTTTTCTCAAAAGTTTCTTCGGACTTACCGCGACCTTTTTGGCGCTCTAAACGGATTTCGTCGGAAACAGTTAAAATAAAACCGAAGTCTGGACTAAAGTATTTTTCGGGAAGAAGATCTTTGGTTAGTCTGATGATTTTGCTACGCGAGATACCTTCGCCATAACCTTGATAGGCGAGAGTCGACCAATAATTTCTTGCTGAAATAACTACGCCACCACGTTTTAAGACTGGCTCGGCGATTTTTTTCCAAAGCTCAACGCGGGAGGCAGTAAACAATAAAACATTTGTCAAAGGCTCTAAATCATAGCCACGCGTTAAAATCATGTCGTGGAGATCGTGAGCTTGAGGAAGGTCGCCATCGGGCTCGTCGAGCGTAACAACTTCGTGACCTTGATTTTCAAAATACTCTTTTAAGAGTTTGACCTGGGTTGACTTGCCGGTGCCGTCTTGGCCTTCGATTACAATGTACATTCTAAATACCTTTCATAGCAAGCGGGGCAAAGCGCGCGATATTCGATTTTGGTTTTGCCATCATCAATTAAAATGTCTGGGCCGTCAGTAACGAGCTTGTCATCTAGAAATCGGCAATTTAGAGTTGCCTTTTTGCCACATTCGCAAATTGTTTTGATTTCTTCGATATCATGGGCGAGCTGGAGAAGTCTTGTTGCGCCTTCGAAGCCACCGTCACTTCTACGGAAGTTTAATCTTAAACCATAAGCCATAACTGGGATGTTTAATTTAATTGTTATGAGCATTAAATCGTCGACTTGTTTGGGTGTTAAAAACTGGGCTTCGTCGATTAAAATACAGGCGACGTTTTTATAATTTTTTGAAATTTCTTGGTAGAGATTGGTCTTTTTATCGAAACAAAAATCAGTCTCGCGCTCGGGCCCGATACGGGTTAATAATTTGGTGCCGTTTTTGGTATCGGTTTTTGGTTTAATCACGCAAACCTCGTGGCCACGCTCTTCGTAATTAAAGGCAACTTGGAGAAGTTGCATGGTTTTTCCACACCCCATTGCTCCATAACGGAAATATAGTTTTGCCATATATATATTATACTACCACTCGATTTCTTTTAAGTTATTATTCTTTAAAAATTCATTGGTTTTTGAAAAATGATGGTTACCAAAAAATCCGGAGTGAGCAGAGAGTGGGGAAGGGTGAGGAGATTCGAGAATGAGGTGTTTTTTTGAGTCGATGAGAGATTTTTTATTACGTGCATCACGGCCCCAAAGCAAAAACACGAGATGCGGGCGAGTTTCGTTGAGGTATTTTATGACTTCCGTTGTAAAAATTTCCCAACCTTTGCCACGATGCGAACCAGCTCGGTGAGCCTCAACGGTTAAAACTGTATTTAAAAGTAAAACTCCTTGATCTTGCCAACTTTTAAGATGCCCGGTTTTATTTTTGTGAAAACCAATGTCGTTATCAATTTCTTTATAGATATTAATGAGTGAGGGCGGGATGGGCGCGGAATTTGGAACCGAAAAAGCTAAACCTTCGGCTGCGCCGGGAGTATGATAAGGATCTTGGCCGAGAATGACAACTTTGATATTATCTAAATCGGTGGTAAAAGCAGAAAAAACTAGCGATTTTTTGGGGAAAATGGTTTTTTCTTCGTAGGCGTTAGTTAAAAATTTGGAAAGCTCTTTGAAATAAGGTTTATCAAATTCGGATTTTAAAAACGGGCGCCAACTTTCGTGCATCTAGCTAACCCATTTTTTAAGGCGAGTATATTCTTCGGAATCTTTTTCGTATGAGTCTAAAATATCTTCGATATAAGTTTTGCCGTTTGAGAGATTTAGGGTTACAACTTCTGGCATTGAAGCGAGAAGACGAACGACGGCTTCGTCGGTTTCGATATTGGTCATGGATTTTTGGGGATCGGTAGAAAAAGAACGGACGCGGAGTTCTTTGTAAACAAAACGTTTGATGCCGGCCTGGAGACAATACTTTAAACAATTTTCGCAAGTCGCAACGCGATTATAAACCGTGCAACCGTTTAGATCTTGACGAGCAAACAAAAGAGCGTTCATTTCGGAATGAATTGCGAAATAATACTTCATTGGGCGCTCGGAAAGAGTTAGTTTTGACTCGTCGGCGCCTTGAATTAGCCCGTTATAACCAAGCGAAACAACTCGCTTGTTTTGATCGACAATTACGCAACCCATTTTAGAAGATGGGTCTTTGGATTTCGCCGCGACTGCTTCGGCGATATTCATAAAGTATTCGTCCCAAGATTTTTGCTTTTCCATAATATATATTATACTACAAACGGATGAGCAAGACCAAGACGAGAATTAGATTCGGCGATACGGATAAGCTCGTTATACTTGGCGATACGCTCAGAGCGAGAAAGGGAACCGGTCTTGATTTGGCCGGTGCCGAGACCGACGGCTAAGTGAGCAATAGAAACATCTTCGGTTTCGCCAGAGCGATGTGACAAGATGGTGTTGTAGTTAGATTTTTTGGCCAGCATGACTGCATCGATAGTTTCTGAAAGCGTGCCGATTTGATTGGGTTTGATTAAAATCGCATTGGCAACCCCTTCCTTAATTCCTTTTTCAAGAAGCTCAACATTAGTAACAAATAGATCGTCGCCGACAAGCTGAATTTTATCACCTAAGCGCTCGGTGAGAATTTTCCAGTTTGACCAATCATTTTCGGCGAGACCATCTTCGATGGAGACTACTGGATAATTATTAACAATCCAATCGTACCAATTAATCATATCGTCGGCAGATTTCCAATCGCCATTGGTTTTGAGTTTGTAGTGGTTGTCGTCGTAAAATTCGGAGGCGGCAATATCCATGGCGATTTTGATATCGACACCAAATTTGTAACCGGCTTTTTCTACTGCAAGTTTGATACATTCGAGAGGCTCGTTATTGCCATCTTTAACTTTTGGGGCATAGCCACCTTCGTCGCCGACAGTAGTGGGGTAACCACGCTCGGCAAGGACTTTTTTGAGAGCATGAAAAACTTCGGCACCATAACGGACGGCCTCCATAATGTTGCCAGCCGACGCAGGGATAATCATATATTCTTGAAAATCGGTAGCCCAAGCAGCGTGCTCGCCACCATTCATTACATTCATCATTGGCATAGGGATAGACATTTGATCTTCGGTGCCGGCTAATTTTGCGACGTGTTCGTAAAATGGAAGTTTTTTGGCTTTGGCGTTGGCTTTGGCGTTGGCCAACGATACAGCAAGCATTGCATTGGCACCAAGGCCAGACTTATCATGTGTGCCGTCTAGCTCTAACATCATTTGATCGACAAGCCTTTGATCGGACGAGTTACCTACTAATACATCTTTGATTTTGGAATTGATATTCCAAACGGCTTTTAAAACGCCTTTGCCGTTATAACGATTTTCGTCTTGATCGCGAAGTTCTAACGCCTCACGACTACCAGTAGAAGCACCCGAAGGCACAATAGCGCGACCAAAACCACCATTTTCTAGCGTTACGTCGGCTTCAACCGTGGGATTACCTCTAGAATCTAAAACTTGCCTAGCTTTAATGTGAGAAATTATAAAATTATCCATAAATTTTATTATATCATGTTATAATAAACATAAGCATTATTTAAAAAGGAGATTTTCAATGAATGAAAATGATGGGGGGACACCAAATCCCCTGAATCAAAATCCGCTTGACGCTAATCCGTCGGAGTCGATGGAACAAGCGGAACCAATGGAAGAAATTAACGAAGTCGAAATTAGTGAAACAAACGAAATTCCGGTACGTCGTGAAGCTGGAGAGATTGATGCGTTGGGGCACCGACGACCAATCATGAATCGCTATCGCCAGACTGAAGACGTAGTAGAAAAAAATGTGATGGTAGAGTCGCTCGATCCGGAGGGGCGATCAATGATGAAGGCTGAGCCTGTAATGGAAGAGCCAAAGCCACGCAAGAAAACGGGCTTGATTGTGGGGGTGATAGTTTGTTTGTTTATTGCAGTAGGTTGTGGTGTGGCGGCAGCTCTAATGATGATGAGTGGCGACAAAGACCCAGTTGCAACAGCAATGAAAAAATTGATGGACGGCAAAATGCCTACCAACGTAGCAATTGATGGCAAAATCGAAATGTCGATTAATGATTCGACCTCGCCGATTTCCAAAATAGACATTGATCTAAATTCGCAAGCGCAGACCGGTACCACAATAAATGCTGCAACAGCAGAAGTGGGCTTTACCTTTAGCGACGGCGAAGAGATTGATTTTTCGTTTGACGAGGTTCATGCTGAGAGTGGCGAGCTTTACTTTAAAATCGATGGCGTTACGGCATTGATTGAGAAAATCACTCTACTAGAAATGCTTTCAAATAATTCTGGGGTTCAAGAATCTAAGTGTGTTGACGATGGCACTGGTGAAACTAAATGCCTAGACGATGTAGTGAGTTGCGAGTGTTTGGAAGGCGAGATTTGCGACTGCGTGTCGCCGGACGCTGTGATTGACGAGTCGATGTTCTTGGATGAATTAATGGGAATGTATGGTGGGGTTGTGAGCGTAATTGATGGTCAATGGTTGAAGATTTCGATGGACGAAGTTACTTCGATGTCGGGTGGGCTGATGGAAAGCGACATGACCTGCATGATTGATTTGATCAATGGAATCAATACTAATAGCAATAGTGCGGCAGATCTTTACAACAAAAATCCATTTGTAGCTTCGACAACAGACGGCGTAAAAGTCGGTAGCAAATTTAGCCAAGTACGTCAAATTGTAATAAATGACGAAAACTTTGCGAACTATGTAAATTCGGTTCAGAATACTGAAATAACTAAAACACTTTATAATTGTTTGGGTTGGGAAAGCAATGTAAGTATTACGACCAGCGATGTAGCTGAAATAGTGAGCCAGCTACCTGCGATATACGTAGAGGTCGATGGCGACGACAACTTCTCGAGACTTTACTTTGAAACCTTAATGGAAGATGATCATGTAATGAAAGTTGATCTTTCGTTTACCTACCCAGCAACGATTAATGTTTCGGAGCCGGCAGAATACACCAGCTTTGAAGAAGTTATCCAAACGATTTTTACGAGTATGTATAACATTAGCGGCGCCACCGATGCGATGGTTGAGACACCAGCCGAGACGCCAGCTGGAGGCGAATCAATAGAGGTAAACTTGACATTTTAGCATAAGTGTGCTATAATTAAAGAATGGATACGTTTTTAAAACAAAAACTTAGTAAACTCCCGGTGGCCCCGGGAGTTTATTTTCATAAAAACTCCGATGGGGAGATTATTTATGTTGGTAAAGCGGCGGTACTAAAAAACCGCGTACGGCAGTATTTTCAAAAATCACGAAAGGATGTAAAAACAGCGGCTTTGGTTGCAGAGATTGCCGACACAGACTGGATTGTGGTAGATACCGAAATGGATGCGCTATTTTTGGAATCTGAAATGATTAAAAGATATATGCCAAAATGGAATATACTACTAAGAGACGACAAGACAGTTTCTTATGTTCGGATTGATATGAAATCTGAGGTGCCGTATGTTTCGTTTACGAGGACGCCGGCTGATGACGGGGCGCGTTATATCGGGCCGTTTTATGGTAAATCGGCAGTAGAAAAGGCAGTCAGAATTCTTAGAGGGGTTTTTCCGTATTATACAAAACCTTACACTGGGCGACGCACGCTAGATACGGACCTTGGCTTAACACCCGGAATTGAAGTGGGACGAATGACGCCGGCAGAATACAAAAAGAACTTGCGAAAGTTGATTCGTTATTTGGAAGGTGGGCGCGATAAATTGTTGAAAGAATTGGAAAAGACGATGCAGGAAGCCTCGAGCGCTGGTGATTTTGAGCGAGCGGCAGAGGCTAGAGATCAGCTATTTGGGCTTAAAGAGCTTAAGCGTAAAATTGTGTTTTCGGACAAAGAGTTTTTGGATATTTCGTCGGACGAGGCGCTTTTAGAACTTCAAAAATTACTAGGGTTACCGAGCCCACCACGACGAATCGAAGGCTATGATATTTCGCATCAATCAGGGAAAGATACGGTTGGGAGTATGGTGGTATTTGTTAACGGTGTAGCGGCGCGAAGTGAATATCGAAAATTTAAAATCCGAAGCTCAAAAAATGATGATTTGAAGAGTCTTCGTGAGGTTTTAGAGCGAAGAATGAAACACACTGAGTGGGAGATGCCGGATTTGATTTTGGTTGATGGTGGGATTTTACAAGTTAAGGCAATAAAAGAAACTGTCGGCGATATTCCGGTGATTGGCCGAGATAAATCGGGGAATCATGCGCGAAATGCGAAGGTACGATTAGTAGTTCCGGAACTTTTGGAACTGCCTAAATCATCACATCTTGCACGGCTGATTCAGCGAATTGACGAGGAAGCGCATCGGTTTGCGATTACATATCATTCTTTATTAAAACGAAAAAGTATGCTAAAATAGGGCTAGGAGTTATTTATGCAATTAGGAAGTTTTTTAGAAACATTGGTATTTATTTCGGCGATTTTATCAGTTTTGTTAATTTTGTTACAACAGCGTGGTGCATCACTAGGTAGTGGCTCGGGTAGCTCGAGCGAGCTTTACACTACAAGGCGTGGGCTAGAGAAGTCAATGTTTATAACCACGATTTTTTTCGTGGGGATGTTTGTTTTATCAATTTTAGGATTATTAGTTTTACCAGTATAATATAATATGGCAAATTTTTTTAAAAAGCGTGGGCAAAAATTGGTAAAGAAGTTTTCGCGAGCTTCTTTGAAGGCGAGCGAAGAAAGTAAAGAGCACATCAAAGAAAATTTGATTGAACGGTTGGCAAATTTTAAGGATGTGAGGTTGTTGGTTTTGGAGTGGGGATTGATGGCGCTAATGTTAATCATGCTAAGCGCGGCGCAAGCGGTGTGGTTTGGTGAGTCTTATGCAAATAGTTCTTATGTGCAAGGTGGGGTTTACACAGAAGCGACGATTGGTGAAGTAAAATCTTTGAACCCCTTATTTGCAACCACGAGTAGCGAAAAGGTTTTGAGTCGGCTGATGTTTGCGACTATTGCGACAAATGATTATTCTGGACATGTTGGTATTGGGCTAGCAAAATCAATTACTCCTCTGGAGAATGGGCGCATCTGGAAGGTAACTTTAAGGGAGGGGTTGAAATGGTCGGATGGTGAAGATTTGACCAATGCAGATGTATTATTTACAGCTGACTTGATTAAGAATCCGGCTACCAGCACCGTATATAATTCTAACCTTCAGGGTGTTAAAGTTTACGAGAGCGAAGAAAAAGAAATTGTATTTGAACTGGCTTCGGCATATGCAGATTTTATGAGTGCTTTGAATTTTCCGATTGTGCCAAAACATATTTTGGAAAACGTCGAGCCAAAACTTTTGATTGAAAATAGTTTTTCGAAATCACCAGTAGTTTCGGGGGCGTTTAGTTTTAACGCTTTGCAGTCGGGCGCTTCGGCAGATGAAAAAGTTTTTTATCTGACGGCTAATCCTTATTATTATAAAGGTAAGACTTTGCTAAATAGTTTTGCGGTGCATACTTATCAAACCAAGGATGCAGTTTTGGGCGCGTTGAACTCTGGGTCGGTTACTGCTACGGCAGAGCTTTCAGAAGCCGAGAGCGAAAAAATCAATACGGCTTTTATTCAGCGAGATTCCGGTATTAATGCTGGAGTATTTATTTTCTTTAACTTAGATAATGAAGTGGTAAAGAACTTGGATTTAAGAACAGCCATTCGGCAGGGAATAAATCTAGAGGGGCTACGGGCGGAAGCACCTGGGACTTCGAGTTTGGATTATCCACTTTTGGCGTCGCAGATTAAACTAACGAGTTATCCGGCGATTCCGGCGATGGATTTTGAGGTGGCAAAAGCTAAAATAGCGGAGTTATCTGGCGGAGGTCAAATAGGGCTTAGGGTGGCAACGGTTAATGTGGGATTTTTGCCAAAAATTGCGCGTAAACTAGAAGAGGATTTGAAAAATCTTGGCATCGATGCGACGGTAACGGTGTATGAAGAAGGGCAAGATTTTATTACTAATGTTATCACTAAAAGAGATTACGATTTGTTACTTTATGAAACGCCGTTGGGGGCAGAGCCGGATCTTTTGCCGTATTATCATTCTTCGCAGGCTTCGATGGCTGGGCTGAATTTGTCCAATTACAAAAATTATTTGGTGGATGATTTGTTGCTTGGGGCAAGAGATACGATGGATGAGGCGCTAAGGGTTAAAAAATATGAGTCATTTTTAAACTACTGGGTAGCGGAAGTGCCAGCAATTGGAGTGTATCAATCGAATTTAACTTATTATTATAATCGCGAGGTACGGACATACGGAAACAATGTGCGCCTGGTAACAGCGCTAGATAGATTTTTGGATGTTAATGATTGGGCAGTAAATAAGGCGACTCGCAATAAGACGCCATAACATATTTTACTATTTTGTCAATGGTGCGCCCAACTTCGTCAAGTTGTTACCATGTTCAAGAATGGCAACACCTAGTCGAACTAGGCACCTTATTATTATATCACGTTGACTAATTTTTGTGCGTAAATAATTACGGAGGCTAAGTGGGGGATAATTATATTACTATGGCTAATATAGAATGTGAGCTGTGTGAAATTGATGGCGAGATAGTGCTTTGCAATGAAGCGCTTATCGAGTTGACATCTGATATACTGCCAAGCCTCGCTCAATAATCAAAACTACCAAAA
Source organism: Candidatus Saccharimonadota bacterium (assembly GCA_017511965.1). Lineage (GTDB taxonomy): Bacteria > Patescibacteriota > Saccharimonadia > Saccharimonadales > Saccharimonadaceae > Nanosyncoccus. The sequence continues at coordinate 15,215 of JAFWHT010000004.1, forward strand.
GAGCAAAAATTAAAGTATGAAAAAACTAGTTTTAATGAAATACCTAAATAGCAGAGGCTTACCCTGCTATAGTCGCATAACCGAAGATGAAGCTCCTGGTAGCGATGAAGCCCGTCTAGATATGATGGAATTAGAAGCAGAAGAAATGCTCTTTACGGGCGAAATGAAAGAAAAACTCTGGATTAAATGCCTCGACAAAAACCAATATAAACAGCTAATGGACGAAGAGGCTCAAGCACGTATAGATACTATCAATAAAATAATTAAACTCTGGGAAAAATTGTAGCTACAACTGCTAGTCTAATAGCTTGTTGAGAGAATCCTTGATATTCTTTCTATTTTTCTTACTAATTAATCCTAATGGGCCTAAAGCCAAGCTCCCCGCCAGTTTAGCTTTTGCTATATTTTTCTCTTTTGTCTTTTGCTGTTCTGGAGCTTGAATTTTTTCTTCTCCCGGCTCTTTCATCAACTGGTTTAAGCCTTTTTTGGCAACAGCTTTAATTTTAGCATTGCGTTTAGCACGGGCTTCGGCACGGGCTTGGTTTTGTGCCTCGACTTGGGCATTTATCTGCTCGGCTGCCTCTTCACTAAACATCATTGTCTGGTAAAATGTGGTCTTTCCATATTCTACTGCCGTATAAGGATTACCAGAGCACGCATACCCTTTGTTCATATACTTTGTTATTTCGTTATTAAGCATTACAGGATCGGTAGCACGGACAGTGATGACGCCTGTCTGGTTCCTGAGCCATTTATTATCCAAACCTCGGTTTAGTGTCCAGTTCATAAGACCCATATTATTTCTCCTCCTATTAATTACCTTGTCTTCTCTACGAAAACATCTTTATTGTCCGGATTGTACCAGCACTTCCATGTGCTTTTGCCACCTCTTTCCCACATTAAAATTCGGTAGTAATTATCTTCTTTTGTTATAGTAGTCGAAGCATAATCAGTCAGTGGCACGCCCCAAGTTTGACCATATAGCCAGCAAGCGTCTGCGATCTCATCGATGGATGGGGTATTAGTAGTTGGCTGCGGAGCTGGAGTAGATTGTTGTTGGCTCTGCTGGTTCTCTTGCTTAGACTTTTCTTCTGCTGCTCTCTTTTCAGCCTCTTCTTTGGCTTTTTGTTCTGCTTCGGCTCTCTTTTCAGCCTCTTCTTTGGCTTTTCGTTCTTCCTCAGCCTTTTTCTCGGCTTCTAACTCTTCTTTACTCTTACAACTATATCCATCCCATTTACCATCACTAGCTTCGCACTCTGCCTTCTTGCGCTGTTTCTCTTCTTCAGCCTTTTTATCAGCTTCTACACGACTATTGTATTCGCTTTCTGACAAACATTCGTCTGAGGAAGAATTCGGGTTATCGTAAAATTTCTTACCAGACCCCTCACATGCAGAGATAAAATCATCTTTTGTGTATTTGCTTCTGCCGCCGCTACAAGCTTCTCTGTAGAACGTACTATAATCACCCTCTTCAATCGCTTTACGACAAGTTTCTTCTACGTCGTCTGCTTTATTCCCGCCGCTGCCTAAAGCAAGTAGAAATACGACGAGTAACATAATAGCTAAACCAATGATGAAGTAGCGCTTCTTGATGTCCTTAAGTTTTTTAAGGTTGGTATTCTTTGGACTAGATAAATTAGGTTTCGTCACTCTCCTTGCTTCGCCTTTCGATTTTTGTGACTTTTGAGCTTCTTTAATTTTGTCACTAAATGATTGTGATTTTTTAGTGATGTCTTTAGAGAATTTATTTGCCCTCTCTTGAAGATTTGATAGATTAAGTTTACCCATTGCCTTTACTCTTCCTCCCCCATTAACAAAATTAGCGACTATGTGCAGTCGCTAAACTTATCAGCTCAGGTTTTCGACACTGGCTGGCACATAGCCGCCTTCTTTTGTTCGAAAACCAGCAACTTTTAAAAAAACTGATAAGCTTAGCACTTATAATTATACATTATTTGGCATAAAAAATAAATGGTGTCGTTAAATGATTACACTAAAAACTTCTACTAATCCGTTATTTGTAGATAATACTGCAAATCCTTTCCTTCCCAGTTATCAAGCACGTAATCGTGGTACTCAGTCCAAAGGTCAGAATATAGTTTGCTTAGGGTTTTGTTTCGCTCGTAATAATACCAACATTTATGATTAAGTACCATTGAAAGTTCGGTGCCATATACACGATCGTCGCCCCACTCGGCTCTAGCTCTGTTATAAGTATCTCGAACGGAGCCTAGTCCAAACCTATCAGCAATAGAGAAGTCCTCCCAAAAGGTAGTCTGGCATTCGTAGTCTAAGAGTCGCACCTAAACCGCCTCGCAACGACTAGAAGTTCTAGTCCATAAATGCTCTACAATCTCGCCATTAGCCCAAAGTTGACGCTCCAACCTAGCGAGATAATTAAGCCCGTCTTCAAGATTCGGAAATTGCAGGTCGTCAATAATCTCAAAATGGTGCTCGCCGTCGGTACCGAGATATTTCATAATCGTAATGGTTTTCGGTGCTTTCATAATTAAACAAAAATTTTGCGCCTAAATATGAAAAATGTAAAGCAATTTTCCGTTTTTCCGTGTTAACGCTAAAACGCTAAAACGGTAATGCTCTATGAATTTTACTTATTATTCTTCTGCTGGTATAATCGTATTACTGGCTCAACGAAAGGAGTTGAGTTAAAGCTTAAGGATGGATTAAGCTCTTGTCCGACGAATGGAGTCGGCTCGATTACAGAGGATGTTGTGGGGATATAAGGTTCAGCTCTACCCAAGCGATTAGAGTGGAGAGACTACGAAACCTGACGTCTACACCATCTGCTTAGATAGCAACTAAACGTGTTTAGGTAGTACCCATCCCGCTACTTTTTGACGCGGAGCATATGGAGGTGTAATTTTTATGCTCAAAAAACAATGTAATCAGTCCGACTCTAAAACTTACGAGGTGGTGGACGGTCAATGTTCTTTCGGGAACAATAAATCAGGTGGACAGTCTTCTCTGTTCGAGATGTCGGCTAAGGCAAGTCCTGCTATTAGTAAAGGTCTACCAAAGCTTAACGAGCTGTTGTCGGCTCAAGGCATCCAAATCAATTCTTTTGACGAGCTCTATACTGCAGCCGTCAATATCATTAAATTCGTCGCTTGCAAGGAGCGTCGAGCAACTATTACTAATCAGGAGGAAAAATAATATGGGAAGAAAACGTAATAATAACGGCACATACGTTGGACAAATTGTCGAAAAAATTGTGACCGACAAGAAGATTAGATTGTTTGTGGACCAGAATAAAGATCCGTATATTGCTCCGAACGGCGATGGTACGAAAGTCTACGAACTCGATTCTCAGGATGCTACCGACTGGCTCTTGGGCTACGTTATGGATAACTTCAATAATACGGTTTTAATCCGTGATGAGCCCAAGAACATTATTGATAGTCTCCGAGGATATGCTAAGGTGCGCGGTTTAGGAAATGTGTGTTTGGAACTTCGAACCGCCAAAGATGATGATGGCAATATATGGTATGATTTGGGTTCTGGTGCGATTAAAATTACCCCAAAGGGCTGGACAATCGTCCATCAGCCACCAATCTTATTTATGAGGAACTATTCTCAACAGGAACAGGTCTTTCCCGAAAAAGGTGGTAGTATTTGGGAGCTTTTCGAATATATTAACGTTAAGAATGACCAAGATAAACTGCTCCTGATTGCTTTCTTAGTTGCCTCATTGATACCTGGCACTAATAAGCCGATTCTAGCTATCTCTGGTCCAGCAGGAAGTGGTAAATCCGAGTGCACTAAAACGCTCAAAATGCTAATGGACCCCACTACTCCGCCAAGTATGCCACCAATCATCAGCGTAGACGAGCTGAACAAGCTTGCGCTGACCAGCTCCGTCATGTCGTTCGACAATTTGTCGTCTATGAAGAACTCCGTCGCAGACCAATTTTGTCGTCTAGCAACCGGAACAGGTGTGCGTATTCGTAAGCTATATAAGACGAATGAATATATTGTGTTTGAAGCGATTCGTCCTATCATCGTCAACGGCATTTCTCAGATTATTACTCAGTCTGACTTGTTAAACAGAGCTATTCCGATTGAATTGTCGCCGATTGAGAAGCGTATCACGGACGACGAATTGCGCGAGAAATTCTCTAGAGCGAGACCGCGTCTGCTCGGCGCTATGTTCGATTTATTATCTAAGGCAATAGCTATTTATCCGACAATTACTAGAACCGAGTGGCCAAGAATGGGCGCATTCGCACGTTGGGGGTATGCGGTATGTGAAGCGTTAGAGGCGGAAGCGAAAAAACTTCCTGAACAGAATGGTGATAGCTCTATGATGAGAAAAATCGTAGACGGTGAAGCGTTTATGAATGCTTACTCAAAAGTTGAAAAGATTCAACACACTGAAGCGCTATACGCAAATCCTTTAGCTGAAGTTGTAGAGTGGATTATGCAAAATAGAGACGTTTGGGGTGGAACGGCGGGCGACCTACTCGACCTAGCGTTGAAGGCAGCCGAATCGACATCGGCACCAAGAGGTTTCAAGCATTTATGTAGAAGCCCATATTGGCCAAGTAATCCGAGGTCAACAAGTGTTTGTTTGCGGAAAAATATCGCAGATTTTAAGGCAATGGGATTAATTGTTATTCCGCCAAAGCAAACTGAACGTAACTTTTTCATCGTAAATACGCAGCTACCGTGCTGTAGAGCCTGCAAGGAAGTCTTAGATATGAGAACTCCAGATGGACCTACTTTTAGAGAAATGGGCTATACCGTTAGAAATTTAGCGGAAGCCTCAATTTACACGATCAATCATATGATTGTAGATTTTGACGAGTCAGATGAGCCGCACTTACGAACGTTTGACGAGGGGGCTTTAGTAGCATTAGGCATGAAAGAAGGATTGAGCGTGCCAAAAGATTTAGCCACTAACATTGCAAAAGAAACCCACGAATGGCTGCATAGTACCTACACGTACGGTATGTTGCCGGATACCGAAGCCCGTTTCGAGATTAGAAAAAAGCGAGAAGAACGCGAACAGCGAAAACGAGAAATCGCAGAGATTAAGGCACGAGAAGAAGCGGAAAGCTTGCGTCGCAGAGAAATTGCCGAAAGAAATGAGAAGAAGCGAAAGAAAGCTGCCTATATTGCTGAATGCGAGGAAAAAGGTGTCCCAGTCGACCCATCAACTCTTGGGATGTTCGACTTACCATTCTAGCGAAACTACCTTTATATTTTTGCAGATTTTTAAAATAATTAAGCTTATTGGAGGAAACAATATGTCAAGAAAGCAAGTTAAACGTAAAAAGCAAGTTATCGATGACAAGGACTTACGATTCGTAGCCTATATGCGTAAGTCAACCGAGGACGATAAACATCAAATCTTCTCAATCCGAGACCAGAAGACGTGGATTGAGAAGACTGCAAAGCAGTTTGGTTATAAAATCGTTGCCATGTTTGACGAAGAACGTTCGGCTGCAAAACCAAACAATCGACCAGAGTTTTATAAAATGATGAGCATGATTGAGTCTGGTAAGGCCAATGCAATTATTTGCTACCATGTCGACCGTCTATCACGCAACCCTATCGATAGCGCCCAACTTCAATGGGATTTATCGCAAAGTATCATCCAAAAGATCCATGCTTCTGACGGTACGTATCTCCCACGTAGTGGCAACTTGGCGTTAGCTTTGCAGGGTTGTATGGCGGCTCAATATTCAGTTTCTCTATCTGAACGCGTAGAAAATAGTATGCTTGAAAACAACCGTCGAGGACGATGCAATGGCTGGGCAGCCGCAGGTTATAAAAATTGGAATGACGAGGATAACAAGAAAAAATCCATCGTGGTCAAAGACCTCTCCGTTCCTGATGGAGCCGATGGGAGTCGTTATGTCTTAATCCAAAAAGCCCTCAAGGCCTTTGGTACTGGCAAATATAGTCCAGTAGAAATTAAACAAATGCTAGATGAATGGGGTTTTCGTTCGCGCCGCAACAGAAAACCTATCACACTGGGCGGAGTGCATTATATCTTAGAAAGCCCTTTTTATTGTGGCTATACAGAGGATCCTGAAACCAGAGAATGGCATAAAGCTGAATGGTACGACATCGCTATGATTTCAGAAGACGAATACCGCCATAACCAGCAAATTAAACGTAAATATTCTAGGAATAATGGCTACAAGCCGAGAGTGTTTTGTAGGGCTAAGAAGTTTCAGCTCAAAGGGACTATGATTTGTTCTAGTTGCGGTTGCGGAATTGGTGGCGGTGACCATCCGAAGAAAATGGCGGACGGCTCAATTAAAGTGTATACGCATTATGCTTGCAATAACAATAATCACAACTCGCAGAATAAATGTCATCTGCACGGCGGAATTAGCGAGAAGCAGGCATTCCGGCAGATCGAAGAAATGTTCGACTCCTACACAATTAGCCAGCCACTATACGATTGGGCACTGGAAATTTTTCAAAGTCTTAAGGACGAAGAAATTTATGAACGTAATCAAATCGAGCATAGTCAGAATGCCTCTATAAAAGAACTAAAGACGCAACGCGATAAGCTGCTCGATACGTTCCTAAACAGGGGCAGTCTCGGTATCATTATGACCCCAGAAGATTATAATAGTCGCCGAGAAAAACTCGACAAAGCCATTGACGAATTAGAAAATTCTAGAGTGGAAGCTCAGCAACGTAGTCGCAACTGGTATGAAATCATCGGAAGAACCCTAGAAACACTGTCCGACCCAAGCAGAAAGCTCGAAGAAGGTGCTTGCGATGGCGAATATCGCGACATATTACAATCCATCGGACCACAAGCATATCTCGAAGAATGTTTCGACCGTTACTGCAAAAATGGTAAGGTGTTAACCAAGCGAATCATCAAGGTTGACCCCTATCCGTGGCTAAAAAAAATTCAAAAATCGGCGAAAAAAATAGAAGCCGATTATAGCGAGGTTTTTACTACGATTTTACAGGGGAAAAACCACACGAAATCAGCTCCTTATTATGAATGGTGCGCCTGACTAGACTCGAACTAGCACAGCCGTAAATGTGGCCACTACCACCTCA